>JAVYWU010000041.1:0-5108 GCA_038877355.1 Candidatus Micrarchaeaceae archaeon | reverse complement strand
TTTGCTATTTTTGCGTAATGCATTTGAAAGAACTTACATCAATGCATGCAATGCAAAACAGGCTTTATTACATTTGCCATTTTGAAGCTAAACGTTTGCAGCACCTGCTGATGGAAATCTGGATGCTTCTGCTTCAACAAGTAATTGGAACAACATATTTGCTTCCATTCTGCAAATTCTATTTTAAATTCTATTTTAAATACACAGACAGCAAAGCCCATAATCTTTTATATAATGCACACAAAATAATGCATAGCCGGCAATGCTGCTTGCAAAGCTCGCGCTAAGCAGAAGGATAAAAATAGCTTAATAAAAATATGTAGTATAAAATACCGCAATTATGATAAATGTTATTTTACAAATAATAAGTGAGTTAGATGGCAAATTTTTCTCCTGTGATAGGGAAGGCCTTTGGCATAGATGTACAGCTCCACTGGTCATTCCTGCTGCTTCTGCTCTTTTCCCTTTATATTTCGCTTGCTTCAGGATCGCTTTATTTATTCATAATAATTGTCATGCTTTTCATATGCGTGTTCATACATGAACTTGCGCATTCCATAACAGCAAAAAGGAACGGGCTTAAGATAAAAAGGATAATGCTCCTGCCAATCGGAGGCGTGTCAGAAATAGAAGATGCAGACAATATGAGCCCTAAGCTTGAGTTTAGAGTAGCAATCGTTGGCCCTTTAATGAGCATTTTTTTGGGCTTGGTTTTTGGAATTTTAGCTGCAGCTACCCCTGCAGGCATGCTTAGGCAGCTTTTCCAATTTATGTTCCTCCTCAACATACTTCTTGGGGTATTCAATATCCTGCCTGGATTTCCGCTTGATGGAGGGAGGGTGCTTAGAGGCTATCTAAGGAAGAAGAAAAGCTTTATAGATGCCACGAAAACAACAGCAAAGGTTGGGAATGCCTTTATAGCGCTTTTCATAGTTTTCACGTTTGCCTATGTTGCCATAGAGCCATATTCGCTTTTTTACAAGGAGTTCATAGTGCTGTGGGATTTTATAATTGCAGTCTACCTTTATGGAGGGGCAAAGGAAGAGCTGCAAAGCGCATATATTCGCGAATACGCGATGGACCTCAAGGTGAAGGATGCATTAAGCAGGGATTACATAATGGTAAAGCCAAATGCAACGCTCCTGCATATATATGAATTGATGATCAAAAAGAAGAAGCATATAATAATAACAAAGAAAGGAAAGGAGATAAAGGCAGTTGCTAGATTATCATTTAATATACTGAATGACAAAAGGTATAGGAATGCAGAGGATGCAAGCGTACCTATGCCGTCAGTAAAGGCGAATGATTCGTTGTCAAAGGCATTAAGGGAGATGGGCAACAGCAGGGAAGGGATAGCGGCAGTATTTAGCGGAAACAAGTTTTTAGGCATATTGCTTGCAAGGCATGCAGAATCCATAATTGCCTTGCATCTGGCAAATAAGCTTGGTATAAAAGAGCGTGGTAGAGGCATATGATCTATATTGAAAGGATTGTCCTGCACAATTTCAAGTCGTTCAGGCACGCCTCGATAAGGCTTACAAGCGGCTTCAATTGCATTGTTGGGCCGAACGGCTCCGGCAAGTCGAGCATATGCGACGCACTTTTCTTTGCCTTGGGGGAGCAGTCATTGAAAAGGATGAGGATAAACTCAACAGCTGAGCTCATAAACGAAAATGCAAAAAAGGATGAGCATACTTATGTGAAGGTCGTGTTTGGCGGGGATGAAAGCTTTGAGGTTGAAAAGTCAATAGAAAACAATAGCATAGTATACAGGATAGATGAGAAGAGGGCTACCAGGCAGGACGTGGTAAACATCTTGAACCAAAAGGGAAGCAACATAAATGAAACAAACACTGTTGCACAAGGAGAAATAGGAAAGCTGCAGGCATTGAGCGCAAAAGGCAGGAGGGAGCTTATAGATATAGCAGCAGGCATAAAGGAGTTTGACGTAAAAAAAGAGGATGCATTGAAGGAGCTTGAAAAGGTTGAGGCAATGCTCGCCAATGCACAAGGCATATTAAATGAAAGGATTGGATTCTTGGAAGAGCTGAGGAAAGAAAAGGAGCAGGCAGAAAAATACAATGCACTCACCGAAGAGGCAAAAAGGATAAGCTATACGCTGCTTGCAAGAAGGAAAAGGAAGCTTGAAGAGGATTACAAAAAAATTGAGGAAGAAAGGAGGAAGCTTTTAGATGAGATGGAGAAGCTGGAAAATGATGCAAAAAGCATAAGCAATGAAATAGAAAAGCTCGCAGCTGAAAGGGAAAGCAGATCAAAGATGATGAATGAGCATGCAGGTGGAAGCAGCAGCAAGGGGGCATATGACAGCATAAGCAAGGCCATTGCAGAGCTTGAGCTTAAGGCAAGCGGGATAGGGCATGATTTGGGCAATATGCAAGCCAGGATGGAAGAAGCAAAGAAGGAAATTGAAGGGCTTGCGCCGAGGATAGCAGGCAATGAGGAAAATATTGCTATGCTGCTGAAAGAGGAGGAAGAAGCAATGAAAGGCATTGCAGCTGGCGGCAATTCGATTGAGCTTGAAGAGCTCTCCAGGGAATACCAGCATCTTAGCGATAGCCTTCAGGAAATGGAGGGCAAGCTTGCAACTTCAAGCAATGACTATTCCAACATACTCTTTGAGATGAATGCAATCGACAAAGACATTGCAAGGGCAAGCGAAGAGATGGAAGGAAAGGAAAGAAAGAAAAAAGAGATTGATGAAGCAAGGAAATCAAAAGATGCAAAAAGGAAGGAAATAGCTGAAAAGAGGGCAAATGCAGTAAAGGAGATAACAAGCCTGAACAGCAACGCAAATGCGCTTATGAAGAGGCTTGGGGAGCTGCAGAAGGAAGCAATAAACATTCGCGAGCAGATGGCAATGGCTGGAAGCAGCATAGACAAGATTGAAGCGTTATTGAAAGAAGAGATAAGCGGCTTCTATGGAAGCGCTGGCGAGCTTTGCACATATGACAGCACGTATGCCGTTGCAATAAGCGCAGCAGGAGGGGCAAGGCTCAATTACTTCATTGTAGATAGCATAGATGTTGCTGATAGATGCATAAAGCTCCTTAAGGAAAGCAAGGCAGGGAGGGCAACGTTTATACCTTTGCAGGATATAAAGGCAAGCAAAGAGGAAGCCAAGGAAGGCATGCTGATAAATTTTGTGAGGTTTGACAAGAAGTTTGAAAATGCCTTCAGATACATATTTGCAGGAACATATTTAGTAAAAAGCATAGGAGAGGCAAAGGAAAGAGGCATAGGGAATGGAAGGTATGTGACGCTTGAAGGGGAGCTTGTTGAGCAGTCAGGAGTGGTAAGCGGAGGGGCAATAAAGCCAATAGCAAGCGCAGGTGCATTGCGCATAAAAATGGATGAAGCAAACAAGGAAATTGAAAGTATAAACGCAAGCTTGGAAGCTATAGAAAGCAGCAAAGAAGAAGCAAGGAAAAGGCTTGCTGATATCGAAGCTGAAGCGGTCAAGCTTGATGTTGAGGAAAGCTATGCAGGCATGGAGGAGCAGAAGCAGCAGGAGGAAATAGAAGCAATAGCCAAGAAGCTGGAAGAGCTTTCAGGGAAGAAGGCAAAGCTGCAGGAATTTGCCGAAAAGCTGAAAAAGGAAAAGGAAAACCTAAGCATGAGCATAGAAGAGGCAAGGAAAAGCGAGCGCAATATGTACGAAAGGCTTACAGGCTCCATTGTAAAGGAAGGCAGCAACAGCATCGAAGAGGCAAGGAAAAGAGCAGAAGCAGCAAGGATAAAAAAGGCTGAGCTAAGCAAAGAGAACGAGCTCCTAAAAGCAAGGCTTGAAGCAAGCAGGAAGGCATTTGAAGATGCAGAAAAAGCATTTAATGTATTGATGCAAGAGAAAAGCGCAATTGAAAAGGAAATGGAGAAAAAACGTGAAGAGAAAAGCGCAATTGAAAAGGAAATGGACAAGGAGAATGAGGAAATGAAAAAGCTTTATGGCGAATTTGAAAGCATAAATCAGAAAATCTCAAGCAATGAAATAGAAAAAGGCAAGCTTCAAGCTGCAATGGAAAGAATAGGCAGGCAGGTAATGGAAAAGGAAACCGCAAAGGCCCAGCTTGAGGTTAGGATTGGCGACATAAAGGCTGAATTTGCCGGCAGGGAGGAGCTTGCAGAGCTTGATGGCAACGAGGAGGAGCTTTCAAAAAAGCTTGAGCAGGATAAAGAGGAATTGTCGAAAATGGGCAACATAAACCTCAAGGCGCCTGAGCTGTATGAAGAGAAGAAGAAGGATGTAGATGAAGCGCAGGGAAAGCTGGATGTGCTGAAGAAGGAAAAGGCTTCAGTAATAAACATGATTGAACAGATAGAAACAAGGAAGAGATACGTGTTTGAGGATACGCTTGCAAGAGTCAACAAAAATTTCAAGGACCTTTACAAGCAGATTTTTGAAGGCGAGGCAGAGCTTATTCTGTCAAACCCTAAAAATGAATTTGATTCAGGGCTTATGATTGACATAAAGGATGCAAAAGGAAAGCATAAAAACTTCGCAACGCTTTCTGGAGGGGAGAGGGACCTTATGATAATAATGATTGTAATGGCAATACAGATGCAAAAGCCCATGGCCTTTTACGTTTTTGACGAAATAGACGCTTCACTTGACAAGGACAATTCTGAAAAGCTTTCCATGCTTATAAGCAAGATATCAAAAAAATCGCAGTTTATTGTTGTCACGCACAACGACCAAATGCTCAAATACGCTGAAACCTACATAGGCGTGGCAAAGCAGAACGGAGTTTCAAGCGCCGTTGGAATGACCGCTGAGCAGAATGTTTCCGCTTCATAAGCGCTATATATTGGCAATAACAATAGCATTGCTGCCCTATGAATAATGCAAATATTGCATAATGTAAGCAGAAAGCCATCTGCTGCCATATTCTTAATAAGGAGGGAATGCCAGGAGCCTTCAATAATCAAAAAGCATTAACCAAGCGAGCGGAAGCCTGGTTTGGCAAGCAGAGTAGTTCACCTTGCTAGAAATTTGCCGGCTTCTAATCTGGTGGAGTGGAAAGAAGCAAAGCAGAAAGGTATAAATAGCAAAATTGCACATTATGCTGCTGAAAAAGGCAACAATGCTT
>JAVYWU010000040.1:0-5823 GCA_038877355.1 Candidatus Micrarchaeaceae archaeon | reverse complement strand
AGCTTGATGGCTTTGCCGGCCTTTCAGTGCCGGATGAAGCAGACGCAAGAATTATAAAGGAATTGGAGGATGCAGGGGCCCTGCTTGCAAGGCAGGAAATAACGCACAGCTATCCGCACTGCGAGAGGTGCCACAGCAAGCTTATATACATAGCAACCCCGCAATGGTTCATAAATATACAAAGGATAAAGGCAAAGACCATAAAGGCGAACAGAAAGATAGTATGGCATCCTAGCGAAGGCGGCAAATGGCAGGAGGATTCTTTGCGCAGCTCGCCTGACTGGTGCATATCAAGGCAAAGGTATTTTGGCATACCCCTTCCAATATGGGTTTGCAGCAAGTGCGGCTCAATAGAGGTAATAGAATCGCTTGAAAAGCTCAATGAAAAAGCATTGGACAAAGGGAAGGTAGCTGCTTTGAAAGATTTGCACAAGCCTTACATAGATGAGATTAAAATAAAATGCAGCAAGTGCGGCG
Source organism: Candidatus Micrarchaeaceae archaeon (assembly GCA_038877355.1). GTDB lineage: Archaea > Micrarchaeota > Micrarchaeia > Micrarchaeales > Micrarchaeaceae > JAVYWU01. The sequence continues at coordinate 5,346 of JAVYWU010000040.1, read as the reverse complement.
CAGAGATGGATCGCGTGCCTGATGTATTTGACGTATGGTACGATTCAGGGATAGCGCATACGGCAAGCCTAACAAGCGAGGAGTTTGAAAAAATGTTCCCTGCTGACTGGATAACAGAAAGCAATGACCAGATCCGGGGCTGGTTCTCTACGCTGATAAGGACAAGCGTTGCGCTTTACGGCAAGGCCCCATTCAAGGAAGTCAATATAGGGGGCATGCTTGTAGATGAATACGGCCAGGAAATGCACAGGCACCTTGGCAATGCGATAAATGCAGAAGAGCTGCTTAAGCTTACTTCGGTAGATGGCTTCAGGCTATGGTGCACATCAAAGCCAAGGTGGATGGATTTGCCCCTTAGGCTAAGCGAGCTAAAGGAGGGCAATAAGAATATAATAACATTTTACAATCTTTCGCAGCTGGCAAAAGAGCTTGCCGCGCTCGCAGGCATTGATACTAGGCATAAAGCGCATATGAAGGAAAGCAAAGCCCTTGAAGACCTCTGGATCATTTCAAGGATAAACAATGTTGTTGCAGATGTTACAAAGCATCTTGATGCATATGAGATAGACGCTGCGGTTGCAGAGGCAAGAAGCTTCATGCTCAACGATTTCAGCAGATTTTATGTAAAGCTTGCCAAGAAGCGCGCAGTTTCAGGTAGCAATTCCGACAAGAAAGATGTTGCAGAAACAGTGCTATACGTAATGCGCAAGCTCCTTCCTATAATGTCGTGCATTGCCCCATTTTCTTCTGAATATATATATAGAGAGCTGTTTAGCAACGGCGAGAGCGTATTCCTTTCTTCATGGCCAAAAGCCGAAAAAAGGCTTATAAACAAGGAGCTTGAAGCAGAATTTTCTATTGCGATAGAGGCAACAAGCGCGCTTTTGAACAGCAGGGAGAAAAAGTCGCTGCCCCTCCGCCAGCCACTAGAAGAAGCAACAATAGAGGCAAACAGCAATGCATATGAAGCGCTTGTAAAGCTTAGCGGAATAATATGCCAATATGCAAATATAGAAAGGCTTTTGGTAAAGCAGGCAATGCAAGAGAAGGAGATAAAGCCTGTTTTTGCAAAGCTAGGCCCAATATTCAAAAGCGAGGCGCAATATGTTGCTGGAGAGCTTGCCAAAGCAAATCCAGCAGAGCTAGAAAACGCGATTGAAAGCTCTGGCGCATACATGCTTCATACGGAGAAAGGCTTGTACGAAATACATGCAGAATACTTTGCAATAATAGAAAAGGCAAGGAATGCCGATGCGGTGCCGTTCTCAGGCGGCCTTGCATATGTAAATCCAAGCATAAGCAAGGAGCTTTTTGAGAAATATGCTGTGCGCGAGCTTGCAAGAAGCGTGCAGCTTGCCAGAAAGGCAAAAGGCCTCAAATTTTCAGATTATATAATATTGCACATAGATGCAGATGCATCTTTCTGCGAATTGGTTGGCAGGCACAAGCAGGAGATAATGAAAGCAGTAAAGGCAGCTTCAATAAGCCTGGCAAAGCAGGAAGGCATTGAATACAGCATGATTGCAATAAACGGCATAAATGTTGGGCTTGCAATAGAGCAGGCTAAAATGCAATAATGCAGCGCATAGATGAGTGGATGATACGCATATATACAGATGGCGCATCGCAAGGCAATCCTGGAAAGAGCGCATCTGGCTGGGCCATTTATAATGACGGCAAGCTTATCAAAGAGGGAATTGCATATAATGGGATTAAGACCAACAATTATGCAGAATATATGGCAATGATACTTGCTTTGGAATGGTGCAGCAAGAACATAAGCAGCAGTGAAAAGATAGAAATTTATTCAGACAGCAGGCTTGCCACTATGCAGGCATCTGGCAAATTCAAAGTCAAATCAGCTTCATTGCAGGAGCTTAACAGCAGGCTCATGGGCTTGGTGAAAAAATTCAGAGAGGTTAAATTCATAAACGTTCCAAGGGAAAATGCCAATATTGCAAAGGTCGATGCAGCGCTTAGCATATATCTCAGCAAGCAGCGCATCTGACAGATATTTTGCATGTTTGCTTGGCTAACGCAAGCATTTTGCAATGACGATAAAAAAATACGAAAGAAAGAAATAATAATAAATCGCATTTATATAAATATGGTAATGCTATGGCTGATCAAGATGCTGGAAATGCCGCTTCAAATGCCCCAGTAGGGGAGATACCAGCGGAAGCAAAGGAGCACTGGAGAAGAGGCAACAACCTATTCGACGATAGCAAGTTTGAAGAAGCAATTGCAGAATATACAAAGGCTATAGAGATTTATCCCAGCTATTCAAGCGCATACTTCAATAGGGCTTTGAATAATGTAATACTTAAAAATTATGATATAGCAAAAAAAGATTTAGAGGCAGTGATGGAGCTGGAGCCAAAAAGCGCTGACGCCCCGCTCCTCATGGGCGACATAGCAGAACAGAATAACGACCTGATAGGCGCAAGGTTCTGGTATGAAAAATCCCTGGCTGCTGATCCAAACTATGCAGAAGCAAAAAACAGGCTGGAGCGCATTGACAATATGCTTCATGTAAATGCAGACCAGGAACCTAAAAATTCAGATCAGGAAGCTAAAAGTTCAGACCAAAGAAGCAAAGCTGCAGAGCAGCAAATGCAAAAGCAAGAAGAAGACAAAGAAATCATAGAAGAGGGGCAGATAAAAAAGCTTGCATTCTATAAGGCAAAGCACAACTTTAATGATGTTGTAGGATTGAACAAAATAAAAAAGTATCTTTATGAAAATGTTGTGCTTGCAATACAGAGGCCAGACCTGTTCAAAAAATACGGGAAAAAGCTTGGCGTCGGCCTGCTTCTTTATGGCCCGCCAGGGGTCGGCAAGTGCGTTTCAGGGGAAACAAGAGTGCTCCTTTATGATGGAAGGCTGGAGCGCATTGACAATATTGTAAGCAGCAAGGAGAAGTTTGTAGCAACTATTGACAGCAATGGCAAAATCACCAGAGGGGAAGTTTCAGGATGGTGGAAGCTTCCAGGCAAGGAGCTCCTGAAAATTTCAACATCTTCTGGCAGGGCGATAAAATGCACCCCAGAGCATATGTTCATTTCAAAAAGCGGCTGGATCAGGGCGGATAGATTAGCTGAAGGCGATGAAATATTAGTGCCTATGGCAATAAATGTTTTTGGCATGCAGGAGATGGATGAGCGGAATATTATGTCAGTCAAGAACGAAATAGTTAGGGATTTAGCAGCGCACAATGCAGGCAGCGGCGTAAAGCAATTCATGGGCATTGCCCGGCATGGCGAAGATGCCCTCCCTCCTTATATATTCAGCCTCAATAAAGCGCTATTCAGCCTTTTTGCAAAATCCCTATTCTTTGACATCCTGAAGATGGGCAAAAATGAAGCATACTGCTTTGCTCCCAACGGCATGCTCAGGCAGCTCCAGCATATCCTCCTGAGGCTTGGAGTCAACTCATATGCAAATGCCAAGGAAAGCAAGCTTTCCATAAAAGGGGCAGACTTCAAAAGGCTTGCAAATTGGCTTATAGGAGGCAAGCTTGAAGATGTTGAAGAAACAGGATTTGAAAAGGTGTCTGCAATAGAAAAGGCAGAAACGCCTGAATTCGTATACGACCTGACAGTAGAAAACACGCACAATTTCATAGCAGAGGATATGATAGTGCACAATACATACATTGTAGATGCAGTGGCTGGCGAGGCAGGCGCAAACGTCATAATAGCAAGGATAAACCAAATAGTGGATATGTATACAGGAAACACTGAAAAGAATTTGCATGCAGTGTTCCAGCAGGCAAGGGAGCACACACCATGCATAATACTTTTCGATGAGGTCGACGCGCTTGGGGTGAAAAGAGGCGGCGGCCAAGAAGGCGGCGAAAGCTCGGCATTGAGGCTTGCGGTAAACCAGTTTTTAGTTGAAATGAACGGCGTTGAAGCGAATCCAGAAGGCATATTCGTGATAGGCACTACAAACCAGCCTTGGGATATAGATCCAGCATTGAAGCGAAGCGGCAGGTTTGGCGATTCTGTGTACTTGCGGCCGCCAACTTATAGGGAGAGGAAAAAGCTTATAGAGTTTTATACCAAGAACAAGCATAGAGGCTATATAAACTTTGGCAGGCTAGCAAGGGCAACAATGGGCTACTCGCCCGCAGACATAGAGCACATATGCGACAAGGCTGCGATGAAGCCACTGCTTCATGAATATAACTACAAAAAAGAGAGGAAGCTCAACATGCACGACTTCATGAGCATATTGAAAGACAAGGAAAGCCAAGGCAGCTCATTGGATGAATGGTATGCAATGGTAAAGAAAGAAGTAATAAGCAAGACCGAAGAGCAGATTGTGGATGGAAAGAAGCAGCAGATCGTCAAGGAAGGCAAGCTTGATGCGCAAGAAAAGGTTCTTTACAAAGCCCTTATATCAGACATAAAGAAAAATACCAGCCCATTTAGAATAGCATTAAGGAAGTTTATGAGGTTCTGGGCAATATACTTCTGGTAGCTATATGCTGTTCCAAAGCTTATAGAAATGCCTTGTTATTTTCTCTATCTCCTCTTTGTCCTTTATTATCTCTATATGCTCTATATTGCTGTGCATTCCAGAATATGTGAGGTTTGCGCTTCCAACTATCGCTTCATTTTCTCCTATGTAAAGTTTCTCGTGCACTGATGCGCTGGCAAACTTGATGCGCAGGTTGCTTTTCTTTGCAAAAAGTGCAATTGCAAGAAGCAGAAATGCTGCTGATAGATATATGCTTGCAAAAAAGGCAGGCACGGCAGCAATTGCAGCCAGATAAGCCCAAAGGCGGAATGGATTCTTGCGGGAAAGATACTTCAGCGCCTCTGCATTGCTTTTCGGCTCCTTTGATGTTATAAGGTATATGCGCTTTCTTGAAGATATGCGCAAAAGCATCTTTGCATAATATGCGCATATATAAGGAGAAGAAATCAGCAAGCGCCTTTCCCTTCTAAAAAGCCTTTCAACGAACTTGAAGCTATCAGGGCCGCTATAAGGTTCGCTGGAAAACATTTTACCACTTGAATAGCAAATATTGAATAGCAAATAAGCAATCATTACCTGAGGCCATTTATTTTGTATATGGAATAAGTTGCATTGAGTTTCGAGTTGCTGATTGTCGCCTGCGTTATTAGGCTTGTATTGAATTGCGCCATTTCATAATCGCAATAATTTTTTTCTGAAGCTGTTGTAGACTCGCACCAATATCCATAATCTATGGCCATGCACTGCCATGTATTGCTGAAATTTGCATAGCCTGCAGGGGTGGATATCTCTGAAAGGTTTGAAAACTGGTCTGCAGCCCTTCCATTTATATTGAAGAGCGTAGGGTCAAATGTAAATACT
>JAVYWU010000039.1:0-5877 GCA_038877355.1 Candidatus Micrarchaeaceae archaeon | reverse complement strand
GTTTGTAAACCATTTCCTTCAAGAAAGAATCTTTGAAGCGCATCACATCTTTGTTTTGAGATTTTGCTTTTATCGAATTTTATTTCATATACTTTTACAATCTATTCTCCTTTTTGCTCTTGTTGCCTTGCCTTTTTCTTATCATGTTGTTCTTTTTTATTTGTACTAATATTTACCTTAATTTTCAACGTGTCTATTATAAACTATAGATACATTTGCTCGCTTTCATCCCTTGCCAAGTTAAAGGAGCTTTCAGTTCACTGAGATAAAGCATATGCTACTTATTTAGCCTAGAAATTTGTCTGTTTAATATATCGCTCGTAAATCAATTTTGCATATTCTTCAGGGATCCTATTTGAAAAAATTTGCATTTTGGATTTTTTAAGATATGAAGGCAAAGGATAATCTTTATTCAAGAGCTTGTTTAAGAATTCTTTAAATGTTACATATTTGGCTTTTTCAATAGCAAAAAGATAATTATTGCTAATGTATACTATGCTGTGCGAGCCCGCAAATTGCAGTGATGCAGGCTTTATGAAGGGGCTAGGTCCACGGATAGGCAAGACATATGCTTTTTTGTTTACAAATATTGCATATACTGCGCTGCCTTCGCCAACGTTTTCAATAGACATAACAGGCAGGAAGGAGCTTTTTAAGACTTGCTGAAGCAAGTTTTTCCCAAAGCGCCTTATTTGCTGCCATATTATATCTTCAGTTATACCAGAAACGTTGAAAACTATTGCATATACATCCAAATTTAAGGTATTGCACAATTTCACCAATTTAGCAGAGGTATTAGTCATATCGAAGCGGGGGCCATAAAATGCATCAAGAGACTGCTTCATTAGAAATATGGATGCTGCCATGGAAAATCTGCCGAGAGTATCACTAGATACGGCAGCAGCAACATTCCTGTTTTGGTCGGTAGGATCAATAACTATAAAGTTAGAATTGAATTTTTTGAACACGGCTTCATCCTTTATTTCAGCTTTGTTTTTTGGATCAAGGCACATAGGCAAAGAAATGTTTGCAAAATTTTTTAATACATTCGCAGCTGAGCCGTAATAATGAATCAACAGCTCGCATAGATAGCCAGGAAAGCCGTTTACGCTTGAATCTGCGCCATATACATAGTGGTTATGCATAAATGCTTTCAATATGCGAACTTCATCCTTTTGCTCTTCTGTCAAATGTGACCTTATGAAATCGTTGTGCAATGGAGTCCTATCAACTGCGCTCCCAAGCTCAAATGAATCTGCGATCTTAAAAGCAGGAACAATGTCCACCTTGACCGGCGGATCTTTAAGCATCAGCTGCAGGTATGGGTGCTCTGAATATTTCAGCGTATAACTCTCACCTTGCTTTACATTTACGATTTTTTTTGCGGCATCTATTCCTTTTTTCTCCATCTTTCGTTCATCTCCAGATTTAGGAAAAAGCAGGAATATGTCAATATCTGATTCGCTCTTTAGCTGCGTGCCACGCGCAACCGAACCTGCAAGTATTATCTCTACGTTTTTTGAAAGGACTTTTTCAAGCCTGGCCATTACCATATTTGCGGCATAGGTTATTGCATCTATTTCTTTAGGAGTAGGCTTTATATTATGCAGAACATGCTTGAATATGCTTCTTATCGCTGCGTCCTTTTCATCGCCCATTAAATCAACCTCTAATAATTTACCCTTTTGTTTGCTATTCTTTTATACTTTTCCGTGCCAAAATATCTTTTAGGAGAGGGCTGGTAGTCCAATGGTAGGATGCCGCCTTCGCAAGGCGGTGGTTGCGGGTTCAAATCCCGCCCAGTCCATAAAGGGTAAGAGCATGCAAGCTAGGCAGCTAGAGAGCATTGAAAAGAATGCGTTTACTTTTAGAGCTTCATCAAAAATGGAGTTAGAGCGTTTATTTGGAATTATAGAGAAAGATGTTGCGCTAATAGATCCTTATGCAGTAATAAGCAGAAAGCACCTTATAGTTGCATATGCAAATGCTGTGGCTGATTTTTTTGACAATAGGAATATTGCAAACGGGGTCGGCATGGAAACGCTTTTGTACATAGCGTTTACTTACCAAATATCTGAAGCAGTGAAAATAGCTGGCGCAAAAGACAAATCAAATTTTGTAGCTTTTTGTGGCTCGGATGCTTCATGCAAAAAATTCCTTGCTATAGATGGAGTAAAAGCGAAAAAATATATGCCTAAAAAAGAAGAAAAAATGCATGCAGAAAATATGTACAAAATTGCATCTGAAATGGATATAATGAAAAAGATGGCTTTGCTTAAGCTGTCTAGGGGTTAGCATAATGCCAAGAGGCACCATGCGGCGTATCCTCTACAACAATGCCGAAATCTTCCAGCAGCTTCTTTCTTATCAAATCGGCCTTGTTGAAGTTCTTTTCCGATCTAGCCTTTTCCCTTTCTTCCATTAGCTTCTCAGCCTCTTCAGGCAGAGATTGCTCTTTTGCATTTTCTTCTATGCCGAGGCCTAGCACAGAATCTATATCAAAAAGCACAGACAGCACTTCCTTTGCACCTTCAGAAGAAAGCGAGTTTTCCTCAATCATTTTGTTTACTTTGTTTATTATTGCATGGAGCTCTGCAATTGCATGGGGCATGTCAAGGTCATCGTTTGCAAAGGCAAAAAACGCTTTTCTGCTTTTTTCTATTTCTTCCATATCCTCTTTAAGTGTGGGATAGGATGCACCTGCTTTGGCAATCCTGCCTACCTTTCTTGCAAAACTGTATATAAGTTCAAGAGTCCTTTGCGCGTTTTCGAGCGCTGCAAAAGTGAAATTCAGCGGGCTTCTATAATGGCTAGCAGCTACAAAATATCTGTATGCCATAGGTGTATAGCCCCGCTCCATTAAATCCCCTATCGTATAGGTATTATGCAACGATTTCGACATTTTTCTCCCATCAACAGAAAGGAACTCGACATGCATCCAGTAGTTGACAAATGCCTTCCCTGTAGCACCTTCAGATTGAGCAATCTCGTTTGTATGGTGTATAGGTATATGGTCTACGCCTCCACTATGCAAATCAAAATGTTCGCCAAGATATTTCATGCTCATTGCGCTGCACTCAATATGCCAGCCAGGGAAGCCATGGCCGTATTCACAATCCCATACCATCTCTTTCTCGCTTTCGCTTGCGAAGCGCCATACAGCAAAATCCGTTATATTCCTTATGCCTGCTGTGCGCTCTACTCTGGCGCCAGCCTTTAGATATTTGTTTAGTTTCTCAAAATCCATACCCATAAGCTTTCCATAATCCTTAAATTTTGATGTATCGTAGTATATGCCGGTATCGAGCTTATAGAGAAACCCCTTTTCATCAAGCTTCCTTATAAGCTGCAGCATCTCTTCAACATGTTCGCTTGCCCTGACAAGGTATGTTGGAAACAGTATATTCAAGTGCTTTATGTCTTCCAGAAACTTTGATTCATAAAATTTTGCAACTTCATAAACAGAAATGTGCTCTCTGGAAGCAGTCATCTTTAACTTATCCTCGCCGAGGTTTCCATCCCCAACAAGATGCCCTACATCAGTTATGTTCATAACATGGATTACTTTATATCCGTCATGAAGAAGAAGCCGCTTCAAAATATCTATTACTATATAAGGGCGCATATTACCTATATGCGCATAATTGTAAACAGTAGGCCCGCAGCTGTACATCCTTACTTCCTTATCTTTTATCGGCTTGAAAACCTCTTTTTTCCTCGTCATTGTATTGTACAATTCCATTATATTACCATCTAGCAATGCAAAATGCACAATGCTTTTTTGCATTTAGTTATATATATCATGAAAATTTAATGTAGATTCTACGGTATTGCAGCAATACTACAGCAACTAAAATTGCAACTATAGCAAGGTAGATGTAAACGAAGGGCGATGCTGTCTTGCTATATATGCTTAAGCCTACTGAAATAGCCAAAACCATACTTAGCAATCCAATAAATGCAATTATCAAGGCATGTATCGTAAATATCATATTGAATGCAATGCCTTGCGCGTTAGAATCTTTTTGCTTTCCTATTTTGTAAAATAAAGACGGCAGGTTCATTAAATAAGGATATTTTTCAAATAAAGTATACCTGTATTTTATTACTAAAAGCAAAAGCACAATGACTAGAGTAAAGATAGTAGGGACAATGAGTGTTGCACTCTTGCCAGTGCTATCAAAATAATATACCCCTAAAATCCATGATATGGCGAGCAGCAGCAATCCAAGAGCTATCAGAATTTTTGCTATACCTTCCAAGCTGTATCTCTTGAGTACCATTTTATCAATTTACTTGCTGCATAAAAGTATATATTATTACCTGAAGGCTTGTTGCGGTATTGACTTTACTTTCAATACTTGCAAAAAGCTAAAAGGTTTCATGAACAATAGATATTGTGCCCTTGTAGTATAGCTTGGACAGAACACGGGCTTGCGGAGCCTGGAACCCGGGTCCAAATCCCGGCAAGGGCGCCTTTGAGCTTCGATAGAAAAAGCAGACCCGAAAAAGAACTAATGGAATTTAAAAGCGAGCTTGGAAAACTGGCAAACACATTTGCCTTAGGCAAAGCTCGAAGAGCAGGAACATACCTTGCAATAGCACAAAAGCTAATGCTTTAGCTGTGGAGAAGGCTACAAATATCAAAACAAGATTGGAAGTGTATATCCTTCTAACTTAATCTTTTTATGATTAAATAATATGCAAGTTTCAAACCATAGAAAAACTTTGATTTTGAAAGCTTGGAGTTGCCATACTTTCTTTCTGAATAAGAAATAGGTATTTCTGATATATTATATTTTCTTCTAGCAAGTTCTATCGCAAAAATTGCAGTGCCTGCGCGGTAAGGTGTAACGTCTTTAATGCTTTCAAATGCCTCCCTTTTCATTACCACAAGACCAGTCAGAATGTCATGCAGTTTTATTTGATATATTAGTGAATACAAGAAAGATAGAAACTTGTTACCAAACAGTATATTAAATGACATAGCATGCTTTCCAAGCCTTCCAAACCTATTTCCAAAGATAATATCTGCCTTGCTTTTTCTTATTAACTCCTCTGCTCTCCATATACCTGCAGTTTCATGAGTTCCATCAGCATCGATGGTTGCAATAATGCTTCCATGTGCCATTCTCATTCCTTCAAAAACCGCACTTTCATAGGATCTACTTTTTTGTTCGATTAATTTTGCTGCAGGTATTTTTGAAATTGCTTTTTTCAAACGCTTTCTATATTCAGCGCTAGATTTATCAACAATTATAATCTCTTCATTTCCTTTATACTTTTTATGCAGTTCTTCTATTATATCAAACACTGCCTTTTCTTCTATGGTGGGCAGTATAATGCTTATTTCATATCCCATTAATATCCCATTATATCATCAAAAGCAATATGGGCTCGAGGAGAGTTGAACTCCTGTCTCCAGCGTGTAAGGCTTATGCGCAAATGCTTGACATCGTACCGTTGGACCACGAGCCCTGTAAAAGTATTAGCAAGGAACCTTAATATTTCTTTTGGTTTTATCATTATGCGTTACTTAAATAGATTTATTAAGAAAATTTTGGCAAAACAAAATCTTCAAAAACTTTCAAGCAAATAATGAAATAAAAACAGCTTTTCAAACATTCAAAAAGAAGTATGTGAAGCTGCATTTCCAACAAACAAAAATGCAAAAAGTTTAATCTAAAAAAGTTGTTTAATCTAAATGGCAAAAAGTTTAATCTGGCAAAAATCTTGTCCTCGAGGAAGATAAAAATTTTGTTTAATCTAAGTTTAATCTAAATCAAATTAGATTAAACTTTTGTCGAGGAAAAAAGCATCTTTTGAAAAAAAGCATAGGAAAATAGGATCCAGGAATCTACGACTGTAAATCATTTT
>JAVYWU010000038.1:0-6088 GCA_038877355.1 Candidatus Micrarchaeaceae archaeon | reverse complement strand
AAAAATGATGCCAGATGCATATAAACACTTCTTCATGAGATGCAAAGAAAAAAAGCATGGCAAAAAGGTGAAAGCAGGATTCCCGCGTTTCAAGAAACATATAGCATCGCTGGCATACCTGCAATCAGGATTTAAGATAGAAAAAAAGAGAGCATTGCTATCAAATATAGGCAATTGGAAAGTCAAATCTTCCTTGACGAAGCAAAGCCTCTGCAAGAGGCAGTTGCCAGCGAAGCAGGAGCTATATAGCGGCATCATGGCAACTAACCAAGCTACCATGGAAGCCACGAATTTATTCATAAGAGAATGTCACGCTAAGGTGTATATATGAAAGCCCTACAACTAGATGTAAATAGTATAGCTTATAAGGCAATGAAGCCTGAAGCAAGCATATACGAAGAAGCAAAGGATAACGAAACCCATAAATTTGGTAATGCGCTTGTAGTGATGTTTACAATTGAAAAAGGCGACAAGGACGATTATGCTAACAAGCTCATAGATGAGAGCATAGCATTTGCTAAGAAGCAAAAGATAAACACGCTAGTGCTATATCCGTTTGCACATCTTAGCAGCAACCTCGAGGCGCTTGACAAATCAATGGCGTTATATAAGCACATGAAGGAATATGCCAATAATAAATTTGAAGGGGAGGTGCATGCCGCACCTTTCGGTTGGAACAAAGAGCTTTCGCTTTCTATAAAAGGCCACCCATTAGCCGAGCAATCCAAGCATTACGGCGCCGAAATTGAAGCAAGCAAGGCTGACCACAAAGCTGTAGATCTATCAATTGTAAAGAAATCAGATTGGTCTGCCCTGCCACCACAAGACCATAGGAAAATAGGTGAGGTTTTAGACTTATACAGTTTTCAGGAGGTGTCTCCTGCAATGGTTTACTGGCACCCTAATGGATACATAATCTATAAAGAGCTTGTCCGCTTTTTGAGGGGCATTGAGGAGAGATATGACTACCAAGAAATAAGTACGCCGGTCCTTGCAGATATAGCATTATGGCATGTCAGTGGCCATATACAGCATTATCGTGACAGTATGTTCATTTTTGATTCTGATTTTGGAAGCATAGGCATGAAGCCCATGAATTGCCCTTCGACAATGCTTATATACAAAAGCAGGAAATGGAGTTACAAGGAGCTTCCTTTTAGAACAGCTATATTTGACAAGGTATATAGAAAAGAGCTTAGCGGGGCAGTTACTGGCTTATTCAGAGTAAAAGAATTGACGCAGGATGATGGCCACATATTTGCAAGGGAAGACCAGATACAAGAAGAGGTATCGCTGCTTTTAAAGATGGTAAAAGAAGTATACGATACCTTTGGCATGACTTTTGTGCCAAACCTTTCGACAATGCCTGACGACCATCTTGGTACAGAAGAGTTATGGGAAAAAGCAACTTTAAAGCTAAAGAAAGCGATAGAGGAAAACCACCTACAGTATCAAATAAAGGAAAAAGAGGGGGCGTTTTATGGCCCTAAGATCGATTGCGATGTTAAGGATTCTATGGGTAGGAGCTGGCAACTTGCAACAATACAACTTGATTACAACCTTCCTCAAAGATTCAAGTTAGAATATACAAACAGCGCCGGAGAACAAGAAATGCCTGTTGTAATACACCGAGCAATATTAGGGTCTATAGAAAGATTTATAGGAATAATGGTAGAGCATTATCAAGGCAGATTTCCAACTTGGATATCGCCTGTGCAAGTCGAAGTAATACCGATATCTGAAAAGCATGAAGAATATGCGCGCGAATTATATGCAAAGATGAAAGCAGCAGGCATAAGGGTCAGACTAAATGATTCTGACAGAACATTGGAGTATAAAATAAGAGATGCTAAAAGCAGAGAAGTCGCATATATGGCTATCGTGGGCGCAAAAGAGCAGGCAAGCAGCACACTTTCAGCAAGAGACAGGCTTGGCAATCAGGCATCATTTAAAGCAAATGAGTTCATATTAAAAGTAAAGCAAGAAGCAGAAGAGCGCGCAAACGGCACATTCGTTGTTAAAGGAAAGGAAGAATCTAGCACACTATAATGTGTGCTTATTTTTATATGCTTTTCTTTTTTTCATATCGCCCCAGCAATCCTTGCATATAACCAGATGCTCTATCTGCGATATTTTTTGAGAACTTTTGACGCAATCATCGCATATTTTTCTATTGCAGTAATTGCATACATTATATCTGAAAATCTCTTTTTTGCATCGTTCACATGTTAGCATCATATCATCTATTTGATGTAGATTTTAGACGAAAACATATATAATAATATTGGAGGGGCATGAAAATTGGCAAGGCAAAATAAGGATTTTAAAACTACATAGAATAACAATTGCATAACAATAGTATTTATATTTTACAACTAATTTTATAATAGGTATTATGGCAAAAGCAACTGCACAAAAAATACAATATAATTCCTTGCCGCTAGCATTATACTCTTTGAAAGACAAGCTTTCGGTCATAGCAAGCAGGCCCTCTTTTTTCGATATGCTCCTTATCGCTTTTGCATTTTTTATTGTAAATAATGCAGTGCCCTTTTATCCATTGCTTATTTTCATAATCATCCTCGCAGGGCTTGTAATTCTTTCTTTGTATCATCCTTTCATTGGTACCTCAGCATTTGCAATAGCTATAATCCCACCAATAATGTACCAAGCCCCTTTAATAGCAGTGCTATATATATTCGCACTGGTTATAACCTTCTTTTTTGGCTATATGCATTATCGAACAATCCTCTTTATGTATACCTTAATCGCATTGTCTTTTTCATTTTTTGGTTACCTATTTTCTTTGTTATTTTTTGCGCTTGCAATAATTGTTGTAGGAAGGAAGCGTGCGATAATAATAACGATTTTGTTTGTCCTTGCAGTTGCATCTTTGTCCGGCCTTACCGGCATGCAAAATTCCAGCTACATTCTATATAATTCAACTTATGCAGCCAACGAACTTTATTCATCGCCTTTATCGGTAAAAACCTTGCCATTAATGGAAACATCGAAAAATGCAACTTCATTGCAGAATTTTTCAATAGCATCTACAGAGAGCCTTTCAAGGTTCGGCGGTGCATTCTATTCTTATACTTCATCTGCAATAGACCTATCAATACTTGCATTGTTTGCGCAGAAAGTTCCTTATTATTTATTGCAACTGCTTCTTCTTATAGTGGTTGTTGTTTTTATAGACAGTTTTACGATTAGTAGCAGATCAGCGCATAAAGGCACAATAAGCGTCGCCATAACTGCAACATATCTGCTTATACCTGCTGCGCTTTCAAATTTTTCTGGATTCTCTTATATTCTATCATATCCATATTCAATGTATATGATTTTTAGCGCAATAATATCTCCGCTCGTTGCATACATAATGGAAATTAATGGTATACACATAGTCAGATCCTTGGATGTGCGAAAGCAGGATATACGTTTGAAATTTGGCGATACATTTGAAGATATGCAGGTAGAGCAATCGAATGAGAGTTTCGATGATATAGGTGATTACACAAATGTCAAAAAAGAGCTTATAGACTCTGTAATAAATCCAACGGAAGAGAAAGCCATAGCGCAAGCTTATGGAATTAAGCCAACGCATGGAATACTTTTATTTGGGCCTCCAGGCACAGGAAAAACAATGATGATGCGCGCTGTTGCGCACGAAATCCATTCTCCTTTCTATTACGTTAAAACAGCAAATTTGCTGTCTCCTTATTCAGGTACAACAGCAAAGGCCATACAAAATATATTTGCAATAGCAAGAAGGCATCAGCCTTGTGTATTGTTTTTTGATGAGATTGACGCAATAGCTGGGCTTAGAGAGACGGCCCAAAGCCAATCCCTTCACGAAGCCCTTACCCAATTGCTTGTAGAAATGGATGGTTTTCAGAAATCAAATAATATAATTGTTATTGGCGCAACCAACGTTCCAAATTTAATAGACCCTGCTTTGCTCCGCCCTGGAAGGTTTGACAAAATCATATATATGCCGTTGCCAGATGTAGATGCCAGAAAAAAAATATTTGATATTTACCTAAAGAAGTTCCCACTTAGCGATGCGATAGACTTAGATCTACTTGCGCAAAAAACAGAAAGGTATTCTGGTTCTGACATTAAAAGCATATGCACTTCGGTAGCTCAATCAGTAGCTGAAGAAGCAATTGCGCAGCATAAAGTCATAAAAATAACGCAAGACGACATACTGAAAGTTATATCATCAACAAAGCCTTCAACATCTTTAGCCCAAATCGAAAAATACAACTTGTTCAAATTGGATTTCGAAAGAAGTGTAAGCAAGGAGGCAGGTTCGCAGGAAAGTAAGCCTGAAATATCCCTTGAAGAGGTTATAGGCTTGGATGAAGCGAAGAAGGCCCTTGTAGATGCAATACAAATACCACTGATGCACCCCGATCTTGTTGAAAAGTATGCTTTGAAATCGATAAAAGGCGTGCTTCTCTTTGGTCCTCCTGGAGTAGGAAAAACAATGCTTATGAAAGCAGCTTTGTCTGATCCATCATTGCAAGGGACTACAATGCTTGAGTTAAATGGGGCAGAAATAGCAAGTGCACCGATAGATAAGGCAGTTGCCGCAATAAAAGAAAACTTTAATCGCGCAAGGGAAAACCAGCCATCCATACTTTTTATAGATGAAATAGATGGATTAGCGCCAATAAGAAAAGAAGGCATTCAAAGCTCGCAACTTACAACTACTCTGCTATCTGAAATGGATGGGATATCTAAATCATATGGCGTCGTTGTAGTTGCAGCTACAAACAAGCCCGATGCCATAGACCCTGCTTTGCTCCGCCCTGGAAGGTTTGACAAATTAGTATTTGTAAAGCCGCCGAATGCAGAGCAGCGCATTCAATTATTCAAATCAAACCTTAAAGGCGTTCCAGTATTAAATATAGACTTTGATAAGCTATCCGAGCAGACAAAGGGATATACCGGTGCAGATATCTCAAACATATGCAGAGAAGTAAAATCTTTGGCTTTAGAAAAATCTATAAAAGCAGGCAAGGAAATACCAATAGAAATGGAAGATTTCGCTGCAACATTAAGCAAAATAAGGCCTTCAGCCCCGCAATCGGTATTAAACCAATACCTATCATTCTTGGCTAATTATGGCCAACGTTGAACTTTGGCAATTTTGCTTCTAATATTTTTGAGGCAAATATTCTGGAATTTTCATTTGCGCGTATATTTATAAAATTATTTTCTACATTTATATTGCAAAATTCTATTTTTATTATTTCATTTAAGTTTAATGATGCAGTTGCAAGCGCAGTTTGGCCCCAGAGAGATACGTTTGCAGTCTTCTCCCCGTCGGTGATTAGAATGTTGCATAAAGCAGTTTGCCCTCCGCCAAATTTGTTTATGTACCTTATAGGATCAATTTCTATTACTTTTCCAACAATATCTGCATTTTTGATACTCTCCTTTATATCTTTGTAATTGCAAATGGAAAAATTATCCTGAGAAATCTTCGTTATAACAGTATTTTTTCCGCTTATCAGCCTGTTTCCAGTTATATCAAGTACTGCATTTTTTATAAATACCCTGTTTCCCCTTTCATAACAATTGCTATCTATAAGGTCCGAAAATTTATTGTAAAGCACCATTTCTACTGTTGCATTTTCCTTGCCGAGCACTATAACTCTTCTTTTTATTTCTTTTCCTGCTTGCGTTTTGCTTGTGCTATAGTTAAAAATCCTATAAATTGTATCATTAATGTCTACCATATAGTCTTCTTTGCTTTGCCCACTCTTTTTCACCTCATTTATGAACACTAGAACCCCGAGCGCATCAGTCTTTTCTATATTTACCATTTTCTCACCGTGGAAATTTTCTTCCAGCAGCCTCTCCGCCTGCTTTTTTGATATTAAACCTGAATAAATATCAAGCAAGTTTTCAATATTGCTATCCATTATTTACATACAATCCAACAAATATAAAACCTTATGCGTTGTCAATGCTTGATAGGATGTTGACTTTTCTATAATAACCTATTCCTCACCTTTTTATCATTTACCAATTATATCACTTCCACGATTTTCTCACGCATATCGCATCCAATATGTGA
>JAVYWU010000037.1:0-6343 GCA_038877355.1 Candidatus Micrarchaeaceae archaeon | reverse complement strand
AGGCAAAGTATACCTTTGTATGTATTCCATAACTTTAAGAAGAAAAGAAAAATTAAAAAAGAAATTTTTTGATAGCATAGAGCTCAAAGACAGGGGAGAACTCGAAAAGTTTTTCAATTTTGCGAGCTAGTTCTTATTTACAAGAATTAGGCAGGCAATATATTTATTTTTTAAATAATAAACAATAAAGCATTGCAATCATATTTGAACAAAATACTTAAACTCGCTTAACATTGATTTTATGGAAAAAGAATGCAACTTTTGTGAAATAATTGAAAGAAAAAGAAAAGCGCATATAGTTTATGAAGATGATGCAACTATTGCATTTCTAGACATTAATCCAGTGTTCAAGGGCCATGTGCTTGTAATCCCTAAAAAGCATTATCCTATTTTTGATGACATTCCTGAAAGTGTGCTTGGCAGGCTAATGGAAGTTGCAAAAAAAGTTTCAATTGCAATGGAAAAAGAACTCAAATGCGACGGCACATTCATAGGCTTAAACAATAAGGTAAGCCAAAGCATACCTCATGTGCATCTGCATGTTATACCCCGCAAATTTGGCGAAAATATGCATGGATTCTTTGCACCTAGGATAAAATATGAAAGCGAAGAAGAAGCGCAACAAATATGTGAAACAATAAAAAAAGGCATCTAAACCGGCAAAGGTTTGCTGTTTTCGTAAGAATCATGAAGTATATGGTATATGCGATCTGCCTTCTTTTTTCCTATTTTGTCAACTTTTTCTAATTCCTCTTTTTTTGCGTATGCTATTGCATTCACACTGCCAAAATGCTCAAGCAGATTTTTTGCCAGCTTTGCCCCTATTCCTGGCAGATTTCCAACCATCAATTCCATGAATTGGCTTTCCGTATAAGCTCTATGCCCATGCTTTGGCGAAAAGGTTCTTTTTTTGCCTGCTTGCTCTTGCCTTGCAAGCGCTTCAAGCATAAATGCGGTATCTGTAGGGCTGTTTGAAAATAGTATCTGTATGCCATAATCCAGGTACAAGGATATTATAGCTCCTGTAATAGCATTATGGTTCATTGCAAATTCTTCTTTGTCGCCTTCTATAATTATTATTGCTTTATAATACGCGTTCTTCAACATTTCAGCTTGCTTAAAAAGCCTGCCGTCAATGAGCGATGATTCAAAATCCTTTATGGTTTTTCTTTCTATTGCGCACCTATCAGATACTACATAATCAGCCATATCAAGCATAGAGAACTCAATATCTACGCCAAGCTCTTCAAGCGTCGAAATCAGCTCATTGTTTCTTTCTCTTGTATCTATTATCAGTTTTGCCATTCATTTCATACCCTATTTCACGTCCTGCGTGAAAAAGTTATATTATTAAATAGTATATATGTAAAGTTGCTTTCAGGCATAAAGAGAAGCGTATTTCCATATGGCCCAGAAATCATTGTTACGTTAAGTGTGTATTTTCTTGGAATTGACGTTATGTTAAATGCACCTAGCACAGCAAGCTTATTGGCATTTGTCAGCGTATCTATGTAAAGCCTATTTTGCATAGCGCTTTTTGGATATTCGAATGCAGTAAAGCTTACTGTTGTATTTATATATTCAATCGCATTGCTTTGAATCTTGCTTTCTATGCCGGAAGAATTAGAGTATGGGGCATAAACTATAATTGCACCATAACCAGAAGGAAGCCAAGCAGATTCATTTGTGTTGTTTGCCTTTATGCCATAAAG
Source organism: Candidatus Micrarchaeaceae archaeon (assembly GCA_038877355.1). Classification (GTDB taxonomy): domain Archaea; phylum Micrarchaeota; class Micrarchaeia; order Micrarchaeales; family Micrarchaeaceae; genus JAVYWU01. The sequence continues at coordinate 4,631 of JAVYWU010000037.1, read as the reverse complement.
AATCCAATCTGTCATGATAGGATACGCAACGTAACTTCTAAATATATGGCTTTCTGTTGCATTTGATGTAAAGAAGAAAAGTGTCGAATTGCTATATAAAGGCTTCCCAAATGTACTGTTTAATGTTTCATAGAGATATGAAAATTGCTGCTCTGTAAATGCTTGCTCGAATACTGCTATAATTGCTGTGTTATAGTTATACAAGCTAAGCAATGTTTGATTTGTATAATTTTCATATACAGGAGAGGCATATACTGATTTATTATAAAGCTGAAGGTAAGATGTCTGCAGCACAAGGGGTATATTCAAAAGCAAATTGTACTGTGAATTATTTGTTCTAGTTGTATAGCCTCCTACAAGCGGCTTGCGCGCTAATGCCGAATAATACATTGCCATGCCTGGATAAAGTTCTGAAAAAGCTGTTTGCGAAGGCAAAGCAGGCAAGAAAAGCATTGTAAAGTTTGCAGGGTTTTTTGCTAGCATAGAATAAAAGCTTGGAGATACAACATTTGTTGTATTCCATGATGCATATGTGCCAGCAGATTCTATCAGAGCAACAAATGAAACTATTGAAATAAAAGCAAGCTTTGCGTTTCTTCCGCTGAGCTGTTTGGCTTTCATTAGCTCTGCAGCGCCATATGCAGCAAGCATTGCAATTGCCAGCTCGGCGATTATATCAAACCTTCCCGGCTCCCTTATTACATTTATAAAGGGTATAGCATGGTACAGCGAATACAAGCTATTCCAATAAACTTTGTTAGCTGCGCCGCTAGATGCAATGCTAGCTAAGCTTGGTGCATTATTGCCTATTTGTATAATCGGCCCAAGTGCAAGCCACGCAAAGATTATTGCAATAACTATCCATGGAAACGCTTTTCTAAAGCGCTTGAAAGTGCCTACCGCTGCAAGCGCAATGGCAACGTATCCTATATATGATATGCGTTCTGTGGCGTCGTTGCTCCCATACAATCCATACAGAAAAGCATAATTGTTAAGCATGGTATTTGAAAACAAGGAATTGTACAAACTTGGCATAAAAAAGGAATAAACATTTGGGCTATACAAAACATTGTTTGCTAAGATGTTATTTTGATTTGCAATTGCAATTCCATTTGCGCTTATTCCAAAAAATATCGGCACATATGCATAAGCTCCAGATATTGCTGCAACCACTATTGCAAATGCCGCGTATTCCCAAAATTTGATTGAAAGCACTTTTTTCCTTTCATTTTTCATTATAACATATATGATTAAAAGGAAAAACATTGCCATTGCAAGCATTATAGTTTGTTCAATATCTGCCATCAAAAGAGTTAATGAAAAAGATATACCCAAGCCTATTGACGAATAAAATCTATTCTCTCCATCGAGAAGCCTTGCAAGAAAATACAAAGCCAAAGGTATCCATGCAATAAAAATCCAATCTATATGGGCAGAGCCTTGAGCTATATGAAAAGCGCTAAACGAATAAAGTATTCCTGCAGCAAATGCGGCATATTTATTTTTCACAAAGTAATCTGCAAATATAAGCATGGTAATTGCAGATATTGCAAAGCCTAGGAGAAGCATCATATTATAGGAAAATACAAGCCCATAAAGCATAAAAGGTGCAACAAGTATTGCCCCTAAAGGTGCCATCGTTTGATATACAAGGCTGCTTCCCAATGGCGCAAAAATCATCGAGGTGTGCCATATGCTGGTATGAAGGGTGAATATTGCATAATCAACCCACCAGATGTCCCATACATTTTGATAAGTATCGCCACCAACACCAGGCAATTTTGTGCTTATATTAGAAGTTATAGGATAAAAAACGGCAATCGCAATTAAAAAATATATTAAAAAAGCAAGCACGTATATTGATTTGCTTTTTGCGCAGGCTTTAAACTTGTTTAACCAATGCTTTCTTTCGTTTTCCACCGAACCACCAAACTTAAAATTTGTATACCTGTATTTTTGCATTTTGCATATTAATGTATATGTATATTAATTTGGTATATTATACTTTTATATATATTCACTAAGTTATTATATGGATTATATGGAATTTGAAGACTTAACTTTTGTTTTGCCTACTTTAAATGAAGCAGGCAATGTAAGTGAAATCGCAAAAAAGCTTTTGAATATGTATAAAGGTGCAAGCATAATCTTTGCAGATGACGGATCCAAAGATGGCACTATAGAAGAAATTAAAAGACTTGAAAAATCAAACAAAGTATTGCTTCTTGATAGGTCTAATAATAATGTGCATGGCCTAACAGCAAGTGTTATTGATGGAATAATGCACTCTTCAACGCCTTATGCAATAGTAATGGATGCGGATATGCAGCATCCAATAGAAAAAGCTGCAGAATTGCATAAAAAGCTCAGCGAAGGCTTTAATATAGTTGTTGCAACAAGGACAAGCTTTGGAAGCATGCCCGTTTTCAGAAGGCTTGTATCTAGATGCACAATACTTTTTGCTATATTCATTTTTAAATTAAGAAAGAAGAAAACCGTTAGCGATATGACATCTGGATTCTTTGGTGTTAATACAAATTTTTTCAAAAGCGTAGTTAAAGGCAATGAAAATAGATTTGTCCTTAGAGGATACAAAGTGCTAATAGATTTGCTTAGAATTTCTGGAAGCAAAGCTAAAATTGCTGAAATAGAATACTCAAGCTTAAATAAAAGAAAATATGGCAAATCAAAGGCAAATATAAGGCATATGGCTGAAGCATTACTTTCGATATTGAAGCATTAGCCCCTACAAGCTAGCATTTTGTTTTGCTGATAGTTGCTACAAAAGCTATAATATTCTAATCAATAAAATAAATCTTGTGTTATAATGGATGGAAGTGGCAAAAAAGAAAGCACTAAGGTAACCTTCAATTTAAGCAAGCACGATGATTTTTCAGAATGGTATGAACAGATAGTTAAAAAAGCAGAATTATGTGACAATAGATATCCATTAAAAGGTATGGTAGCTTGGATGCCGTATGGCTACAAAGCACTTAAACTTGTAATGAAAAAAATAGAATGCCTGCTTGATGAAACAGGCCATGAAGAAGTGTCAATGCCTTCGCTTGTGCCTGCATCTATCTTCCAGAAGGAAAAGGATTTCCTAAAGGGCTTTTCAGGAGAAGCATACGTTATAACAAATGTTAATGAAAAGCCTCTTGAAGAGAAACTTTATATCAGGCCAACATCAGAAACAGTAATGTATGAAGTGGTAAGGCAATGGATAAATGCGGTATCTGATTTGCCACTCAAGCTTTATCAAACAGTAAATGTTTTTAGATATGAAACGAAGCAGACAAAGCCTATGCTGCGGGTGAGGGAAATAGTAAAGTTTAATGAAGCGCATACTTTTCATGCTACGGAAGAAAGCGCAGAGCAGCAGATAAAAGAAGCCCGGCAAATCTACAGAAAATTTTTTGATTTCTTTATGCTTCCTTATATAGAGCTTAGAACTCCATCATGGGATACCTTCCCTGGCGCAAAATACAATTATGATTTCATTACCGTGCTGCCGGATGGCAAGGGCCTTGAACTAGGCTCTGTCATAAACTTGGGAGATAAATTTGCTAAGGTTTATAATTTGCAATACAATGAAAATAATGAATATAAATATGTACAGCAGACGTGCTATGGAGTCAGCGAGAGGACTCTCGGAGCCATTGTGGCTATGCATGGAGATGATAATGGGCTTATATTTCCTTCACAAATTGCACCTATACAAATTGTAATTGTTCCAATCCTTAAGAAAGGGGATGAAGATAGAATTATAAATAAAGCAGAGGATATTGCAGCAAAGCTCAAAGGCAATGGCTATAGAGTATTAGTTGACAACAGTGATAAAGGAGCAGGCGATAAATTCTATTACTGGGAGGCAAAGGGAATACCTGCCAGAATAGAAGTAGGAGTAAGAGAAGCAGATAGCAGCATCATTACATTATTTGAAAGAGCAACAAGGCACAAAATAAAAGTTGAAGAAAGCAAGTTAAATGAAAAGATTCAGGAAATTTACAAAAACTCCGATGAAGAATTAAAGAATAGAGCAAATGTTTTCTTCAAAAAAAATATGCATAATTTCAGCAATGCCGAAGAAGCGGTAGAATATATAAACAAAGCAGATATTCTTGGCCTCGTATCGTTGCCGTGGTGCGGAGAAGAAAAATGTGGCAGGGCATTAGAAGAAAGGCTCGCCACGCCAATAATAGGCTATGACGATATGCATGAAAGCAAAGGAATATGCGCCAAATGCGGCAAGGCAAGCAAGTATAATTTGTATTTTGGCAGAACTTATTAAAATGCACGCATGTACTGAAGAGAGTTTCCATTATTGTTTTATTTTTATAGCACGTTACCTCCTCATATTGCTAAAGCGTGTGAGCTTCCCCTGCGATTGCAGGGTATGTTCTCAGTTCGCCGACACTGCTTGCAATGCCCTTTGCATTGTATTGGCAAATATCTCCCTGAGCGTCAGTTCGGGCAGGTCCTGCCCTACCTCTCGCGAGTATGCCACGTTTGAGTATTACTATTGATGAATTTAGGTCCCTATCCATTATCAGATTGCAGACGTTGCAGTGGTAGGTGCGGTCGTTGAGTGCAAGCTTATCTTTGCCTTTCTTTATGTTGCCGCATCTACT
>JAVYWU010000036.1:0-6449 GCA_038877355.1 Candidatus Micrarchaeaceae archaeon | reverse complement strand
TGCCAATTCTGCATGCCTTTGGCTCTCTTAAGCCAAAATACCATATCCTTTATAAGCTGTTTGTAAGGCTGGCGTTCTTCTATCGACATATTCTTCAATGCTTTATATGCAATCGAATACCACTCATAAATACTGTTATTCTTTTTTTCTTTTGCTATTTCCAATAAATCTTTTGTAGATACATAATCTTGGCTGCTTCCAGGCTTTTCTATAAGCTTTGCAGCTTTCATCGAAGCTGCTTTTTGGCAAATGTCTTTTATATCAGCTGGTGAATAACCGAAAGTATATAATGCGAGCTTTGTATAATCAATTTTCTTTGCATTTATCTTTTTGGTATAATATTTAAATAACTCTTTTCTTTCTTTGTAGCGTGGCGGGGCTATGTACAAGAAATCAGTAAATCTTCCACTTCTCTTTATTGCACTGTCTAATTCCCATGGTTTGTTTGTAGCGCCCATAACAAATATGCCGTTATTGTCTTTAGTTATTCCATCCAAATTTATCATAAAAGTATTGATTAGATTGCGCATTACTGGACCTGATGATTCTGCGACTTCATTAGCTTCACGTTTTTGTGCTATTCCGTCTATTTCATCTATGAATATTATTGATGGCTTCTCAGCTCTAGCAATATCAAATACCTTTTGTATATTCTTTTCGCTATCTCCTACAAATTTGTTTAATATGTCAGATAAATTAACACTAAGCAGTTTGCCGGTTATTTCACCTGCTACAGCTCTGGCTAAAAGTGTCTTGCCTGTGCCTGGCGGCCCATACATAATTACACCTCCAGAAGTAGCTGCGCCCATTTTTGAATATATATCTTGATGCTGTATTGGATATATTACATTTATTTTTAGCCATTTCTTTTCTTTCTGCATGCCTATTACATCAGCGAATTTAATATCGCTTTTGATTGGCTTTATGTTTACTATGCGACCTTCCTTTTCTGTTATTGTTCTACCTTCTTTTTTAACATTTTTTCTTTGTGGCAAATGTGCCTTAATTTCATTATAAAGATCACTTACTTCTTGTGATCGAAGTTCGTCTTTTAATTCGTAAAGGATATCATAGGCTACTTTCCATTTTTTGAGTTTGGTATAAGCCACAATAAGATTATATATTAGGATTTGGCGAGTTTCTTTTGACTGCTCTTTTTTGAGTTCGGCATCTAACAATGCTATAGCTGCTTTCCAATCTTCGTTTTTTAATGCTTCATTTATTTGTTCGGCTAGCATTTTTCTCGCTCTCAGCTATATATTGCATTATTAACTCCCTAAGGAGCTGGCTAATGTTGATGCCTTTTGACATTGCTATGGCTGTCAATTTCTGGTAGTTTTCAGGCTCTAGCAAGAAATTCACATGCCTAGACTTTTTCGATTCCGATGGAGGGGGGATAGTAATCTTATTCTCTTTTTCTTGTTGTTCTTTCTGAGCAGCGTTAAATTCTGCTATAATATCGTTTATATCGATCATTTAATTTATCACTTTTTCAAGTTCTTGTATTTTTGAGCGTACCTCAAAATACCATTCTATTTCCTTTCTGGTATAACCATGTTTTGTGAGTCTTTTGAGTATTGCATCTTTTTCTCTTATGGCACGCCTCAAACCTTTATAAGTACTTACAGAATATTTAGTAGGATATATATCCATGAAACACTGGAAAGCAAAATAACCAAAGAATATTAATATGATTCCGAGAATACAATTTTCAATTTCTGCTGTAAAAGCATAATTATGTAAGAAATATGTAATTTGGAGCATAGGATTCTGGTCAAGTTTTATTATTGAAGTGGCAATTGAGGTATTAGTGGTAAAGTTTAGGTGGGCACTCTGCACTGTTGCGTTTGTGTAGCTTAAAATTAACATTAGGGATTTGAAAGTCACAATACGAATTCCGAAGTAAGCAAATAATGCAAAGAAAATTATCCCGATAAAAGATCCAATTATAAATGCGTTCCTTTGTGGTCTGTGAGCTATTTTGTTCATCTCATTGTATTTCTTATATTCCAATTCAGTCATTTTTTCCAATTCCATATTTATCCTTTTTTAAATATTTTGGATATTCTATGCCAGAGGCTTAGGCTTGGTGCAGGGGCAGGCTCCTGCCTAGTAGCTATGGGCTGAACCTCGCTTGTGGCCACAAGCGGCACTTTGGCTGTATTGGTTTGCGTAGGCTTCGGCTTTTTCAGCTTAGCTCTAGGAGCTCGGGCAGCACGGAATGACGCACCTGCAAGGGCAGCATATTTTGAGAGAGCTTGCTTGGTATGGTTGAAGCGGAGAAGCGCAATGTCACGGCGTGAGAAAAGCTTGCCTGATGGTATTTCTATACTGATGCCCTTCATAACAGAAGGAGGCAATTCATTATGAACAGCAATCAAATGCTGATCTCGATCATCTTGGCTAAAGAAAATAGCATCGCAATCCATATAGGGGCATTTATATACTTGCAGATGTGGTTTCTTTTTATATTTAAGTGTTATATTCGGGGCAACAGTTATTTCCTGCTTCTGGGATAGCTCTTGCGTTTTATACACCTAATTCTGTTTTTATCTTTTCCATTTCAGCTTTTATCTCATACAGAAGCCTAAGATATGATTTAGATTGTTCTTCTGTATAGAGTTTGCTATCTTGATCATTCGATTTTGCTAATTCATCAACAGCTGAACTATAAATTGCGATTATTCTAGATAAGCTTTCTTCCATGTTTGGAATTAATTTTGATATTTCGGCTTTACATTTTTCCATTTCTTTTGCATTATTTTTTGCTTTAGCATGTGTATATCTTTCTACGAGCTTGCGCAAAGCTTTCATATCGTTTACTGGTGAAAGACCTTTGAATACCAGATCAGATGCTTTTATTTTTTTTACCATTTCAATTCACCTAAATCCAATAATTCAGCTGATTTATTATTATAATTCCGTATATCTTCTTGTGTTTTTAGTTGCAAAGGTTTTAGTTGCATTTCCAGCTCTTTAACTTTCTGCATATCATCGTTAAAGCATATATTAAGAGAATTTTGTATCTCTTGTGCAATCTTGCTGTAATATTCATTACTTTTCTTCATTATTGCGATATTCCCTTGATAATATTTTATTATTGAAATATCAACTCCATTTGCATTCATAGGCATCAATTTTTCCAATTTTTCTATATTGGTATTTAAATAATTGGCTAAAGTCGTCAATATGTTTTTAGTGCGTATCATAAGGCTTATGTTATTTTTTTCTTTATCGAAAGACATTTTTATTCCAGCTTCAAAATTATCCATAAATGTTGCTTCTGCTTGTTCTTCTAATTGCATCGCAATAGAAATAGTACGAGCATCAATCATGGCTATTATTCGGAACATTACTAATACCCTATCTGCTAGATCTGAAAATGGTATTTTAATGCCTTTAAGTACCATTTTTTCGTATTCTCCCTTAAAATATTTTATTGCTTCCATGCTTCACCTTCTATCATTTTATTTTTATTTAGTAGAAATGTATTTAATTTTTCTACAAGTTTTTCACTGACTTTTTCTTCTTTCCAATTTTGGTATTCGGCTGCTAAATCTGTGGCTAAAACAGAAGCTGAATTTTCATCCATGTTAGGTTCTGTCAATAATAATCTTTGTATAAATTTTTGTATATCTTCTTTACTATTTACATTTATAACACGCTTAGTTATTAATGCATCTATTTGAGTAAGAAATGATATTCTTGTTGTTGGCTTTTTAGTACTCTCTTCCGTAGTAGTTTGATATTTTTGATATTTTTCAAGATATCTTTCCCATAATTTTCCTTTTAATTGTTTTGTTCGTATTTCTCCAACAAACGCTGGATGAAATTTAATGGCAATTCTAAATGACTCTGGATGCTTCGCATATTTCTGAATTCTCATTTTATCGAATTTCTCTGGAAGCTGAATTTGCGTACTAGGAATTACTACTTCACCAACATTTTTAGATGTTTTATGTATCCACGCAAGCATTAATTCAGTAAATGCATTTGGCATTTTGAAAAAGTTAGCATATATCCAATAGAAGCTTGGCGATTGTTTTCGATTTTGAATCAATGCATCTCTAAGCTTTCTAAACTTTGTACTTGTGGCATCTGCTGTTGTAGCAAACAAATAGGCCTCATCTATTACTAGAGGATTTAAAGGCTTAGGATGCATTATATATTTGCTAGCGGGATCTCTTTCACTAATTACTACATTATCTTCTAAACTAAATCTTATTTGATCATGTATTTGTTCATATAGTTTAGGCTTTATGCGTTTCATGATAAGCCTAGTAAATCTTGAATCCCATAGCGCAATCAATAAGGCTGCAGTGCTTTTGCCATGGTTAAATTCACCACTGATAGCGCATTGTATATGACCGCCCTCTCTAACTTTGTATAAAGCAAACACATATGCAATTTGTTTATAGGTTTTATCCGCAACTTTAAGATATTCTTTATAATCTTCTTCAGTAAATTTAATTTGTAAAGCTTGTATTGCTTTAAAAAAAAAATTCTTCGATTCTTTTAATTCTATTGGCATTCCAAAATCTATTTGTGCTGCAAACTTTACCCATTGATCTAAAGCATCATTTATTATTTTATCCATCTGCTCTTTGAGCCAGTTGAATTGAGCTGTAGGTGGCATCGAAATGTATGTTTCAAATTCTTCGGTTGGTTCTTCATAAAACTTTTCTGGATTCTTTTTATATTCTATGTAAGTTTTTATTTTCTCGGCAAAGGTTCTGAACTCATTTTTATATTCGAATGGTAAAGACGATAATTTTCTTACATCGACTTGATGCTTGACTACTTCTGCGATGCCTAGCCATATATGATCCGCAGCTTCAAGCAACATATATAGATTGCCCATATGAAACAATAAATCGTTCTCTGTCGCTGCATTTACTATTTCAGCCTGTATCATTTTTATTTTATCTTTTGTGTCGTTATATTCTCTTATTTCATGCAATGATTCTTCAGAAACTGAAGCTATAGGCTCCTGTTGTTCTTCTTGAAAAGGCTGATAATAACGATTTTGGTAATTTTGATTATTATATGGCATCAAAATCACCTAAGGCAAATGTATTAATGTACTTGAATTTATAGCATTAGATATTGATCCTGTTGCTTGTGGCGTTGGGGCTGTTGTACTATGCGTTATTACAAGATAGAAGAATATGAAGCTGATAACCATAGAAAATAAAAGAACAGCGATTGCCCATTTAGTCATCTCATTCATAGGCTGCTTTGCACCAAGCGTATTCTCTGCTGAACGTGCACCTAAAGCAAAATTTGTAGTAAGAATTGCATTTACATCTGTTTCTGCATCGCCTGCTAATTCTGATGTTTTTAGAAGCTTATGCTGCCGCTGATCATAAAAAAGTGTTAGGCGTTTGTTGCGCAAGTTCATAATAGCGTAGTTTGGAAGACCTAAATAAACTATTGGGTCTTCAGGTGGGATGCTTTTTGATTTTACAAAACCACCGATTATTTTTGCTGTTTCTTTTGTTTTGAGCAATCCTTTTCCATCAAAGACCCATAAATCTACCAATTGTGGCTTTTGGCCTCTTTGGACACTTACTTCTGCCATTTTCCATCAACCCATGTGAAATATCATTTCAAAAACAAAAATTGCAATAAACTCAATTGCTAAAACTTGCAAGTACCATGCAATTTCTACCATATAATTGAAACTGATAAGCTGACACATTCCTATATGCAATCCTGCCATGCCGCCAAAAGCGCCTCCTGTGGATGTTATTAAATAAGGAGCTATTGTTGAACATACACCACTTTTTGCAAGATAAAATAAAGCAGCAGCATGAATAGGATTAAACATTACAGCATATTGCATTCCTGTTAAAACAGCAACAATAATAGCGCCGAATGCAAAAATTCCAATTAGCCTATCTGTATCGGCCATAATTGCATCTTTGGTTTCTATGAAAGGCTGAATTATTGCATCTAAACCCATTTTATCGCCTATTTTCTTGTGGAGCAAAAATATTCCTTATTCCGCTGAAGAGGCCGCCGTTGCTTTGGCTTATCTGCTGGGTAGCTTCCTGCCTTTCCGTCTTGTTGGTTATTTCTTGTTCTACCCTTGCACGGTTTTCTACTACTGACTTTACGGCGGCCATGCTTTTGCCTTTTGACATTGCAGCTTGTATGTTTTTTGTCATGCTTACTAAGACACTTGCAATAAAGTTCATATTGAATGTTTTAAGCAAGGTTTTTTCATCTTTCAACAACCATTCTGCGAGATATTCAGTTCTATTGTCAATTATAGAAGCTAATACATATTGCGCTTTATCGAATGCAACTAATAGCATATTGTCTTCTATAGTAGCATTCTTTTTAACGTCATTTTCACTTGTTTGAAAATTAGCAGTTGATATGTTTGAATTTATTAATGAGTTTATTTCCCCGAGAAGGTAAGTGATGCCTTTCTTGGAGCAGAT
>JAVYWU010000035.1:0-6638 GCA_038877355.1 Candidatus Micrarchaeaceae archaeon | reverse complement strand
CAATAGTCATTGGCATTTTTCTCATGATTGCATTATATTGTCTTTTTGGTGGAGCATTCTTGAGTATCGTTAATCCAAAACAATCTGTTAATGCGATATTTATAGCAATAGTTTGAGTGTAATTATTTTAGCGGCTCTGTTAACAATTTTTATACGTATAAGTTATGTGGTCAAAACTACCTTTCCTGCTAAAACTATGTTAGAACTACTTTTAAGAAACGCGGAATTTACCTACGACAAATTTTAGCTTTGATGGCAAAATAGGGGACATTTCGATGAGTTATATAACTCCCGAGCATTGAAAATAGTTATCAAGCAATAATTTGACCAATCTTCTTGCTTTGCAGATAAAGCAAAAGTTAAAGCTAATAATTTATCTTAAAAATATTATTTGATAAAAATGAAAAGCGGAAGCAAGCTTATAGATGGAATAATAAAAAGGGACAAAGAGCTATTTTTCACAACTACTAGAGAACCATATCCATTTATAGCTGAAAGAGGGGAAGGGGATTTTGCATATGACATAACAGGCAGGAAGTTTATAGATTTTACAAGCTTCGTATCAATATATAATCTAGGAGTAAACGCAAACAAGCAAATACGTGATGCCATAAAAAAGCAGATTGACAAGATAATGCATGTTGCATTTACAGACAATTATGCCCTGCTGCCAGTCGAGTTTGGCGAGCAGCTCCTTAAGTTTATGCCAGAAGGATTTGGCAGGATGTTTCTGTCAAACTCAGGCACTGAAGCAAATGAAGCGGCAATAAAGTTTGCGAAGATATTTACAAGGAGGCAATACATACTGGCGTATTATAATTCGTTTCATGGAAGGAGCATGGGTGCACTGCAGCTTACCTCTTCAAAGCTTGTGCAGAGGCAACATTTTGGGCCTTTTCCAAATGCGATACATACGCCTTATCCGTATTGCTATAGATGCCCCTTCAAGCAGACATATCCAGAATGCGGCTTTGCATGCATAGACTATATGAAAAGGTATGCGCTTGGCAAAGAGGCTGATGGCAGCGAAATAGCGGCAATTGCACTTGAGCCTATACAAGGTGAAGGAGGGTATATTGTGCCGCCTAAGGATTATTTCAAGGAGATAAAGAAGATTGCTGATAGTTACAATATGCTTATTATCGACGACGAGATCCAAGCGGGATATATGCGGACTGGAAAATTCTTGGCACTTGACAATTTTGGAATCACTGCTGACATATATACAATGGCAAAGGCTATCGGAAGTGGATTGCCTTTAGGGGTGACAATAGCAAGAAAATCATTAGGCGACATACCTGCCGGAAGCCATGCTACGACCTTTGGCGGAAACCTTGCTTCGGTTGCAGGCGCGCTTGAAGCTTTGAGGTATATGGAAAAAAACAAAAAGCACTTGGAAGAAGCAATAGCAAGAAAAGGCAGAAAAATAATGAATAGAATAAAAGAGATTGCAGAAGATGAGGAAATAATAGGAGATATTAGAGGCATGGGCATGATGATAGGCATTGAGCTGGTAAAAAGCCGCGAAGGCAAAGAGCCTGCAATAAAGGAACGAGAAGGCATACTTCAATATGCATTCAAAAAAGGCCTGCTTTTGCTGCCTGCAGGCGAATCTACCATACGCATTATACCTCCGTTTACTATTTCTGAAGAATCGCTTGATGAGGGCCTTGATGTGCTTGAAGAGGCAATAAAGAAGGGCAAGGGAGCATGATATGGGTTTCGCATGAAGCAAAAATAAACTTTGCATATAAATATCCATTTACAAAAGAAGCAAAGGAGATTGTTGAAGGAATGAATGATGTTTCTGATAGGAAGTACTTGGCAATGGCAAAGGCAAGGGTAGAAGAGGCGCTTGAAACTGGCAGCATAAGCTATAGAAAAATAGGTATGGAATCTGAAATGATAGCAAGCATAATAAGCTATGGCTATGCAAGGCTTCTCATAAGTGCAAAACAGAATCTCTTTGCAATATCAAAATATGCAGAAGCTGAAGCAAATCGATCAGCATTTGCGCTTTATGGGGAAAGCAACGAGAATGTTATAGCTCTTGCTAGTGAACTTGGCTTGCCTCTTGAAAGGTCTGAAGAAAATTTTATTATGCCAATGGAAGTTTTTTTGAACAAGATAAGCAGCAAAAGCTATTTGCTTGCAAATCAGGTTATGGATAAGGGAAAGATATTAATCGAAAGTGGCAAGATAGCAGATATGCTTAAAAGTGCAATTGCTGCAAAGGTAAGGGAGGGATTGCCAATTCAGAAAAAAAATATTCCAGATTTTATAATGGAAGCATCAAGAAGCATACAATTGCACGAATCTATAAATGCGCCAAAAGAAGGAGAAAAAGCCTGGATAGAAAAAATACTTTTGCACCCTATACCAGACGGGAGGCACAGGGTTGTAAACTTGATACTTGCGCCATATTTGGTAAATGTAAGGAAGATGGACGAAGAAGAAGCTGCAAGGATAATAATAGATTATATAAATAAATGCAAAGCCATAGATCCAACAACAAAGCTGACTGATGAACAAATATTGTATCAATGCAAGTATTCAAAGAGCAAAGGCATGCGCCCACTTTCACTCCAGAAGGCAAAGGATCTCCTTGCAGGCATAACAGATATAAGCTTCCTTGAATAGGGCATTGCAGCAATATTTTCCCATTTTTACAAAGAATGTACAAGGTCTGCAAGGGCTTTGGCTTTAGCATATGATACATATATGCCTTCCTTTATTGAAGTCCCAACTATTGCGCCGTCAGCTATACTTAGAAGGCGAGGGGCGTTTTCAATAGTAAGGCCGCTGCCAACAAATATAAGGGTGTTGTTTGAAGCCTTTTTTGCTATGGCGCACTTTTTGCTTGAAGGGGCGATGCCGGTAAGCCTTCCTGTAACTATTATGCCATTGCTGCCAAAGCCCACTGCCTGCTTTACAGATTCGCTTATGGTTTTACGCTCTAACATTTTGCCGTGCTTTACATGCACGTCTGTGAAAAGCTTCATATTTGGAGCGAGCTCGCTGCGCATGCTTGCAAGCTTGGCAGGGTCTGCAAGCACTTTGCCCCATTTTGTTTGCACAGAGTCAACAAATACATCAAGCCTTACAAAAGGCGCATTTGAATATGCTGCTATCTCTATTGTTTTCTTCATATCGTAAATAGCCTGCAGGCCTACAGGAATGCTTGCTTGGCTTTCTATCTTGCCCATAACAAGCTTGAATGCCTGCTCTACTTCCCTGCTTATGCCTATCTGCTGCGGCCTGTCGTTATCATTCTCAACAAGGGCAGCGTCGAAGCCTGCGCGCTCAAGCGTGCCAAGGTCAAGCAGAGCCTTTTCCACAATTCCATCCATTCCAGAATACCCAACGCTCCCAGGCATGGGAGGCAAGTGTATCATTCCAATAAGAAATTTCCCCATATGATCACAAGCATTCTATTTGCCCCCAAGGCCAATTCTTTTTCCATTCTTCGCCGTGTTTCCACGTTTCTGTATGGCTTGGCAGCATACCTGTAAATATGCCAGCCCTTGCTTTGTCCGATAGCAAGCATAGCTTTTCAAGCTCTTTGCTTATATCTATTGTATGCCCGTTTAAAAAATCTTGCGTTGCTGCTATAATCCCATGCATTGCTGCATTTGACCACGCTGAAATGAATTTTGAATCTATTTGAAGCCCTGAATAATCTGGAATGATTTTGCCATTATGCTCTACAAGCAGCTCTGGCCTCTTGTAAGGCTTCGGAAATGCCTCAATGAAATCATTTATAGTTTCCAAGTAAGAATCGTTTATATTTCCGGCATGCTTATTTGCAAAGCCTTCTATCTTTTCAGGCATGTGCGAATAAAAGAAATTTGCCATAATGCGCTCTTCAGGCATAAGCTTTTTCAACGCATCAATCATTGTACCCCATGCCCCCGCATCGGCAATTACTATCTTTTTGCCTGTTCCAAAGCCTAAACTATGCAGGTAGCTAAGGAAGAGGTTTTGCATGCCCGCTTTTTTCCCTTCTACTTCATCCTCTACGCCATATATGCTTCTGTTTATAACAGGATTCATTATATTTGCTAAAGGTATTGCATATGAGCCGGGTTTTCCTGATTTGATTGCGAGAGCAGCTATGTAGAATATATTGGCATCCCTTTGGGGAAACATAAGCAGCGTATCTGAATCTGCATTTTTTAACAAGCTTTCAGCAAATGCCACTGCAAGTGGGCCATAAAGATTTTTTCCGATATCATAAAAAAGCTCTCTTCCCTTGTTAAGTATATTTTCTTGATTAAGCGGATTATTTCCTGCGAGGCGCTGGAATAAAGGCAGCGAATATTGCATTGCAAGCCCGTTTGTTTTCAAATCTGGGGAAGATTGCACAAGCGCATCTGCATATTCCTCAGCAATATTTTCAAGATAAATCAACGATTTTCCTTCTATGCTTAATGCCTCTATATTTTTCTGCATCTGTTTCTGCATAAAAACACAGAATAATATGTGCATTGAGCATGTATTTTAATTTTGAGACTCAAAAATTACATTTTTATACTTTTATGTATCAAATATAACAATGTCAATTGCAGACGAAGTAAAAACTTATTTGAAAAACAAGCCTTACATGATAGAGGCTTTAGAAAGCAAAATTGCAAATATGAGTGGCCTTGCAAGGAAAATTGCAACAGACCTGCAAATGGACAGCGATTCTTATAATGCTATAAAAGCAGCAATAAGAAGATTTTCAATTGAATTGGAAAGGAAGTGGACTGCCATAGATGCCAAGGCAATAAGAGTGCTTAAGGGCAATTCCATAATGCTACTCGACAAAGCAAGCGTTATTATTTCAAAGGAAAAGCTGCAACTTATAAATATTGCAGAAATTGAAATCAACAAATACCATATATACATTGTTGAAGAAATGCCAAGTGCTTTGCCAAAAAATTCAATAATAAAGATTGACAAAGATTGCTCTGTCATATCTGTCCATTCTGGTTCTGATATAGAAGATACTGCTGGGTTTGTTGCATTTATAACATCAGTGCTTGCAGAGCAGGGCATAAACATTGTAGAATTCATATCGTGCTATACCGAAACCATGATAATAGTAAATAGGATTGATGCAATAAGAAGCTATCAAGCAATAGAAAGCTTAATTAACGCAGTACAAAAAGAGCCTTTATAGCAGCACAGTGAAATATAATAAGCATAAGCCTGCGAAGATCATCCTTTATATGCGGTATTTGCATGAATCATCAAGACCTTCTATGGAAATCTATTGGTAGCAAATAGTGGAGCGCCATGCCCCCTTCACTTAAAAATTGGCGCCCTTCAAGAAATGCTGTGTCGCTTGAAGCAAAGTTTATTTCTTCTTTTCTTATCATGCTTTTTAGTGACTGCTTCTCCATCTCGTCAATCAATTTATTTGGAGTGGCGTTGTTTGGATGCAAATTGAAAAGCAAGGCACCAGCGCCTACGTTTCTTGCAGCTTTTACAAGCGCATGATATACAAAATCTACATTTTTAGAGTAAAGCTTGTTCCAATTTTCCAATGAAGATTCGAACGAATCGATATAAAGTATCTTTTCATTGTTTAAATATGCAATAGATGCTATTGCAACTGCATTCATATTTCTTAAGTCATTTTTTACAAATTGCCATGAAGGCTCTTTTGGCATCTTGTTTGCATCAGAAAATCCTATTAAAAGTATATTGTCATCAATCAAGTACTGCAAGGAAGCATTGCGGTTTTCTCCAAAAGGGAAGAAGGCACAGCAAGATAGTTCGCGGTTGTCAAAAAGCATGAAAGGGCTTCTGCCCATATATGCAACAAGATATTTGCCAGTTTCATAATCTAACGAAGCATTGCGAGCAGCATTTACGACCTTGCTGATTTGGCTATTTTTCTCCGCATCAAAAACGCCAAACACGTTTTTTGCAGTTTCTGGCGTTGGATTTGCAAGAAAAGATCTGTATGCATTAAGTAGCTCTGGCATTCTCTTATATTTAACTTTTGACCATGCTGCCTTGGCATTTCTTGCTTCTTCTATAGCTTTATCAGTCCCGCCGCATATCTCTGCAAGCTTTGAAAATGCAGATACCTGGGCTTCTTCGTCTCTTGAACCGTTCAGGCCTTTTACAAGTGCATCAACTATGCTTATGATGTCTAATCCTTTTGCGTTTGAAGCCGTTGGCGTAAGACGTTTTACCCCAAGTATTATGCCATCAAATACGGTAGCATCCTTTTCGGCAATCTTGTTTATGCTTGTTATCATATCTTTTATCGCATTGACATTATTATGTGGCGGCAGCATAGAATCGTTTGAAAGGAGCCCCTCTAACAGCTTAAGTTTCTCTGCGTTGGTGAATGGTTTCAGAGCTTTTTCATCTATGCTATATTTCTCCAAAGCTTCATGTATCTTTGCATCCATATATTTCCTTGCATCATCAAGGCTGCCTGAATATATATTTGATAAGTTAGAATTATGGATCAGGGTGGATTCCGACGCTAGTATGTGGCGCTCAAGAAATTCAAAATCATCTGCAATTGAAAGGGCTTGAAAAAAATATGGCGCAATTTTGTCAAAATTGGCAAATGATACAAAAGGCACTTTTTCTTTGTTATCTTTCAAAGCCTTTGCGGTCCTTGAAAAATATTG
>JAVYWU010000034.1:0-6662 GCA_038877355.1 Candidatus Micrarchaeaceae archaeon | reverse complement strand
ATCTATAAAGCATTTGATATTGCATTTAAAGAAACAGGCTATATAAAGCCTGTGCTTGATCAAGATGACGTGCTTGAAGATAGAATAACGCAGATAACCTTTTCAGCGCTTGGTCAAAAAGCGTTGCTTGAGCAGAAGCTAAAATGGGATCCAGATAGGTCAAAAAGAATGAAAATGAAGGCGATTCTTGATAAGTATCTGCAGGAATTTGACGTAAGATTAGGCGGTACAACATCTATCGATGTGACTAGAAAAGGCATAAATAAGGCTTATGCAATAGTCACTCTAGAAAAGATGGGCTTTTCAAGGAATGAAATGTGCTATATAGGAGATGCACTTTATGAAGGAGGAAACGACAATATAATGGTAGGGATTATAGACACACTGCCTGTATCGTCTCCAGAAGATACAAAGACAATACTTAAAAAACTAATAAATTTACACAGTGTTGGCAATGGAATTTGAATATATACTTGCTTTGCTATTTGGCTGCTTTTCTATAGCCATACCTGTTGTATTCATTGTTTTCTCAAAGCTGATAGGAAATAAAAGCCCTGTAGACGAAGTAGAAGCAGAGCCATATGAAAGCAGTGAAGAAACAATAGGTGAAAGCAGAGCGATATTCTCTGAATACCTGCCATACTTTACATTGTTCATTCCTTTTGAGATAATTGCCCTTATGCTTCTTTTATGGTCTGCAACAGCATATTCGCTTTCAGCTTATACAAACATAATGTATTGTATGCTTGCTGTGCTAGCCACAGGGGTAAGCATTATAGCTTACAAACTTGCAAGCTCTAGATGATTTAATGGACCTACCTTACACAGTAGATGAATTTGTTAACGCTGAAAAGGAAATGAACAGACTTACTGAAGCATCCGCAAAGAAATATAAAGTAAATAACAACGTAATGTTTGCAAAACTTTCAGAAGTGACCAAGCTTGGTATGTCTGGATTGATTAAATGGAGTCAGAAAAATTCATTATGGCCTTTGCAGTTCGGCCTAGCATGCTGTGCAATGGAGCTTATGGATTTTGGCGCGGATAGAATAGACGCTGAAAGAAAAGGATATTTGCTTTTCAGAGGAACTCCTAGGCAATGTGATGTAATGATAGTTGCTGGGTGGGTTACAAAATCAATGGCCCCAAGAGTAAAAAGGCTCTATTTACAGATGGCAAAGCCAAGATATGTAATTGCTTATGGCGAATGTGCCACTTCTGGTGGGCCATGGTGGGAAAGCTACAATATAATAAGGGGCATAGATCAAATTCTTCCTGTTGACATTTATGTAGCAGGATGCCCTCCAAAGCCGGAGAATCTATTTGCAGCATTGATGAAACTTCAGGAAAAAATTGGTGGTAATCTTGATGGAGATAAAGAAAGAGGAGCTTCTGAGCAAATTGCAAGACCTTAAATCAAAAGGCTATGACATGCTTCTGTATATTACAGCTGTTGACAATGACAAATATATTAACATAATTTATATCCTCTACAATTCTTCTGCAAAAACCAAGGAAATTCTTTCAGTAGACCTTCAAGAGCCATTAAGCATAGATTCCGCTTCACCATTGTATGCCTCTGCGGTATGGTATGAGCGAGAGCTTGCAGAAATGTTTGGAATTTCAATAAATGGCTTTAAGAGGAAGCGCCTGCTTTTGGAAGAGTGGAACGGCATTGATTTTCCTTTGAGAAAATCCTTCAAGTGGGGCGAGACTTATAGCAAGATGATCTGATGAAGATAAATATAGGCCCTATACATCCAAGCACGCATGGTGTGCTGAGGCTTGTTGTTGATGTAGATGGCGATGACATAATTGATGTAGAGCCGCATATAGGCTTTTTGCATAGAGGGGTAGAGAAGCTCATGGAAAACCGGCAATATATGCAGAGCTTGCCTTATGTTGAAAAGCTTGATTATGCTGCACCAATGGGCTGGGATGACCTTTACATTGCAACATTGGAAAAGGCAATTGGCATAGAGCCAAGTGAATCTGCAATGTATGCAAGGACTATAATGCTTGAATTCCAAAGAATAGCAAGCCATCTGCTATGGCTTGGAACATTTGTAAACGATTTGGGGCAGATGTTCACGATGTTTATGTGGACATTTCGGGAGCGTTCATATATACTTAAGTTTCTTGAAGACATTACAGGAAGCAGGATGTTTTATATGAATATGCGCCCCGGCGGTCTTTCAAGCGAGTTACCAAAGGATTTTAAGGAACGGGCTTACAAACTCTGCGATTACCTTGAGAGCAAAATACGCGCATACCCTGAAATGCTTGATGGCAACAGCATATTCATGGAAAGAACAAAAGGGATAGGCAAGCTTAGCAAGCAAGTAGCATTAAGCCATGCAGTTTCAGGCCCTGTAGCGCGCGCTTCAGGCATAGATCATGATATAAGAAAGGATTCGCCATATTATGCATACAGCAAAGTTCATTTCAATGTGCCTGTAATGGCAAACGGTGACAGCTATGACAGATACAAAGTGAGATATCTTGAAATGCTTGAGAGCATAAGCATAATTAGGCAGGCACTCGATTCAATGCCGGAAGGAAAGGTTGCTGGCCAGCCTGCCAAGCTTATAATGCAAAACCCAAAACCAGATCCAGTTATAGAAGAAAGGGAGCTTCCACGTGGTCACGGGCTCATATATATGGTACCTGAAGGTCAGAAGCCTTACAGAATTGCATTAAGGTCTCCTACATTTGCAAACCTTTCTGCCTTGCCCGAAATGGTTATGCATGCAAAGTTTGCCGACCTGTTTTCGATTCTTGGCAGCATAGATATAGTAATGGCAGAGATAGATAGATAACATGGCAAAAATAGCTTTTGTTTCAGATGTAGTATATCCTTGGGTTAAAGGAGGTGTTGAATCACTAGAATATACCGAGATGCAATATCTTTCCAAAAGGCATAATATATACTGCTTTACATTGCAGTATGAAGGTATGAAAAAAGATTTTGTCATAAACCATATACATTACATAGGAGTTGCAAAAGCCTCTTTAAACGAATTGTATGAAAAAAAAGGCGTGCGTTCAATAAAGCTTGCTCTTAGGTTTGCCAGGCATCTTCCAAATGCAATACACAATTTTAAGTTCGATGCAATATATGCAAATGCATTTCCATATCTGCATCTTAATTTCCTCAAATCCTATGCAAAAAATACACATACAAGGCTTGTAATAGATGTCGCAGAAGTGTGGAGCAGAGAACGCTGGATAAGCTATCTTGGCAAGTTTAAAGGAAGCATGGCGTATATATATGCAAAGCATGCTTTATTCGGTGCAGATTCATATATTGTAAATTCATCCTCTACAAAGAAAGCATTGCTTAAGCTCTTCCCAAAGGCAAAGGTAGAAATATGCCAGCCTATCCTTCCTGATAAAATGCATCCGCTGCAAGTTGCTAAACACCTAGACAATCAAATCAATCAAATAATATATGCTGGGCGTTTGATAAAGCAAAAACGTGTGCTTGAATGGATTGATATTGTTAAAAAAGCCCACATGCTCAACAGCACTATTCAGGGTCTTATAATAGGCTCAGGGCCAGAAGAAGCAGCAATAAGAAAAAAAGCTCAGCAGCTTGGCTTTATCAAAGTACTTAAGCCATTCAACAACAAAATTTCAATGTACAAAAAGCTTGCAATGTCTTCAGCATTTTTGCTGATGAGCGAGCGTGAAGGCTTAAGTATAATAATTCTAGAAAGTCTTGCATTAGGCACCCCAGTTGTGCTTCCAAGCTATTCTCCTGTACCTCAAGAGGTCAAGCAAATGTGCATAGTGGCTAGCAAGCGGGAAATTCCAGGAATACTTGCAAAAATTTCAGTATCAAACAAGCGCATTTTTATAAAAAATAAGCAGCAGCTTTCTTCTTTCTTCATTCAAAAAGCAATGGAGAAATTTGAAAATACACTTCTTCATAAGTGAACTACCATGCTTGTGAACAAGGCTTCTGCATATGCTTGCTTTGAGCTTCTCGCTTCAACTGCAATGCTTGGCATCAACATGTGAATGCCTTTATATAAAACAGCAAAATGACAAAATATGAATATTTGCTTTTTACAAAATTGAATAATCTGTTATTGTGATTTATTGGACGCATTTAAAGATATGGCTTTAAGCGATGCATTTGCAGCTTTGCGTGCAACTTCTGCCGGGCTTTCAAGTGAAGAGGCAAGATCGCGCCTTGAAAAAAATGGCTACAATGAGATAAAGGAGAAAAAGGAAAGTAATGTAACAAAATTTCTGAAAAAGCTTGCCGGGCCAGTTCCAATAATATTATGGGTTACTTTTGCAATCTCTATTTTTTTGAATAATATTCCTGATGCAATCATTATTCTTGCTCTATTATTTTTCAATGCAATAGTCGGCTTCTTTGAGGAATATAAGGCAGATAAAGCAATAGAACTTTTGATGCAAAAGCTTTCAGTTGTATCGCGCGTAATGCGTGACGGAAAATGGATAAATGTACCTTCAAGGGAGCTTGTACCTGGAGATATAATAAGAATAAGAGGAGGCGACATAATACCTGCTGACGCAAAAATCATAGAGTGTCAATATCTGGAAACTGACGAATCAGTCATAACCGGAGAATCTCTTCCTATAAGCAAGCAGATGGGAGATATTGTATATACAGGAGCAGTAGCCAAAAGAGGCGAGGCAACTTGCTTGGTAATATCAACAGGCTACCGCACATTCTACGGCAAAACAGCAAAGCTTGTTGAAACAGCGCATCCCGAATCGCATTTGCAAAAAGATATCCTCCATATTGTAAAATATTTGATAATAGCGGATATTTCTATACTTATAGTGATGTTTATATATGGAGTTTTAATTCTGCAGATGCCTATCATGCAAATTCTTCCTTTCCTTTTGATACTGCTTATGGCATCAGTGCCAGTTGCGCTTCCACCAACATTCACCGTTTCGATGGCATACGGCACATCAGAGCTTGCAAAGAAAAATGTGCTTGTGTCAAAGCTTCCTTCAATTGAGGAGTTTTCAAGAATGAACATACTATGCCTAGATAAGACGGGTACGCTTACAGAAAACAAGCTTGAAGTTAAAGACATAGAAGGTATAAATGCTAGCAATGAGCAAGTATTAAAATATGCTAGTGAGGCTTCAAGAATAGAAGACAACGATGCAATAGATAATGCTATAATAGCATATGCCTCTGCAAATAAAATAGCAATTTCACAGCAGAAAAGTTTTATTCCATTCGATCCACTTATAAAGAGAACTGAAGCAACAGTGCTTGCAGATAAGGAATATAAAGTTACAAAGGGCGCTGTGCCAATAATCGAAAGCATCTGTGTGCTTAATAAAGAAGACAAAGAAAAAATAGAAAAGATTATGGATACTTTTTCTGAGGAAGGTCTGAGAACCATAGCCGTTGCAATAAGTAGCGGCAATGCATGGACATTTGCAGGCATAATAGGTCTGTATGATACCCCGCGGCCAGATTCAGCTCTATTTATAAATGAGCTTAGAGAATTGTCAATAGAGCCAAAAATGCTAACTGGTGACAATGTCAAAATTGCAAGAGAGATAGCTAAAGAAATAAATCTTGGTTCAAATATAGTTGACATGGAGGAATTGCGGTCAAGGAATGAAAAAGGCATAGACGATGTAAATGGTTTTGCAAATATATATCCTGAAGATAAGTATATCATTGTAAAATCTTTGCAGAAGGAAGGCAGAGTGATAGGAATGACCGGCGACGGAGTAAACGATGCTCCAGCACTAAAGCAGGCAGAAGTAGGAATTGCAGTATCAAATGCAACGGATGTGGCAAAAAGTGCAGCGGGCATTGTACTTACTAAAGATGGCATAAGCGTGATAGTTGAAGCAGTAAAGGAAAGCAGGAAAATATTTGAGCGAATGCTTACCTACACAATAGTAAAAATATCAAAAGTATTTCAAATAATACTTTTTATTGCACTTGTTTATATTGGATTCAAATTTATTCCAATATTGCCTTTTGCGCTTATACTGCTTATCTTTACCAACGATTTTACCAACATACCCATCTCAACAGACAATACATCATATTCAAAGAGCCCAGACATGTGGAATATGAAAAGGATATTTATGTCTTCATTTGTGGTAGGAATAATGATGTTAATAGAAGCTGTGATGCTACTTCCTATAGGGCTTTGGTATCTCAATATGAGCATACCTGCATTCCAAACTGCAGTATTTGTAATGCTAAGCCTTAGCGACAAGATCAACATATACAATTTAAGAGAAAGGCATGCATTCTGGAAATCAAGGCCAAGTAATCTACTCATTTATTCCTCTATATTTGGAGTAATTCTTACTGTTGCAATAGCATATTTCGGCTTTTTTATAACTTCAATATCGTTATATGAAATAGGCGTGATTTCATTTATAGCTTTGCTGTTCTTTCCAATCAATGACTTTGTAAAGATAAAAACATTCAAGCATTTCATGTGATTTCAATGCTGCACCTTTAGCTTTGCATAATAGCAACAAATTTATTGAAATGCTTTTGCCGCTGCTTTTGCCGCATGATTCAGCAATTGTAATTTCATATTCTTTTATATGTTGTTTATCAAAGCAAGCGAGAAAACCAGTGCCACTACCAAGGTCTGATGAAAACAAACTGCAGAAAGAATATTTAAACT
>JAVYWU010000033.1:0-6945 GCA_038877355.1 Candidatus Micrarchaeaceae archaeon | reverse complement strand
TGAGAAGATTATGTTGTTGCTGGAAAGAGAATTCAAATATACCCAAGCAGTGATGGAGGCAGAAGACACGCCAGCCATCTGTTTAAGTTGTGGAGTTTGTATATAAGCGCCCCCTGAAAAGTTTGCCGCCCGCCTTCCAAAACCCATCAAAAACATACCATTTGGCGACTCAATATTAAAATTTCCGCTTGCCCTCTCTAAATATGAAGGTGTATATTGACTTGCATAGGCATAACTTGCATTTACTGCAGCCGTTGCCCCCGAGATGTTAAGAAGTGAAAGCGCCGGCCCATCAATCAAAGCGTAAGTGCCATTTTGTATGCCAGATGAAAAGTATGAAGAAGGCAATACAAGATAAGGCTTTAGTGGTATTGAAGAATTTGTTACATTTGTTATCAAGCCTCCAAATCCGCATATATTCTGGTTTATGCTAGATGCGCTTTGTGCTGCAAGTATATAATTACCATTTTCAAATTTGCTTGGAAGTGATGAGCAAGTGGGTGAGCCTGACCCAGCTACAAGAAATATCCTGCCATACCTAAGCATAAATGGCGATCTGCTTCCAGCAATAGCATTGGCTATTATTCTAGCTGAAGGCAAAGCAGTTTGCAATATAATTGGATAATAACTAGCCCCTTCCGCCAATGCAAGATCTGGCATATTTTGAAGAGGATAAGAAACATTTATGCTTATGGGATAGATATATGTGCCTGTTGATGTAGAGGCAATTGCGGACATAGTATATAGCAGATTAATATTAAATGCAGAACTTTGATAGATGGCTAACGACATATTTGCTATTTGCAAGCGCACTTGATGCGATGCTGCACTTTTGTTTATAGCATTAATGCAACTTGAAAGTGACGCTTGCATAAGCGTATTGCCAAACAATGTACCTGTTGAAATTAATTGTGCAAGCGATTGTGCAGTATTATTCAAGAAATTTGAATTGCGAAGTGATGAATTATACTCATAATTAGTGAGTACATTGATTGCTTGACTTAATAAGGATGATAAGCACATATACATTGTTTGGTTTATAGATTTTACAAATGTAGCGCCATTTAGCGTTTGCGCAGTTATCTCTTCTGCTTGGCTTATGCTTTCATTTGTTATTACATACGTTATAAGCTCTGCAAGCATTAATATAAATATAATAATCATAAGGAGGGTAAAAAGTACGCCTTTCTTACTTCCTTTCATGTCCATGAAATCACCTTTACCTTTTTCATTATTGCCATATTATTTAACATAGCAGGAATATCAATTGAAAATCCGCTGATTGAAAATGCATAAGTTAACGATATAGGGGTATATGATGAATTTATATATGTAATATTGTTTGCAACTCCATTGTTAAAATGCATTGAATAATCATTTGCATTTCCGCTTAGCATAAGCCATTCCTTAATGTTTTTAAGCGGCAGAGCAGTAACTCCTGCACCGTAAAGCTGCAGCGCCTGAGACAAAGAAAATGTTTTATTGTAGATCTGGAGGTTTGCAATTGTGCCATTGAAACTAAAGCTTCCTGTTGCATTGCCTATTGTTTGGTATGTTGTGTTTGAAGTCAACGAAGAAATTGATGCATTTGTATTTTGCAGCAATTGACCGTTTACATAAAGCAAAATAGTTCCGCCAGGATTGTAAGTAAAAATTAAATTATACCATGAATTAATATTTTGTATTGGATAGCACAATGCCTTGCCATGGAAATACGCTTTTACATTATAGCCAGAAGATGTATATACAGTGCAACCAGAAGTGCCTTGCTGCATTGATATATATGGACCGTTTGAAGTTGGGTACATTGCAAAGAGTGTTGCATTTTTGAATTGGTATGGATTAATCCATAAAGATATTGTAAACTGGCTAAAATTCATTAAACTTGGAATAGAAATTATGCTATTTTTTCCATTGAACTGCGCTAGATACATAGCCGGCGCATATGTACCATTTATAAACATTGCAGAAGAATTGAAATTCTCTATACCAGAAAATATTTCTGAAGCATAAACTCCTTGCTTGTTGATATACAAATTTGCTATAGAAGGAAGCAAAGGAAGAGTTGTTTGTAGACTTATATTGCCAAATTGCAACAAGGATGAATTTGCATAATAAACTCCATATGAAACTCCATTATTGCTTCTTACGTAATCGTTTGCATTGCCATCCAAAGGATACCATGAATAAGGATTACCGGTAGGTATGCCTCCAAGCCCTTGCTTATACATAGACCTTACCGTAGCAGGATTTTTCCAATTTCCATATATCTGTACGTTTGCTATACCTCCTATAAAGCCATTGCTTCCTGCCGGCAATGCGCCTATAAGAAGGTAACCTGAGCTGCCTGGCGGGGCATATGTGCCTGTAGCAGATTTTACAGGTGCGCCATTAACATATAGTGTTGCTTTGCCTGATATGTTATAAGCAAGGCATGCAAAAAACCATTGGTTGGGCAACGCAGGCGCAGAAAAAGGAGCGTTGCCATTTACTCCAGAAATATTTGCAATTATTGAAGATGAATTCATGCTTAAAAGATTTACATTGCTGCTGCTAGAAAGGCTTATCAGCGAACCGCCGCTTGAAGGGCTATATACCCATGCGCAAAGAGTAAAATTATGGTTTGAAAACAGAAAAGCTGGCGCAGTGATAGATATATAGCTATTGCCATTGAATTCCGCTAAGGATGGACTTTGCATTAGAAATGGGTTAGCAAGGCCTGAAAGGAAACCTGCTTGCACAGCAGAGCCAAGCGTTAAGGATGCAAGATTTGATAAAGAACTAGCAGCTTTTATTGCCGGCGCTTGTATTGTTGTAACATTAGAAGCAATCATATAAAGCAGCAATGATACTGAAGTTGTAGCTATAACAAGCGCAAATATTGCATCAAGGGTAAATATAAAACCCTTTAAAGCATGCTTCATTTAATCACCTTGCAAACAGTCTATGCATAAGCATAGGTTATTGCGATTATAAATAAATGATACGAACGCTTGCCTTTGCATATGCCGGCAATGTTGAACGCCAGTATGCTGCATGCATGCATATTTCAAGCGTTGAGGCGCAGCTAGAATGAATATGGCAGCATAAGCTATATGCTGCATTATATAAATGCAAGCAAAAACCTTGCGTTTAAAAGCATTTTTGAGCAATGATTCCATATTTATCATGCATCAGATTTGCACTGGCAACAGCAAACCGCATTTTATGCAAAGATTGACTTACTAAATATTTGCACATGTCAATCATTTAGAAAGCACTATTTTACGGATAGCTTACTAGCTAACGCCTATTGGTGCACTTGTCCACACTAATACCTTTACTGTAACAGGTTGCCCGTTTAAAGATGACTTTTTTACAATTGATGTAATTGTATATGTTGTTGAATTGGCTGGATTTTTTCCTATTGTCATGTTTATATTGTTGTTGTATATCACAATATAATAATCAAATATTATCCCTAATGGAAATTTGCTTGCTTTGTAGTTATAATTTGCAATGGAAGAAAGTGCAAGTATTTTATTTGCCGATAATGTTCCTGCTGAATTAAGCAACCCTATGTTTACTCCATACCATGTAGATATGTTTGTAAAGTTTATAACAGATTGCCAATCATTTGGGTATCCTTGAGTAAATAAGGATTGTGCAAACGATTGCGCTTGTGCAGCAAGTATCGGTTGCGTTTCGCCATAACTTATAGACAATTGATTGCTTATATTGTACCACGTATAACCTACAATCGTAATTGCAACTCCAAATATAATTATTGCAAATATCATATCAAAACTCCAAAATTGCAGTTTGTACATAATATCATGGTATATTTATATTAGAGTACATTGGCAAGCCTTCAGAATAAAGTTGCATGGCTTGTGCAGGATTAAGCGTATAATTGAAAACCTGTACATTTGTTACGCACGCATTGGCAAGCTCCAGACCTCCAGGAGGGTTGCTGCCCACGCTAAGCATGAGTTTTTTAACATATTGCTGGGCAGTTGAATATGAAATTGAGAGGAGGCAATTTTTCTCTTTGTAGCCATTTATATAAATTGTTACATTATTGAAATTTTTGACAGTTACCACAGCATTATACCAGGAATTTGGCATTATTGAATATGATGGAGTAGAACACATCACCCAATTTACTGGCCAGTTTTCTCCCCATGCAAAATTTTCTGCTGTTCCGCCAGCCCAGCTTCCGCCAAAATCATAATTTTGGCCAGAGCCAACGCCTCCGTTGCTGCTTGCATTATACAAGTCTACAATGGGACTTTGGCCTCCATTTACCGCACTTGATGAAACCACTTCACTATGCAGCATGAACCACTGGCTTACTGAATAATTTGCAGGAAGTATTCCTGAAGGGATATTTGAAGCAAAAATGCTTCCGCTATTAGAAAAGTTAGCAACTTGAAGCGAAGTTGCATATATAAAAGATGAAGGTGAAAAAGCTATGTTGTTTGAAGTACCTGAATTGCTGTAATTGCTAAAGTCGCGTATGCTTCCAGACATAGGCCACCATCCTATCAGATTATAATTTTCCAATGGTGGAGAAGAAATGCCTGCGCCATAAATATTTGAAATTTGCTGTTGCGAAAGTTGCATTGCATAAAGCTGAATATTTGCTAACGAACCATTGAACGCACTTATGCCTGAAAAAGGGCTGGTTATATTTATGCCATTAAGTATTATGGGAGAGGTTGTAGAAGCCTGTATTGTTGAATAAAGCTTTCCATTCAAATATATGCTTATTTGCTTTGATGCGCCATTCCAAGTGCCTGCAATCATATACCATGCACCTTTTGCAATGTTTCCGCCGCTTGCTTGATACGAAAGGGAATTGGCGGTAAAACCAAATCTTGCAAAAGGTTGCGTGCTTATGCCATTGACTCCTATTGCAAAGGTTGATTGGCTAGTCAAGCTGTATACTTCAGCTGAATTCTGCATATACGAGCCTCCTTTCCAATATACCCATGCAATTATTGTTAAGCCAGAAGTTATAAAATTTTGCTTGAATATTTCATTAATCTTACTTGTAGAAGAAGACGCTAAAGCAAGAAAAGAAACTGATTTTGACATGTTGCTCCATTTTTGATTTTGAAAGAAGCCGTTATTTCCATGTATAAATTCATATGCAGAAGCACTGCTATTGAAATTCAATGGAAGCCAGGAAACAAGGTATTTTGTTGCATTGCCATTGTAAATATCAAGATATAACTTCTGCGATGCGTTTGGATAATACAAGAGATAATTAAATGCAGATGCATTTGAAGATGTTGAGCCATAAAATGAATTTGAAAGATAAGCTCCGCCATATATACCATTGCTTCCAATGCTTTTAGGTAGAACATTTATTGAAAGCCCTGTAAACTGCATGTAAGTTACATTGTAGGAAGTTGCATTGTTGTTGCTTCCTGAATAGTCGTTTGCATTGCCGTTCAATGGATACCATGCAACTAAGCTTGAATTTGTTGGTGGTGCGAAAATCCCTCTCTTATAAATAGATATTATGGCATTTTGTGATAATGATGAATTATAAATTTGTACGTTTGATATTATTCCATTCCAAGAGCCTTTTGCAAAAATGCCATAGCCTTTAAGCGCAGCACCTATTATTGGCGTAAAAAGGCTTCCAGAATAAGCTGCTGATGCGCTATACACTTTCGTGGAATTTACATAAATTTGTGCTGTAGTAGAATTATACGTTAGAGCAATAAAAGAAAGAGTATTTGCAGGCACTGTATAGGTCGAGGCAAGAACCTGCGGATTTGAACTTGAACCTATTGCTGCAACAAGTTTGCCATTATACAAATAAATCATTATTGGAGACAAGCCAAGATTTCCTGAAAGCATGGTTTCAGTACCTGCAGTTACAACGTTTGGTTTGATCCATAAGGTTATGGTACCAGCGGAAACAACATTTACTGGAATTGACGATATTATGTACGAATTGCCATTGAAGGCAGCAACTTTTCCACTTTGAGAGCTATAAGTAAAAGATGAAGGCAAAAATGCCATTTTTGGCACTGTATCTATATATATTACTCCATAGTGGTTCGACACAGATAGACTGCCAGAATATGTAGGCAATTGGTATATTGTCATATTTGTGTTGCTATATGTTGGCGTGCCATTTATCACCATTTCCCTTGCACTTGTAGAAGCTTGTGCAGAAAGCACTTGTTGGCCTATGTTCGCCTTAGCAATTATAAAACCTGTAGAAGATATGTACAAAGATACTGGAAGGTTGTTTAATTCTGAAAGCAATGGAAGCGTTGCAGTATAACCATTTCCTGCAGCTTCTGCATAGGTAATATCATAAGCGACATTTTGTGCATATAATTCTAAATAAGATGATTCCTGTGCTTGCAATGCTGTGGCCCTTTGCGCTGAAACTAGTGCAAAAAGTATCAGAAATATTATCATAACAAGTGAATATATAATTATAAATTCCAATGATATCTGTGCGTTGGAATTATGAATATACATACTATCCTGTTTAATATTTAAATGAAAAGAATATATAATAATCGCAAATAAGGCATTGATTTAGGCATAAAGAACCAGATCACATTCTCAAACGGGATAAAAGTGCAGTATGCAGTGCCAATTTCAGATAGGACAAAGAAGCTTTACAAAGCCTTTTCAAAATCTGAATATGATAAAGAGAAAGGAAAAAGATCAATAAGAGGCATCAAAATACTACATAGTATAAACAAGGAATTTTCGCATCAGAACAATCAAAAGAAAGACATAAACAATAAACTCGCGCATTATGTAACGGCAAATTATGAATATATTGCTTACCAAAACGACTGCATACGCAGTTGGTCAAAGTTTTACGGAAGAAGAATCTACCAAACATCTATAGGGGAATTCCGCGAATGCCTAAAGAGAAAGGCATGCACCCCTCTAGAAGTCGGCAGGTTCATAAGAACAACAGGC
>JAVYWU010000032.1:0-7039 GCA_038877355.1 Candidatus Micrarchaeaceae archaeon | reverse complement strand
CATCCATTGATATCATTCTGCAATCCGTGCATATGCCTGTTGTTTTATCAATTCCCTCAATCTTTTTGCAGCTTGATTTTCTAATATATTCGCCTGTATTTTAAGCACAATACAAAATGTAACTATAAATGCGCTGAAGTTTCTGATGAGTTGTATCCTCTTAGCATTTTTATATATTATATGAACCAAAATTATATAATACCTCAGCACTCGCCTTTATCCCTCCCATAAATGGCGTGGGATTTGCCGCTATACATAGTTAAACTGCAAAATAAAGTATAATAAATTAAACTGTCTAATTATACTGATTTTATGGAAGTTATACCTGAAAATTATAAATTGAATATAAATACAAATCTCAAAACTTTTTCTTATCAAGGACATATAGACATAACTGCATCAATCAGCAAACTAATAAGAAAAATTAGCCTTGATGCAAAAGAATTGAAAATAAAAAAGGTATATATAGAACAAGGCGCATTGAAAAAAGAATTGCAATGGTCAATAAATAAGAAAAACGAAAAACTAATATTGGATCTTGATAAGGGAATGAAAGGCAAAGTAATAATATCTATCGACTTTATTGGATATAATAATGAAGGCATGTATGGTTTCTATAGAAGCAAATACTATTTGAAAGGCAAAGAAGAATATATACTTACAACTCAATTCGAAGCTGCAGATGCCCGCGCAGCATTTCCTTGCTTTGATGCCCCTGAATATAAGGCAACATTTGATTTGTCAGTTGTTATAGATAATAATCTTGATGCAATATCAAATATGCCAATTAAAAAAATAATAGAAAAAGGTGGAAGGAAAGAAGTAATCTTTTATACCACTCCAAAAATGTCAACGTACCTTTTTTATATAGGCGTTGGAAAATTTGAATATATAGAAGACAAAATAAGAAACATAACCCTGCGTGCAGTAGTAACTCCAGGAAAAAAGCAATTTGCAAAACTTCCTCTTTTCTATGGAAAGAGATTCATTGAATTTTATGAAAAATACTTAGGAATAAAATACCCTCTTCCGAAGATAGATTTTATTGCAATACCCGATTTTGCTGCAGGTGCAATGGAAAACTGGGGTGCTATAACATTTAGAGAAACTTCTTTTCTATGCGATAATCATACACCAATAGCAAATAAGCAAAGTATAGCAGATACTATAGCCCATGAGCTAGCTCACCAATGGTTTGGCGACCTTGTAACCATGAAATGGTGGGATGACCTGTGGCTTAATGAAAGTTTTGCCACATTTATGTCAAGGAAAGCAGTCGATGAGGTCTTCCCAGTATGGAATTTTTCCGTCCAATCGTTATATGATTCGTCAAATGGAATTTTCACTTCTGCATTCAGTGCCGACCAGTTTGCTTCCACGCATCCAATAAACGTAAAAGTAAATACACCTGCTGAGATAAATGAAATATTTGACAAAATAAGTTATGAGAAAGGTGGCAGCGTATTGTATATGCTCGAGAATTATGTAGGCAAAGAATCATTTAGAAAAGGCGTTTCTTTATATTTGAAAACACATTCTTTTGGAAATGCAAAAAAATCCGATTTATGGTCTGCCATTCAGAAAACATCACCCAACAAGCAAGTTTCAAGGCTTATGAGTAATTGGATAGAAAAGCCAGGTTATCCTATAATCAAGGCAAGCCAATCAAATAACTCAATCTTGCTTAAGCAATCGCGTTTTATGCTTAACGGCACAGCAGCAGGCACCTGGCCTGTGCCTGCTTCTTATTTATCTGATAAAAAAGAAAAAATATTATTTTTTGATAAACCAGAAGCAATATTAAAAGGTTTAAAATGGGTAAAGCTCAATGCAGGTCAAACTTGCCTTTATGCTTGCGATTATACTACAGACATTTGGGAAAGGCTTGGTAATTTAGTAAAGGCAAAAAAGCTTTCAGATATTGATTCTTGGGGAGTTGAAAGGGATCTTTTTGTAAAAGTAAGATCTGGAAATGAAAACCTTCAATATTACTTAGATTATATTAATTCTTATCTTATCGATGCTTCATATCCATTGAACGATAGTATATTAGCTCATATAAATTGGTTATTTATCTTTGGTGAAGGGCTACCTTTTCAAAAAGCAATTAGAAAAACTGCAACCTCATTTGCAAAACTGCAAATGGAAAAAATAGGCTGGGACAAAAAACCAAATGAAAGCAACATAAATGCAATATTGCGCGGAAGATTCCTTTCCTCATTATGTATGTATGGAGACAAAGAGGCTTCTTCTAAGGCATTAAAACTTTTTGAAAAAGTAAAGGCAGGCAAACACATAGACCCTAATCTTAAGCTTTCAGCATATTTTATGGCTGCGCAGGCAGGCGGCAAAAGTATGTATAACTACTTTATAAATAAATACATATCCGAAACTCTGCCTGAAGAGAAGATTAGGCTGCTTTCAGCAATAGGCAAATTCCAAAACAAAGCTTTAATGCAAGAAGCGTTAAACTTTTCTTTATCAGATAAAGTAAGATTGCAGGATTCATTTAGGATTCCAGCTATACTTTGTTATACACAAAAAGGCAAGCAACCTGTACTTGATTGGACTTTGAAGAATTGGAAGTTATTGATGAAAAAATTTGATCTTGGGACTCATATGCTTTCAAGATATATTGAAAATTTTGATATGATCTCAAGCGACAACGACATAAAAAGAATAAAAGCCTTCTTCTCTTGCAAAGAGAACATGCGTCCAGATATAAAAAGGGAAGTAGCTATATTATATGAGAAGCTTGAAGCAAACAAAAGGTTTGTCAACAATCAATAAGCATTCCGCCAGCGTGTTGCCACGCTGGCAAGGCGACCAGTTATACGACCTTTCTTATAGGATTCGTATGATAAAATATGCTATACTAAAATCTAAAAATGTTTCTATCATATAAGGCAATTGTTGGTGCTTTAATGACTTTTTTAACGCTAAATCGAAATGCTACAATTGCAGCTCTTGCATTAGGCGCTTTGCTGGTTTTTTTTGGAAAAGGCTTAGAAGGCTTGTTTTTCCTTGCATTGCTGCTTTATTTTTTGGTGCTTTCTGCAATTGTTACTGCAATTGGCAAAAGCAAAAAGAAGCAAGCTAAGGTTTTTGAGGAAAGCAGAGGCATTAAGAATGTTGCCTCAAATGGCGGCTGGGCTTTAGTTATAGCAATACTGTTTTTTATATTTGGATCAAGTACAAACTTGATTATTTTTAACGTGTGGTTTGCTGCAGCTGTAGCTTCAATCACTTCAGATAAATTCAGCAGTGAGATAGGTGTGCTTGATGGAATCCCTGTTTCAATAATAAGCCTAAAGAAAGTCAAAAAAGGCACCTCTGGCGGAATTACAATGCTTGGCACACTTTCTGGGCTTTTTGGAGCGTTTTTCATTTCGTTAGCTATAATTCCATTTTCAATTAGCGCAATCAATGCAATAGAATTAATGGGCATTATAACTTTTGGCGGCTTTATTGGAACCATATCTGATTCAATACTCGGCTATTTTGAAGAGAAAGGAATCGGAAATAAGCATACATCAAATTTTTTCTGCAGTATAATAGGTAGTACATGTGCTGCCATCCTAATGCTTTAACTCAGCGAGCTGGAAGCATGGCTTGGCAATGGAATGAAAGCGAGCAAAAGTATTTATAGTCATGCCAATATAATAAGAACTGTGTCATACAACCTCGACAAAGAAGCACATTCTGTATATGCATTACAATACCACTTCATACAGATTGTGAAATATAGAAGGAAGATCTTCATAAACGATAAGATTATTGATTTCCTCAAGCAAATAATAAGGAGAATAAGTGAATCTTTTGGGGTAGAAGTCATCGATCTTGAGTGCGATAAAGATCATTTCTACATGATATTCAGGTCAAAGCCAACTCTTGATATACCTAAGTATATAAATGCGTTGAAAATATCATTTCATGAGATACAGAGAAACTTTCCAGAAGTTAAAAAGCATTTATGGAAACACGTGCTCTGGTCTCCATCATATTTCCTTGCAACAACAGGGCAAGTAACACTTGATGTGTTAAAAAAGTATGTTGAAAATCAAGGTAAATAATATGATTAGTGCGGAAAAGAACAATAGGCATATGCACGAATTGCGGTACAGTGCAGCATCTTGACCTATCAGGCAGAATAGCAATATGCCCTTCGTGCCATTCGGTATTTGATAGAGATGTAAGCGCTGCAAATAAGATAAAGCAAGAAGGGCTTTGCCTAAGGAACCTAGGCGAGACGCTCGCGGAGGATTATGCCTCTGCAAGTAGATGCTTGATGCATAAAAAGCATTCCGCATGTGAAAGCAAGCATGTTCATTGAAGCGGGAAGCTCCAACGTTGTAGATGTGGTGGAAGCCCCGTCCGCAAGGGAGGGGTAGCTCACTACTTTCAAATACATGATATATGATATTTTCATATGATATATGATACTTTCACTCAGCAATTCCATGCTAAAGCGTTTGGGCTTCCTTTTCAAGAATAGGTGATTTAATGAAACACGCCATTTTCATAACTCTGATGATGTTTGCTATACTATCTGCTTATTCGCTTGCAGCTCCTATACATATTATTGAGCCTTACAATGCTACAGTAAGTAACGGCGGAAGCGTGTATCTTGGAAAGGTTGGGCCAGGGCAATCCTTTTATCTAACCATTCAGTCATACACTGAAAACGCTTCAGGCACGCGTATTATAAAAGGATGGAATAAACTTATTGTTTCAAATTTGCCATCAGAATGGGTCGCCTCTAATTCCACTTTATATGGCACTTATTTAAGTGTATTGCTGGCTCCCTCCCCTAATACATTACCTTCTATATACTCCTTTAACCTCACTGCAATAAATATTGGCAATTATTCAAAAATAGGTAATACAACATTCACAGCATACGTTAACGTAACTCCAAATGTATTTTATATAAATGCAACCCCCTCTGTTTCATCATCCCCGCCTGGCGTTCCTGTCGATCTAAATGTTACAATAAATAATTTTGGGCTTTCTGACAGTCCATTTTATATATCTGTAATCGGCCTTCCTGCATGGAATGAAGGATCTAAAGAAGTAATAGCCCTTCATGGTAAAACTGGCACATTTACCTATCCAATATACGAAAACGAACCTGGCAATTATAAAGCAAAGTTACTTGTATCATCAGAAGCAAGTCCGATGATAAACAAAACAATAAATCTAACTTTGTCAGTTAAATCAACTCTCAAAGGAGATATAAATGCATTGCAATACGGGAGCGTCATATTTCCAATAATGTATGAACCTGTATATGCAATATTATATATTCTTTTAAGTCTATTTCAGATGTTTTAATTGCAAAATTAGCAAAATTACCTCAAAATCTAATAAGCATAAGGTGTTTATATAAAATAATCTGCGTTCATAGATGCACTATAAATTTGTGTCTTATACATAACCAAACAAAAAGTAATTTATCTTTTTGTATAAAAACATATACATGCCCGAATAGCTCAGTGGTAGAGCGACTGGCTGTTAACCAGTAGGTCGCAGGTTCAATCCCTGCTTCGGGCGATATCTTATCTTACAGTACTATGAATAAATTCGGAGCGTCAATGAGACTTGGTTGATTGCTATGATGCCAATATAATTCCTGCTTCTTCTGCAGCTTCCTTTGCAGGGGGCATTGCATTGTCTCTGCAAGCTTGGCTTCACGAATGCAATTTTGTGGCTCTTTTGAGCATCAGTTCAAGCATTTTATTGATACATTTACTCTATGTATGCAATTGTTTATATTGGCATTTTTTATACGCCTTGAGCATGTGCATTTTGTTGCATTCTAGATCTTTTGTAGAGCCTTGGATTATGCACGTATGCTAAAATGTATGCAGATAAGAAAATTTTCCTGCGTTTATCATTTCTTCTTCTTTTCTGGCATCTATGCTGAAAAATTTAGATATATGGTATAATGGTGCAGCAATTGCAACCCTTCCGAGCAGCCTTGCTTCGTCGCCTATGCCTTCCTTGTCTGCAAGGTAAAGCTTTGTAGCTATTGAGTCCCGCACAATAGGCAATGCTTCTCTTGCAAATTCTATTGTTTCTTTTTCTTCAAGCTTCTTTATAGCTTCTTCTGCCTCACTTTCAATGACGCCAAAAATATTATCGGAAGAGAAAGCTTTGCCGAATGACCTCATAAATTCTGGCATTACCCTATAGAAAGCTTTGTAGAAAGCGGTGCCAAAGGTGCTTGCATATGCGTCTTTTATTATTATACCTGACATAATAAGCCTTTGGCTCCATTCCTCTATTCCGTACATAAAGTCAAACAGTTCTTCATGCTCCTCTTGCCTTTTTATCTTCAGTGCATCCATTATGCTCTTTATAGCCTTGCCGTGCCTTTCAGCCATTGCACTTAGTTGCTCAAAACTTTGCTTGTAAGCGATCTCATTTCCAATGCCACGACCACGCTCCGCCCATTTTGCATATATTTCAGAGCTTTTTTTCTCTCCATAATAGAAAACGCTGAGCACGCGTCCAATAAATTCTATGCTTATGTACATACCATTTGGAAGCATGATGTAGCCTTGCTTTATTGAACCCATTTCCCTTTCAGTTTTGGCAAAGCTGAGCAGCCTCTTTGCCCTTGGCATTGGATCTGCCTTTATGTAATCGGCTACATATGCAAGCAACCATTTTGGCAGTCCATATCTATCTATTGCCTTTTCTATTATATTCAATCAATCACTGCTTATCACTCATTGCTTTTCTGCTTCTTCCTTAACCTCTTCCTTCTTGTAATCCCTATCACTATTGCTATTATAACCAATGCTATTGCTATAGCATAGTATGCATATGCATTGCTGGCTGCATCGCCTACTCTTGCGTAATACGTATTCGATGAAGTTAGCATCTGCCCATTAGGCAGATTGCTCTGCGTCCACTGCTCGTAAAGGATTATAGGATAGTTGCCTGAATTTCCATTGGAATCCACAGACACGTAAAATGTGATATTTGCTGTTTGGTTTGGAGCAATGCTGCTTATATATGCGCTTCCGACTAG
>JAVYWU010000031.1:0-8011 GCA_038877355.1 Candidatus Micrarchaeaceae archaeon | reverse complement strand
ATCTTTATGGCTTTCATCACGAATATTTAAAACGAGGTAATAAAATTACAGGCAGCAATAAAATAGTAATCGCAGCATTCATCGGTATACTGCTAATAGGCCTATTCCTAAGGCTGTATCCGCTTGTGCATTGGAGCGGTATCTTTGCCGGACCTGACGTATATATCTATTTTTCAGTTGCAACCCAGACAGTAGCCCACAATTTTACTATAACTTCATTGCTTTCTGGCGTGCCTCCGCGCGCATATGCTGAATTTCCCGGCTTAGTCTTGTTTCCTGCGTACATATCAGCTATAACGCATATTAGCATCTACAATATTATTTACTACTCCCCTGTATTAATGGGCATTCTCGGGATTATTGCAGTATACCTATTGACAAGAGAGCTGATCCAGCGGAAAAGATGGCCTGCCCTTATGGCTGCATTTCTATATGCCGTATTGCCTGCAGTTCTATACAGAAGCCTTGCAGGCGAATACAGGGGAGAAGTGTTTGTGCCGGTATTCCTGGCTTTTGCAATGCTGCTTCTAATAAAGATGAACCGCAAGAACGCAGTACTGTACGGAGCAGGATTTGTAATATTAACAGCATTATCCCTTGTATGGTGGAGCGGAGGCTTCTATGCTTTGGCAGCACCAATGGTATTTGCCCTGGCTGCGATCATGTTTTATGTGCTTCCAGAAGTCATCAAGGCCGCAAATAACTCCATATTAAGGAACAGGCTTACCAGCGTATTTTTCATAGTCGCGTTTATTTGCGGCTATCCTATCTACGCTATACTTATTCCTCAGCTGCAGCATATAGCAGGAGGCTATACAACCTTTGTAGCATCAGACGTAGCAGAATTGGCACCTACTTCAGCAGCTTGGATTTTAAGCTACTACAATTGGGTATATATAGGGGCGATATTGGGCCTTGCAATGCTTGTCTATTTTGGTAATTGGGAAAAGTTCCATAAACCCTACTATGCGGTCCTTGCGCTTGCCCTCCCTTCCATTATAATGGAAACATTTGCCGTAAGGTGGCTCATATTGTTTACAGTCCCAGCCTGCGTCCTAGCTGCATATTTCGTTTATGCGATATTTACAATGCTAAAAGTCTGGGAAAAAAGGCAGATGTTCATAGCTATTGGCTTATGCGCCATCGCCTTTGCATCTGGGCTTACTTTCATGCTCAGGTACCAGCCTGCAGACTATCTTAATCCACAATTCTTATCAGCATTAACCTGGATGAAGGCAAATACACCGCCTAATTCCACTGTTCTGACAATGTGGCCTGATGGCTCAGTGGTAGAAGGATGGGCAGCGCGCCAAAGCTATACTGATAGCATCATGTCGCAAAGGCCAGATATAATTGTTCCTTTTGAAAGATTCCTATATGCAAAAGCCGGGAACTACAGCTACATACAGAACATAAGCCCCTCTTATTTGCTTGTAAGGCAGACCTGGAAGCTAGAAACAACCGGCATTCTGACAGAGCTTGGCTACCCGCTAAATAAGAGCATCAATGGCACCAATTTCCAGCAATTGCTCAATGGCACAGCACCCTACCCAATAGTATTTAAAAATAACGATACAATAATATACAAAATAAGGGGATGATATGGGATTTCTATTGAATTTGTTTATCGTCATTATCATCATAATAGTATTGATAATAGTGCTACCGGCGCCTATTTTGCATATCATAGGGCTTGAAATATCCAAATTGCTATCTTGGATAGCAAAATTGATAGCCAACAAGCTTGCCGCGGCTAGCACTTGACATTAGCAGGACCTGTTATAGAAAGATTAATTAAAGTTAATTAATAGTGTTATAAAAGCAAATGGGAAAGCCCCTGAAAGAGGATATCACATGAAAGGAAAAATATCTACTGATATAAAAGAACTGGTAATGGCAAGAATAGACACCATGCCATACAATAGAAGCATTGTAATAGGCAATTATGGCGTGTTCAACAAGGAACAACTGAAAGAGCATGTAGAAAATGAGGATAAGATAGGCATAAAAGTAGTGGAAATGCAGCTTGAATTTTTGAAGGCGTTGAAAGATGGCAGAATTTACAAAGCAATCGATATTAGTAACAAGGCCTGATTACACGCTTCTGTAATGGCCTAGTCTCAATCAGTCTGTATCCTGCTCCTGCCTAAGCAAAATAACAATCCATATAATTATATGGGTAAAGCATAGATCGTGCATCAGAGCGCAACGTAGCACATCTTTTTCTAGCAGCAACAAGCCCAGTCTAAAATAGTATTAGAAAAACCAACCCCACACGCTATAAAGGTACTTTATGCAAAGGGCCTAAAACCATATTTCTACCCACTATCTCGAGATAGATAATAAACTAACAGTTCGGTAATATTGTTAGTTTATACGAGATTAGGCTTATTTTTGGCATGGTATTTAGCATAATCTGGGCCTTTCGCAGCGCCGCGGCGCGCACCCATAAAAACAAACATTTAAATATTTTTACTAAATAAATAAAACCATGGTTGCTGTAAATCCTGTTGCGCCTTCTCAAAAAGTTGAGGTCAACATAGAAAAAGAAGAGCCCTCAAAACAAAATATAGAAAATTATCCGCAAGTGCCGCCTCATTTTATTCCAAAAGAAGGTTATGAACTAATAGGCACTCTTGTTAAAGTGGATCCAATCCTGGCTAAATACCTATTTAAATTGCTTAAAGGTGCTGAATTGGTTCCAGATGAAAATTCTCCAACCGGTTACCGCGAACAGAAGCTAAAGGGGGTCGAACCATTCTGTAATGATGATGGTGTAGACAAAATTACTGACTTAATTCTTCTTCACATCAATACCCCTCTATCATACAAAGAAAAAGGTCAAACGCCTTCCCAGATAGCCGGACAAATTGCTAAACAATTCATAAAAGATACTGCAGCAAATTTTGAGCATTGGGAAATTCAAAATCCTTCGCTTATTCCACAAATAGCGGCGATAGTATTTCAATTTATCAAGGCATCGCAAGCCCAACACACAGACCTCCCAGAAGGGCTGTTATCTGGTGGTGCATTGCGGCCTCCTGTAACTGAATCAAATGCGCCTAAACCCAAAATTAGATTATTATAGGTAGTTGTTATGTCTTTGGGATTTATTGGCTATGTAATGAAAAATAATACAAAGATAGGTTCTTTTCCATGTACTGTAACAACATTGGTGGATGGAAGTCAGCGCATAACTTACGATGCATATGACTTTGTAGGATTAAAAGGCATAAAACGAAGAAACGCTAGGCGCCTTTTTCTAACCAAAAAGAAATTCCCTATAACAAAAGTATTCAGATATAGCCCAGAATGGGATACGCTTACTGATAGAGGATGCATAAGCTATTGGGACCAAACCACACAAGCTCAAATACCTGCGTATGCATTAACAGATACAAAAACTTACCAGGAAGTTGCAGAGAAACAGAAAAAAGCAAGCGATATTCTATATTATTGCCTTGATGCAGATGCTTTGATAGATAAACTTATGGTATCTCAACAAACCACAAGTTTTGCCGATTTGCTGCTTCCTGCCCTTCTCATTGCTGGTATAATTCTTACCGCCGTCATGAATATATATGCATCGAGCCAATACCTTCAGGCTTGGGGCGTGATAAAAGGTACAAGCGGCGCGCTAGGAACCCTCCAAGCATACTTCTCGCATTTAGCAGGATTGCCAGGTATGGTATTGTTTAGAAAAAAAGATAAAAAGCAATTCAAACCGCAAATGGTGGCAATAGACACGATTACTGTAGTGATGAAAGAAAAAGGGCTTGCAGTAGCCGAAATATCCATGCCGCTATACTTAGAGTCATATGCCGCAGAAGATGGCCAAACTTACCAAAGAAAAGTAATTATATTAAATGACAAAAAGCAAAGATATAAACTTGCTGTAAATACAGATGAGAAATATTCTTTGAAGGGAACTCGTAGTTCTACAATTTTCGTCCTTTACCAGCGCGACCAGCCTGTTCGTTTTAGGCAACTTTCTTTAAGCGAAATGGGCATGGATCCAAAAGTAGCGAAGCCATTAAATGAAGATATGGGGAAGGTGCTTGCTAAAATTTATCAAGATAATCTTAATGCAAAAAAGAAGCCACAATCGCTGCTCGCTGGACTAACTAGGGGGCTATTCTATGTTTTCATATTGAGTACAGCAATATATGCTATAATGTTTGGAGTAAATATATACCTCAGTAATGCAGCTCTACATGCATTCAGCTCTGCGTCCGCAGCAATAAACCATTTTATCTTAATCTTGAATCATAGCCAGTACAGAATAGCGCCAGTAATAAATACTTCATCGGCAAATGCTATATTAAAAACGTAAAGGGTAAGATAATGGTGGAGGACCAGGACGAGAATATACAACAAGAATTTTATGGAAAATATATATATGACAACATACATCAGTATACAATCGAAGAAGCCTATCCACAGTTAGTGGCAAAGATTGTAGCAGAAGAGCGAAATGGCAATTATCTAATCGAAGACCCGCGATTAATTGGGGAAATAACTTATTTCTTGTCATATATGATAGAACTTGCAGACAAATACGATGTTGTAAAAGAAATCTATTGTAGTGAAATAAATCCGCAAACAGGGGAACAATTCACGCTGGAAAGTTATGCCAAATATGTAG
The DNA here is from genome assembly GCA_038877355.1 of Candidatus Micrarchaeaceae archaeon. Classification (GTDB taxonomy): domain Archaea; phylum Micrarchaeota; class Micrarchaeia; order Micrarchaeales; family Micrarchaeaceae; genus JAVYWU01. The sequence goes on along the minus strand of JAVYWU010000031.1, from coordinate 3,366 downwards.
ATAGCCATTCAGTGCTATCTTCAATAAAGACAAAGAAGATAATTTCAGAATTAGGAAGAAAATTCGTTGTAGTTATGGCCAAGAAGGCTGCCATGCGCAAAGGAAAAGCCGATAGACTCCCTTTTTTATACAGGGTAGCTCAAAAGCTACAATTCACAAAATGGACAGATGAAGAAACGCAGTACCTGGAGACAATCCATAATGCATTGCATCGATCAGCGTTCATGATAAACCATTACCGAGTAATTGAAGATGGAGAAATTCATATGCTCGTTTCAGGCGATAACCGTTCTGGCAAAACCGGCGTATCGATTAGGTTTCTGATTTATTCATGGAAAGATCTTAATGGTTTCTTTAGGCCATATATAGAAGAACAATTAGCACAAGGTAAATATCTCAAAATGGACGGAACCGAATATAGAAAATTTGAAGAACTTGTGCCTCAAAAATTTAGGTTAGAAGATAGGATAATATTTCTAAGCAGAAAAAATAAGCTAAACTTATTGGCAAGCAGTCCATTCCCTGACCTTCTATACGATGAAGGAAACTTTACGAACATAAATTTAAAAAGCATGGATCCAGAGAGCATAAATGATACTATTGTATCCTTTGGGGCCAGAAATAAGCATCCTTTTGTGATATACAACTACCAGAACTCGAGCAGGCCGACGCTTTTCTTGAGGGAAAAGTTTAATATGTGGTTCCACAAAATACACATAAAATATGGATTTCTCTTAATTAGGCAGAGGCTTGTAGTGCCAGGAAAAGACCCATGGCTGGTAAGCAAACTGGATAAAATAATTGCTTCTGGAAATGATGACGCAATATACTCATTCTTCAAGCGCCATCCATATACGGTGCGCGAGTTCAAAAATATACGTGATATGCCGCCAAAAATAAGATTTAAGTATGAATTATTAAGGCAAAAAGAGCAGGCAGCCTATCTAAAAGCCCAAAACATTGAAACGATGCTAGATGAAGCACGAGCGCAGATGGCAATGGACATAGCGAAGCAAGTGAGAGATGGAAAGGTACTTGTTTCATCACTAGACGAAATCTTATTGAGCAAAGGAGTAAGGACGCAATCAGAAAGGCTTAAAATAAAAAATCTAATAAACGGGATTTTGACGCATGAGGCCATATTGGAACTCAATAAAAAATAGAGATGGTATGAATGGGGGAAGCCCAATCTGACCAGACCGCTTCGATAGCTATCACTCCAGAGGAAAATGTGTTAATAAAAGAAATCTCTGAATTATTAAAAGCAAGGAATATAACTAAGGCAAAATCTGAGATTAAGGAACTAATAAAGATCTCAAATAACGAAGCGATTAAAAAAGAATACATTTCTTTGTTAGATAGGCTCGCACGCTTCACGTCAGAAAAGCCACAACAGCAAGAAGAACAGCTTGAAATTAAAGTTGAAAAACCATCTATTAATTTTAGCCATATCAAAGGTATGGAAAAATTAAAAAAAGAACTTGCAAAAGAAGTAATCTTGTTAATCAAAAACAGGAAAGAATATTTGAAGCATCATCTTAAGCCAAGCGGCCTTCTTCTTTACGGAGCTCCTGGAACGGGCAAAACAATGTTTGCCGAAGCATTAGCTGGGGAATTCAATATGAATATTATAAAACCTGATTTAGCAACCATATTTTCGCAATGGGTTGGAGAAACGGAAAAAAACATTGTAAAAATAATTACGCTTGCGTTGGAAAACCAGCCATGCATAATATTTCTTGATGAGGTAGATTCTAAAATAAGAGCGCGCGAAAAAATCGAAGCGAGGGGCGAAAGCGTAGTTAATCTTAATGCTACTACCCAATTCCTTGAAACAATGCAGGAAGTGCATAATGGAAATAACCAGATATTGTTTATTGGCGCAAGCAACAGAATATGGGATGTAGACGTAGCAGCAAAGAGGCCCGGCAGGCTTGGGAATTTGATATATGTTCCCCCTCCGAGCTTAAAAGACAGATTCATATTGTTCAGAAGATTCTTAAAAACTGTTGAAAACCGCAAGATATCGGGTTTCGGCTATTTTAGATTGGCGCTTGCGACAGCGAAATATTCCCCGAGCGATATAGAAGAAATTTGTATCAAAGCAAAAAAAGAGATGTTATATAAGAACATTACTGCAAATAAAGATTATTTTTTCAAACGTTTTACGCGTGAAGAATACCTATCAGCAAAAGCCAGCCAAACGTTGCCGGAGAAACCTAAGGAGACAATATCTACGCGCGATATAATAAAAGTGATTAATCGAGACTTCAAAACATCGAGCTTGGATATATGGTACATCGAATCATATAAATCTATGATAGGCTGGGAAGAAACGCAGGTACACAAGCAAAAAGGCTTAATCCGCACTAAAACCATAAAAGAAAAAGTAAAGCACGAAGGCAATATTACAAGCGATGAAAGAAAGCTTTATAAAGATATGCTGAAAGATATAAAAAAGACACATAAGCATTGGCTATATATCGCTTTTATACGAAAATTTGCGCGTATCATATAATATGGGGTAATAAAATGCCAAAGAAAACACAAGTGGAAATGGAAACAGAACCTGAGGAAATGCCTTCCAAAGGAGCCGAACAGCCTGAGCAGGCGGCCTACATGCAAATGCAACAGCTAGGATACCTTAAATATACGTTTGCGAAAGAATTCGAAGAAATGGACCTAAATACCGATCCGCGTGCGTATCCAGTTGCGAAAAGGGTCGATATAATGCTAATCAAAGAAAAAGACGGCAGTTATCCTTATGTAGCGCTAGGATTTATCGGAATTCTTGACGAAAAGCTTTTTCTAATAGTTATGGGAAAAGAAGACGCGAAAAAGTCTATAGCAAAAATAGGAGAGAAGAAAAACGGAGATTACATAGGGCTTGAATTTTTCGGAGTAAACAGGCGCTTTGGCGGAGTAGGTACAATTGCTTTGCCAGTGGAGACATACAATAAACTGGTCAGGTCTTTGCAAGGATAAATCTATTTACCTGTTTTAGTATTGTTTTCTTTCCCGACATCAGTGCGTATTTTTTCAATTTCTCTATATTTATCTTGTCATTTCCAAGCGCGTATTCGAATTCTTCGGCATAATACTGCCTGCCGTGCAAGTAGAGATCGTCAACGAATATCTTTTCAGGCTCTGCGTATACAGGTCCATTATTTGTGTCTGAATAGCCATAAATAAAGTCCCTTTTTACTTTGGAAAATTCAACAGTGTATGAAGAAAGCTTTATGGGCCTGTGATATCTTGCAGCTACCACTTGGATTTTGGATGTTATCTGCGTAGTAAGCCGGTAGTGCTCAAGCGCAGCATACCCTGTTATGTATGAATTTGGTATACTCCTTGATGCGATAGTGT
>JAVYWU010000030.1:0-9058 GCA_038877355.1 Candidatus Micrarchaeaceae archaeon | reverse complement strand
TTGAGTTTCCCGTTTCAATGGCAATGCTTGCTTTCACATGTAAAATGCTTTTTATGCATCAAGCATCTACTTGCAGAGGCATAATCCTCTGCGAGCGTCTCGCCTAGGTTCCCTAGGCAAAACCCTTCTTGCTTTACTTGCTTTATCTTATTTGCAGCTTCTACACTTCTATCAAATGTTGAATGCCATAAAGGGCATATTGCCATTCTACCCGATAGGTAGATATTGCACAACACTGCAATTTATGCAGACGTCTGTTATCCTTATAAATCTGCTAACTTCTAGAGGGGTGCATGCCTTTCTCTTTTTAGGCAGTTGCGGAATTTCCTATAGAGGTTTAGTAGATTTTTCTTACGTAAACATTTGACCAATTGTGTATGTTACTTTTTGGTAAGCAACATATTCATAATTTGCCGTTATATAATGTGTGGGTTTGTTATTTATGCCTTTCTTTTGATTGTTCTGACGTGAATCTCTTCTTTGTCTTATGTATTATTTTAATTCTTCTCTGCGCCGCTTCTTTTGTTTATTTATCCTATTTCGATTTTGAAAAAGGCAAATCAGCTATAAAGATTTAAAATTATTTAGAATTGTATTTAAAAAGTCAACATCTTAATAACTGAAATATATAAAAGGATAAAAAGGTTAATATGCAAAATATATGGAAAGTGAGATTGTGGCAAATGAACCTTCTTTTGTGGATATATTTGCTTTGACAAAAATAACTCCTGGCATGGTTACAGATAAATTCGGTCCAGCTTTAAATTCCTCTTTTTTTGATGCTTCAAATATACTTGGAGGATTGAAAATAAAGGGTCTTGCAGATTTTAGTGCATCACTTAGCGACAATGAAATAATAATAACAGAAACAGGCAAGCAGCTTCTTGCAGAAGCTGACCAGCATGCATCTGATCCATTCGACAAAATTGATGATGCAATACTCAAGATACTTGTAAGCAATAAGCATTCAATCGACGAAATTTCTTCTTCTATGAATCTTATGCAGAGAGACCTTGCAATGCACCTTTACAAGCTTATAAAGCAAGGCTATATATCAGCAGAATTTAAAAACGGTATACTTGAAATTATACTTACTGAAAAAGGCTTTATGCAAGCACAGCCGGCTTCAGTTCCTCTTGCTTCTTCAAATACGCAGAAAGAAGATGCTGCATCAAATGCACCGACTCAAGAAGAAGTGAATGCTCTTGCTAGCATGCATTACAAAGGCAATAGCAGCAAACCTGTAATTATAGGGATTGCTGTTGCTGCTATCTTGATTATAAGCATTCTTATATTTTTATTTATTGGTTGATTTTATGTCATTAATGGACTATATGGAAGCAGTAAGTCTGCTAAATAGATATGATATTAATACTGCAAGGAGTAGCTATGTTAAAACTGCAGAAGAAGCAATAAAATTCGCTTCCGGTAAATCTATTGTACTGAAAGTTCTTTCTGACAAAGCATTGCATAAGACTAAAAGCGGGCTTGTTGCTTTGAACCTAAAATCCCCTAATGAAATAACAAACGCATTTAACGATCTATATAACAAAGCTCAGCAATATTCTCCATATAACATACTTGCGCAGGAGATGGCTGAGCCTGGCACAGAAATAATAATTGGAGGTAATGAAGACCCACAGTTTGGCAAGACTATACTTTTGGGCCTTGGCGGTATATATGTTGAAGTATTCAAAGATTTTTCATTGAGGATATGCCCTATACAACTCAAAGATGCAGAAGAAATGATCAATGAACTTAAATCTAGTAAGATAATTGCGGGTATGCCAGAGCAGAAAGCAATGCTTTCAGATTTGCTTTTAAAGGTATCAAAGATGCTTGTTGAAACACCCGCCATAAAAGAACTTGATCTAAACCCTGTTTTAGTTTACGCAAATAATTATTCTGCAGTAGATATAAGAATTTTGATTTAACAAAATAATTGGCAGATCCCCATTTTCAAAGTGGGGCGAAGCGAACCGCAGAAAGGAATATAAATATGAATAGAAACATAAATTGCATAGAACTGGCAAAGGTATATAAATTTATATAAATTCAGAATCTATCCAAACTGCAAATGTAAGTCAAAGATAGAAACGCAATTCAAACTCTCAAAGAAATTCTACTGCAAACCCATTGAAGAAACAAGGGATGCATATCAAAAAGGCAAAATGCATACTCAAAAAGAGGCAGGGTATGCCCTGCCCGAACTTACGCTTAGAGGATATTTGCCAATATGATACAAAAGGCATTGCAAGTAGTTAAGAAGCTGGAATATACTCTGTAATCGCATGAAAGCAAATATGCTTGGCAGTAATGATGTTACGGTGTTTATATGGACAAATATATGTATTTTGACTATATGTTGAATTCAAAAAGCGTTGCCATTATAGGCGCCTCTTCGAATCCAGAAAAAATTGGCTACATAATAATGAAAAATTTTGTTTCAAGTGGCTTTAATGGGGAATTGTATCCAGTAAATATAAAAGAAGAAGGAGAGATACTTGGTTACAAGGCTTATAAAAGTGTTCTTGATATTAAAAAGGATATAGACCTTGCAGTTATTGCAATTCCTGCCCAGGTAGTTCCAAGCGTGCTAGAAGAGTGTGGAAAAGCAAATGTAAAAAGTGTGATAGTAATTAGCGGGGGGTTTTCAGAAGTTGGTAACATTGATTTGCAGCAGAAGCTTGTTGATATATCAAAAGAATATAACATACCTTTGCTTGGACCAAATTGCTTAGGAGTAATGAACCAAAAAGAGCGCATAAATACCTTGTTCCTTCCAACCTTCAAGATGGACACGCCAAAAATCGGGGGAGTGAGTTTTGCAACGCAAAGTGGCGCCGTAGGGAGCAGCGTGCTTGATATGATCGCAGATGAAGGCTTTGGCCTTTCTAAGTTTATATCTTATGGCAATGCTGCTGATCTTGATGAATGCGACATCCTTAATTACCTTGGCCAAGACAAGGATACAAAAAGCGTGCTGTTTTATTTGGAGGGCGTAAGGCGCGGTAGGGAATTTATGGAGATAGCCACAAAAGTTGCAAAGATAAAACCAATAATTGCAATAAAGGGCGGTGCAACCTCTGCAGGATCTCAAGCTGCGCATTCGCATACTGCTTCGCTGGCAGGAAGCTATGAAGCTTATGTTGCTATGTTTAAGCAAACTGGCATAATACAAGCAAAAAGCCTTGATGAATTGCTCGATTTCGCAAAGATATTTGAAGCAGAGCCTCTTGCGAAGGGCAACCGCGTAGCTATAATAACAAATGGTGGAGGTACTGGCGTATTGGCGTCAGATGCGGTATACGCTAATGGCATGATATTCCCCGAGCTTAATGAGGAATCAAAGGCCAAGTTGAGGGAAGCAATGCCTGCTATTGTAAACATACGCATGCCTCTTGACATGGCAGGAGATGCAGACGAAAAAAGATTTGGCGACGCCTTAGAAATTATAAGCAATGATAGCAACGTGGACGCAATAATAGTCATATGCCTCTTCCAGACTCCAGGTGCAGATTCAAAGGTAGCTGAAATGCTTATTCGCTATAACTCAATGATGAAAAAGCCGATGGTAGTTGTGAGTGCAGGAGGCACATATACAAAGATACACAGGAGCATAATGGAAAATTCAGGAGTTCCCGTATATCCCTCTCCTGAACGTGCTGCAAGAGCCCTCGCCATGCTTATAAACTACTCAAAATTCAAAAATGCTAAAATAGAAGAAAGATAAACCTTCTTTTCCTAAATATTTAAATTTATAAAAAACTAAATGATTCTAGGCAATATAAAAAAAACTAAATGATTCCATGGCAAAATACGTGCTTGTTGCGGATTCAACATTAATCTATACCTATAGAGATTTTCCTCTTTTGGACTTTTTGCCAAGTGCTCCAAGTAAGGTAATGCCTAAGCCCATATGGAAATTTCTGAAAGGTAAACCTCCACAATATTATGAAGATGGCCAACTTCGTCATGCTCCTTATTCATTAAGAAAGCTTGAGGCAGCCCTTCTACGAGAAAACAAGAGGGAGGATGTTGCTGTCACTGACATAAATAACGTAAGCAAATTCGTAGATGACAAAACAGAAATAATCGGTGTTTCTACAATGGATCCACTTGGAATAGGCCCACTTACCATGTCATACGCCGCACTTTTTGACAAATACAGCTATCCTTGGGTGAGGATTGAATTTGAAAATCTTATAGGATACTTAAACAAGCTAAGGAAAGGCAAAAAGGCAAAACTTATTGTTGGAGGTCCTGGCGTATGGGACTTTACTGTTTTAAAGGAGGATTTTGAAAAGCTCAATATAGATTATGCAGTACAGGGTGAAACTGAAGATATCTTAAATGAATTATTTGAAGAAATAGCATCAGATTCTGTAGATTACAGCAATTTTATTAAAGGCTATATAACATTTGATGAGAATTTCCAACCGGTTAGGGTTGACGATCCAAGATTTATTGCTAGGACATCATATGCCGCAACGCCGAAGCTTGAAGATATTCCATTGATAGTGAGGCCAGTAATAAAAGATATGGTTGAAATAATGAGAGGATGCGGCGTCGGCTGCGATTTCTGTGAGGTTACTCTTAAACCCCTCAGGTATTATACAACTGATATGATAAAGAAAGAAGTGGAGATAAATATACGTGAAGGGCAAGGCAATAGAGCTTGGCTTCATTCTGATGAATTTTTTGGATACAAACACGGCAAATTTTTTGAGCCAAATGAAGAAGAGCTAATCAACTTGTTTAAGGAAATGATTTCTATAAAAGGCGTAAAAGATGTAAATCCAACACACGGGCGCATATCCATTCCTGCTGGCTATCCAGATATACTAAAAAAGCTTACTGAAACTGTGAAGGACAGGAAGAATAAATGGATAAGCATCCAAACAGGGCTTGAAACAGGCAGCGAAGAGCTTGCAAGGAAACATATGCCAAACAAAACCCTTCCGCTTAAGATAGGGCCTGATGGAAGCTGGTGGGAAATTGTATGGAATGGTGTTAAAAACGAAACGAAGTATTACTGGAGGTCAGCATTTACTGTGCAAGTAGGCCAGGAAGGCGAGACCGACGAAGACAATTGGGATACGGTTGCGTTAATAAATAAACTTAGCAATTCCTATATCGATGGAAGGCCTTTTGAATTTACCGTTACGCCAATGCTCAATGTACCAATGGGGAGAATAAAATCGCACAAGCTCAACACAGAAATGCTTTCCCAATCAATGCTTGCTGTATATTATGCTTCATATAGGCATCTCGCAAAAATGGCCGCAAGAGATGTGAAAGCCTCTTCTACGGGCTCTATACTTTCAAAATATACCTTGACTGCACTTCTAAACCTTGGAGGTTATGCCATGATGGAGTTTGTAGGTAATATAGCCAAAAAGCATAAAGTAGATATTGAGAAAGTTAAAAGATATGGTATAGAGCATAAAAACAGGATTGAAACTATTGCAGATCTTAATGCTTGACGCAAAAGTTGAAGATGATGGATTATCTATTTCGATTTGGTTCGCCTAGACTTTACCAAAAGGAGATGATAGATGACATATACCTTGCACTTAAAAGCAAACAGGACATACTTATAAATGCCCCAACAGGCATTGGCAAGACAGACGCTTCACTAAGTGCAGCGCTTACTTTTGCACTTGGCAATGGCAACGATATATTTTTTTTAACGCCAAAGATGTCGCAGCATAAGATAGTTGTTGAAGTGCTGAAAGGCTTGAAGGCAAAATATAAGCTTAATTTTAGGTTTGTTGATCTTGTTGGAAAGCAAACCCTCTGTACAAATGATAATATAAATATGAGGCCGAGCAGCACATTTTATAATGCATGCGCCAAATTGCTTAAGGAAAGGCGCTGCCAATATTATAAGCAGGTTGCAGAAGATATTCCTGAAGAAGTAATGGCAGCTTCTATGTCAGGCCACAATGCATTGTTCAGTGTTGCATATGACTACGGCATGTGTGCATATGAAATCACAACAAAGCTTGCAAGGTCTTCAAAGGTAATAATTGCAGATTATGCGCACATATTAAATCCATCAGTCAGGACCATGTTTTTGAAGAAGATAGCGCATTCGCTTGATAATGCAATTCTAATATGGGACGAAGCCCATAACATTATAGAAGCAAGTGAATCCTATCTTACAGGCAATTTGTCTATTCAAACAATCGACAAAGCAATGCAAGAAATTCTCGTACTCAACAAAGACTTTGACGTATCCTATATTAGCTTTGCGATTAAGAAACTTGCAGAAGCAAAGCTTAAAAATAATAAAAAAGAAGCATTGATAAGCAAGAATGATTTGCCTGAAGAAATAAGCAGCTCTTTGGAAAGCATAACAAACAACCTTGACAAATTTGCCCTTGAATATAATGAAATCCATCCAAACAAATATCCATACATGTCAAGGCTTTCTGGATTCTTAAAAAAATGGGCTATAGAAAGTGATTCAGTTGCAAGAATAATCAAAAAGGATGAAAAGAACATTTCAATAAAACTGATTTGCTTATATCCAAAGGAAGTATTGCATGTGCTAGATACAACATATTCAAATATATTTATGAGCGGCACACTTGCACCATTAGAAATGTATGCTAATATGTTTGGAGCCAGAAACCCAATACTTAAAAATTATCTTTCGCCTTTTCCAAAATCAAACAAAATTTCATTTATAGATAGTGAAGTTACTACCAAATATGAGCATAGATCTGCATTCGAATATATAAAAATAGCTAAAAAGCTTACTGCTTTTAAGGAAGCAATACCTGGCAATGTAGCAGTGTTCTTCCCAAGTTTTTCTGTTTTAAATGCAATCCTTCGATATCTTAATGGCGTATCAGTGGTTATACAGAGAGAAAGCATGGGGAGTATGCAAATTGAGAAGCTTCTTGAAAACTTCTATAAAAGCAAAGACACAATGCTTTTGGCAGTTATGGGCGGCAGCTTAAGTGAAGGAATAGACTATTCAAATAATATAATAAAAGGCATTGCAATTGTAGGCATACCTTTTGCAAAACCAGATTTGGAACTCAGCATGAAGATAGCATATCTTGATACGCTATTTCCAGGCAATGGCGATAACTATGCATATAGAATTCCAGCACTCGTCAAAACTTTGCAAGCAATAGGCCGTGCAATAAGAAACGAGAGCGATAAAGCAGTAATACTGTTTATGGATAAAAGATATGCATGGCGTGCTTATTATCAAATAATAGAAAGCGCCGGTGAAATAATGCATAACAGTAATTATCTTGAGAGCATAACAACATTTTGGAAAAATGCTAACAAAGAGCTTAACATTGCAAAATAGAAAATCTTGACACGGCAAGTGAGGGCATGCTATATGCATGTAAAGAAATTACACATCAAATATGCATCTTTCCAAGATGAGAATTCATTCGATGCTTCTGGACCGTTCCGCGGTTTGCTTTTATCTAATGTGGCGTAAAACCACGCCCTTCAAGGAGATATAAGCTTAGCAGAAAGGCATGTACTTTTATTTAATTTTAAGATTCATAAATATGTTTGTAATGAAAACTGCATATAAAGACCGTGCATATCCTTCAAAGGAACAGAAGGCAAAGTTAGACAGGCAGATGTTCCTCGCAAAAAATCTTTACAATCACTTCTTGAAAAACCAAAAGCGTATTGCAAAGAAACAGGAAAACGCTTGCAGAATACAAAATAAATATATGACTTACACAGATAAAGAGAAGGAAGCCGAATTGCAGGCATACCTGCAATAAGGATTTAAGATAGAGAAAAAGAAGCATTGCTCTCAAAGATAGAGCCAAGCATATGGAGATTATGCAATGCTTATGCTAGGACAATCTCAGAAGCAAGAAGTATATGGGCATCATAACAACCAACCAAGCCACTCTGGAAGCCCACGAATTTTTTCATGGGAAGAGGTTACTTATGCTTGCGTCGTCCGCTGCTTTGAATATATACCTTCTTTTGCATGCTTTTTTGAGCATGCTTAAATATATGCTTCTCTGGCTGCTTTGATGCCATTATCTTCGCCAAAGAGGTGGAAAGCTGAGATTTTAAATTTTCAGCAATGAAATTCTTTGAGAAATAGTCTGCGCGGAAGGCTATAGCAAGCTTGGCAGCATATGCCCTAGCTATCTTTCCTTCTTGCCATTTCTTTGCCGTAGCAATCTCAGGCAGCTTGAACAGAAGCCCATATTTTGGAGATTTGGTGCCGAATTTTATATGTTTGAACAACGCTTTTTCAGCACCAAGAAGCTGTATTGTGCTTGCAGGCATTGTTGCAAGGGCCTTAAGGCTTCCAGCTTTGCTTAAAAGCTCTGCAGACAGGTTCTCACCAATAAGATAGGAGGAATTTGGCATCAAGCGTTTTGCAGCTTCTTTTACATATGCATCAAGGATATCTATGGTTTCATGCATTTTACGCGCCATATCTGCAAAAGCCTTCAAGCTTTTTGCTTCTTCGGCTTCTGGTTTTCTTCCTATTCCGCTTTTGTCAAGATAGCTACCGGAGCATATCTGCATTGCAAGCTCTATTGCCTGGTTTGAATCAACTTTTGCCGAAGGTGCATATAATCCATCCCATTCTGAAAGGCGTTCATTAGCAAGATTGCTGCTTTTAACTAGTTCTGACATAGCATTAATAGCCTGTATTAAAGAGTATTCCTCACTTTCATATGCTTCTTTAATGCCTTTCTTAGCGTTTTCGATCATCTGCTTTCTTAAATCGTTATACATGCAACCACAAATCACTTAGCAGCAACTGCTGCTTTATTATATACACATTATGCATCGTACATTTTTATAATAATAACATAAAGCTTATGCAATTTTAACTCAGCGAGCGTGAGCCTGGCTTGGCAAGCTAATGAAAGGCAGCAAAGGCATCTATAGTTTACAAGTTGGAATATGAAACCTTATTCCAATACATAAGCAAGTATAAGCAAGCACAGTAGTTCACTATTTGTTTTTGCATTTGTTTGCATTTCTTGTATTGTTTTATCTAATGTGGCGTAAAACCCACGCCCTTCAGGGAGATATAAGC
>JAVYWU010000029.1:320-9716 GCA_038877355.1 Candidatus Micrarchaeaceae archaeon | reverse complement strand
ATATCTGCTTATGCAGATAGAGAAAGGGGCTAGTCCGAAGGGATCTATTTGTAAGTTCCTCAAAACTCATCAAAGAGTATCAGATGCATATACCTTCATAAAGCGCAAAGAAAGAACAGAGTAAAAATTTGATTGAAAAAATTGTACTCTTATAGCTATAAAAATTTGGCAAAGAGGCAAAAAGCTGGAGAAGGCAGGTTCTGTGCTAGGCACAAGATACTTAAACTTTTGATCTACGCGGATACAAAAACTCTACGTTGATTGAATATATTCGCGCTAATAGATCTGATCATAAATCTTCATATAGTGCATTGAACCTATGCATCCTGTCCTTTATGCCGTTTGACATTTTTTCATATTCAGCCAACGCCTTCCTACCTTCTTCTGTTATTTCATATTCGTTCCTTGCCTTTTCTGCTTTTTCGCTACTGTCTTTCTGCTTTATATAGCCATGTAGTTCAAGCCAAGAAAGCGCAGGATATATTGCTGCAGGGCCCGGTCTCCAAAACCCATTGGTTTTTTCAAATATCTCCTCCATTAGTTCAAATCCATGCACCGGCTTCTCCGAAATGAGCTTGAGTATAAGAGGTTTTAGCAACCCCTTAGGAATAACGTCTATAATAAAGGGGCCGCATTTGCAATAACCTCCGTACATTCAATTACCCTCTTTGCTTTCTTCGGTGCTTGAAGAATCCGCATCATCAATCTCTTTTATTCTCTTGTCTATATATTTTATCTCTTCTTCTAGGTCATCTCTATAGTTTTTTAGTTTCTCCTTCAAGTCTGGCTCATCACTATAATATCTGAATTTATGCATACCCCAATGTGGATACGTTTCTTCATCTTCATTATACCCTCTTTTCATATATGCGCTTTCTCGGTTTTTGCGACAGCATCCACAGCAACCTTGCCCTCCTTCTGCATTTCTTCCTTCATAATTCATATATCTCATTATATCACTACTGATATATGTAGTTATATAAATATTTATATCTTCCTATTTTCAATAAGTCTAATTTTATATGATCCAAAATTCAAATCAATTTTTTATTAGCTTTTTAGAATAGGCATACCTTAGTGCTATGTCATTTTCTATATCTATCACATCCATGCACCTGTCGCTTATGCTTTCTATTGCCTCATAAACTTCCTTTGTTGCAATCACGTTTTTCATGTTTCTGCTTCCTTTTATTGCATCATGTAGAGATTTTCTAAAAACTGTATCTGCAACATTTTCGTATTTTGAAGCGTCTTTTGCAATGCTTGAAAGTGCTTTAAGCGCATTTGGATCAAACTGGATGTTTGCAAGCAGGGCCATGCTTTCCGTGAGATCTTTGATGCACACCGCTGTTGCTTCAACCATTTCTTGCATATCTTTCCCGCTTCCTTTCATATCATATATCAAAAAGCGTGCTGCAACCTCCTCTATTCCATCCATCACATCATCAAGCCTCTTTGCCAAGTGCGATATGTCATAATACACAATGCTGTTCAGCTTCGAATCAAGCATTCCATCAAGTATACTTCTCGCATCAATGTCGCAGTAATGCTCTTCCCTTTTTGCACCATCGGCAAAGTCCTTATTTGACAACTTTGAATCCATCCGCATTCTAAGCAAGCGCATTCCTTTGCCTATATGCTCAAGCATGCTTTCAAATTTGCTGTATAGTATATCTGTTATTAGAAGAAGGGCCGATTCCCCAGAGGTTTCAAGCAGAGACCTCTTCTTTGTCTCAGGGAGAAGCAGCATGGTTGCAGCAAAGCCGCATAATGCAACTGCACCAAGCAGGGCCATTACGCTAAATTCGCCAAAATAGGCAATAAGTAGGGGAAACAATAGGGTTGAAAGGGCAGCACCTATCTTCCCGGATGTAGCTGCAAAACCATGCCCTCTTGCCCTAAACTGCGTAGGGTAGAGCTCAACAGGGTATACATAAGTAGTCATATTCGGGCCGTAGTTGGAGAAGAAGAAGGTAAGGCCATATAAGCTAAAAAAGGCAACAGGCATATACGCAAGCATGCCTTTTCCAAATATGGCAAGCGTTATGAACAGCAATGCCATTGCTAGGAAGCCGATTGCCTGCATGGGTTTCCTGCCTTCTTTGTCTATAAGCCACACAGCAACCCAATAGCCCGGAATCGCAGCTATTATGAGTATCAAAGCAGATGCGAGAGAAGGCCCAAAAATTCCTGAAAAGCCAAAAAACGTCGCAAGATATGGAGTAAAGATTGTAGTGCCGTAATATGATATGTCAAGAAGGAACCATGCTAATGCACTGCCTATTATGTATTTGTGGTTGTTCGCCCAAAGCTCTCCGAAAGTTATGCTTGCAACAACTCTTTTCCTTCCTTTTCTTGCTTTTTGATATGCAGAATACCATGGCGTTTCGCTTAGCTTTGACCTTGAATACAAAATGGCAATGGTCGGAATAGCGCCTGCCGCGAGAAGTATGCGCCATATCCAGTCCATAGGCAGATTAGCTGCAAGGAGCCCCACAGCTAAAACTCCTCCTGCAATTATTCCAAAACCCTGCATTGCAAAAGTAGAAGCTACAAGTTTGCCTCTGCTGTCCTTGCTTGCATATTCAGCAACTATTGTAGCACTTAGCGGATAATCCCCTCCAATGCCTATGCCAAGCAAAAGCCTCCAAAGCAGAAGCTGTGTGAAATCAAAAGACAGCGACGAGCCTATTGCAGCGATAATCAATATAGATATTGTAAGCCAATACGTATATCTTCTGCCTAACCTGTCACCAAGGTACCCGAAAGCTATTGAGCCTACTGCTGCACCAAAGAGTGCCACGCTGGCAAGCATGCCGATCTGGATTGCGCTTAAGCTAAAAATATCCTTTACAATCAAAAGAACAATCCCTATTACAAACAAGTCATATGCATCAGTAAAGAAACTTATGCCAGAGATAAGCATTATGCTCAGGCGCGACAGAGCGAATCTTGAATCCTCAATATTTTTTATCTTATCCACTTTACCTGTGACCTCTTCCCACCGCTAAAGCATATGGGCTTCCCCTGCGATTGCAGGGTATGTTCTCAGTTCGCCGACACTGCTTGCAATGCCCTTTGCATTGTATTGGCAAATATCTCCCTGAGCGTCAGTTCGGGCAGGCCCTGCCCTACCTCTCGCGAGTATGCCACGTTTGAGTATCACTATTGATGAATTTAGGTCTCTATCCATTATCAGATTGCAGACGTTGCAGTGGTAGGTGCGGTCGTTGAGTGTAAGCCTCTCTTTGCCTTTCTTTATGTTGCCGCATCTACTGCATTCCTGTGTAGAGTCTCTTGCGTCTACTTTTATTACTTTCTTACCAGCACTTTCAGCCTTGTAAGAAATCATACTTATGCATTTGCTCCATGCAGCATTCTGTATCGCCTCCGCAAGCCTGTGGTTCTTTTTCATGTTCTGTACGTTTAATGCCTCTACAGCAAAAGATGTGTATCCTGAATTAACCAATGTATGCGACAGTTTTTGCGCGAAGTCGTTTGACTGGTTTGCGACTTCAGTCCACTCTTTCTGAAGTTTCTCTTTTGCCTTCTGCCTCCTTTTTGAGCCTTTCTTTCTTTTTGCGACTATTCTTTGCCAATATGCAATTCTCTTTTCCTTCTTTTTGAAGAACTTTGGCTTCTGGATGGTTTTACCATCCGACAAGGCAATGAAATTTTTCAGCCCTTGCTAAGCCACAGTACTTCCGCTGCTGGGTTAAAATTATTTTTATAGAAGCATCATACGCATCAACTTAGAATTTTTTTTAAAAAGCGAAATAAAAAGCGAAATGTTTCATAACTTTTAAATAATTGCTTTAAATAAAAGTATTGCATGACAAAATACGGCCTTACCAAAAGCAAGATAATAGAATTAATATCGGAAGGGGTGGACAATCTGAAGGATATAAGCAAACAACTTAATTTAGCTCAATCAACAGTAAGCAAACATCTTGAAGAGCTCGAATCGCTTGGAGTTATAGAACTTATGCCTAGCCATTTGCACAAATGGAAGCATTATAAAATTGCCAATGCTTCAGCATATGATGCATACATAAATAAAAACCACAGAAGTATAGAAGTTAACCATATTAGAAGCAAGGTAATTTTGCCAATAATAGCAATTGCAGCTGCAATAGGCTTACTGTATGCCTTTAGCGTTGTTTATAATCCTCAAGTATTAAGCATACCAATAAGCCTTACGGATCCTCCGCATGTACCAATTGGAACACAAGCCTTGTACATAAATTATTCGTCGTTTGCGGTGCTAGTAAATGACTCAGGCATCAAGCAATGGCTGCCATTGAACGGCACCGGAAGAATAAATCTACTTAGCATTGTAAACGTCAGCGAAATAATAGGCACTTTTAACATAGGCCAAGACGGCAAGGTATACGCAGTAAAGTTTAATATTTCTTCAGCCAGCATAACAATAAACAATGTAACCTATCCCGTAGCAATTGCTGGAGGAATGGTAAATGCAACCATAAGCACCCATGCAAAGCTAAATTCATCCTCTAATCTTATTGTAGATCTTATGCCTATTGTAATACCAACCTACAATAACGGCAATTATGAGTTTGTAATGATTCCATTTCTTAATGCAGCTTTTGGAACTTACTCAGAACACAATGGTGTTGGCAGTACATTGATGCGGAATAGAATAAATGCGCAAATGCTAAACAATAGATATGTTATGCATAACAACCCTTTTAATAAGGCAATAAATATATCTATAAAGAATCCAAGCTTAAAAACCAACGGAAATGAAACCTTATTCAATGTCAGCATCGAAAATACAGGCAACACGGCAATAGAACTATATGGAATTATATTGGAAGGCAACAGCATGGCATCAATTGCAGGGCAGCATTGGAATATTGCTAATTCCGATAATTGGTCAAATATCTATACAGAAGCAAACGGCAGCCTTATTATAAATGCTTCAGCCATAATTGATAACTACGGCATGCATGAATATATGGCACCAAAGAAAATAATTTTGCCGCATCCGATAAATGCAATTATTATACAAGATGACATGCCCTGGCAAAATCACTTCAAATTTTTTATGCAAAGGCCAACACCCTGCATTGATTTTGCAGTTGAAGCCAATGGAACATTAAATGCTTTTCCAACGCCATTTTTTATCCATAATCAATCCGCAGAATCAAAATATATTTTGCAGCCACATTCAGAAGAAACGTTCGTCTATGAAGGCAGAGATATGAAAGTTGCTGTAAATAGCACTTATGATATAATTGTACTAACAAATGAAGGGGTAACTGCAATCAATGGAATCGAAATTGCGCCTTAAATGATATCATGTCAATAAAAAGAAATGCTGAAGCTAGCAGGTTCGTGGTCAAGCTAGATAATGTATGGAAAGAGTATAGATCCAAAGAGATAAGTTACACTGCAATCAAAGGCATCTCACTTACTATCAGCAGAGGCGAGTTCCTTACCATATTAGGGGCGTCAGGCAGCGGCAAAACCACACTTTTAGACCTTATAGGTACGCTTGATAATCCAACAAAAGGAAAGATATTTATAGACGGAGTAGATACATCATTGTTATCTGATAAGGAACTATCCTTGCTCAGAAACGAAAAGATAGGCTTTGTTTTTCAAGCATACAATCTGGTGCCTTATCTAACAGCCCTTGAGAATGCAATACTGCCTTTGGTTGTATGCGGAAGGGACAATGAGCAGGGCATAGAGTTTGCAAAAAAGCTCTTGTCAGAAGTCGGATTGAGAGAAAAGATAAATAAGAAGCCAAATGAAGTAAGCGGCGGCGAGCAGCAGAGGATTGCCATCGTGCGCGCATTGATAAACAAGCCCCAGCTGGTGCTAGCTGATGAACCTACAGGCAACCTTGATTCTAAGAATTCTGAAGCTGTGCTGCACTTGCTTGCAAAAATGAGCAAAGAAGAGAATGTAACGGTGGTAATGGCCACGCACGATCCAGATCTCACAAAGCTCTCCGATAGGAGCATTTATATTAAGGATGGATTAATAGAAAAAGAAACAAGGGTAAGACAATGAGAATATATCTTTTATTGGCAGTAGTTGCAGTGCTTGCAACAATGCAATTAGGATTTATAAGCGCTGCTTCATGCATCAACGCGAATGTTGGTTTTAAGGTTATAGGAGTTTCATGGGGTGCATCAAATTCCACATTATATAAAGTAAATGCCACACAGGCACACATATCCGCTGGACCTGGCGACAACTACGTGCCGCTGACTGTATCTATACAGAGCTATGGAACTCTCTCAAATACGTGCAGCCTGGTAGGAGTAGAAGGGCAGTTGCAGATATTTGGAGGCTTCTCAAACTTTAATGGTTCAAATGAATACCCTACTGCATATTTGGGGCAGTTGACTCCAGGGTCAACATTCAATATGGTCTTCTACTTGAACATAGGCAAAAAATTGGCTGCTGGACCTAATAGCGTATATGTATTTCCACTTGATCTATATTACAATTATTCAAACTCAACTTTGAGGTATTCACAATACGTAAATGTTGGTGTTCCGCTTTATGGCTCAGCCAATTTAACCTATACTCCTTATAAAAAGGCTATTGGCCCAGGCTTAAACGAGTTTACTATAAATGTGTCGAATACTGGCAGTGGGATTCTGTCAAACATATCCATATCTGCATCGGCATCTGGTGGCATAAGCATAATTAGCCAACCCCAAGGCATAGCTTATCTAGCGCCCGGAAAAAGCAAAAACATCACATTGGAGCTTTACAATCCAACTGCCTCAGGAGGTTCTTTGGCGTCACTAATACTTAATTCACATTTCATAAATCCATATGGGTATAATGCCACTTCCAGCAGCACCATCAACCTTTATACTATTCAAGCAATCCAGCTAGTTAGCATATACCCATCCAACCAAACCCTCATTGCAGGCAAGGCGTTTAGCACAAATATGATTGTGCATAATGGGAACAACGCTGCAATATACAATGTTTCGATATCGCTTGCTTCCCAATCGCCTTTGAGCATATTGGGAAATGGCAGCTATTTTATATTTCCTTATATACCCGCAAACTCCAATGCAAGCTTTCCAATTGAACTCTATTCGCAGGCGTCTTCCAGTACACCTGTAGATTCAATGAGCGCTGTACTTGCTTATACACTGAATGGGCAGCCGCAAACCTTCTCCAAGACAATAACATTCCTTGCCCCTGGCTTTATTAATCTGACACAAGTCAGCCTTTCAGTCCTTCCTGCAAATCCTACCGTAGGCTCAATATTTACCATAACTCCAACTATAGATAACTTAGGGTCTATAGGCGCTACAGCAGCAAGCGTTGTCGCATATCCGCCAAATGGAATTAATGTAGTCGGATCAAATAGCACTTTCATAGGCAGCATACCCGTTGCCACGCCAACAGCTTTCAGCCTCAGCTTTATTGCCAGCAAGGCCGGCAGATATGTTATACCTATAGAAATCAAATACCTTAACAATCTGAACCAGCACCTTACTGCAGATTTTAAGTACATTGTCAATGTAGGCTCTGGAAATTACAGCAATTCGGCATCGCCAGCTGGGTATATTAGATACAACAATAGGAAGGGCAATGCATTATATATAGAAATAGCAGTTGTGGCTGCAGTTATAATAGCAATTGGCGTATATGCGTATTATCTAAGAATGCGCAAGAATCGCACAAAAAGGCATATAAATGAAAGCAAATGATCTGTTCTGGCTCAGCGCAAAAGCGATGCGTAAGAGGAAGCTTAGAACTATACTTACTATCCTAACAATAGTGATAGGGGTAGCGGCAATCGTTGCCCTCATATCGTTAGTAAGTGGAGTCTCTGCCAGCATTTCGCATTCACTTGAAAGCGTGGGGCCGACCACGCTTTATATGATGCCCTCTGGCCAGCATATATTCACCGATGCAGATATAGCGGAAATAGAGTCATTGAGCAATATTTCAAGTGTTATACCAATAGTCTCTTTCAGCGGGAATCTGAGCGAAGCTGGAACCTCAACAACTGTGACAGTATATGGAGTAGAGAATTACAGTTTAGTGGGCATATTGGGCAGCATAAATCTGCTAGAAGGCGGCATATATAACAACACAAATCTGCCTTATGCGCTAGTTGGATATGATGTAGCGTTTCCCACTGCCGGCCAAGTATCTTCTTCCATAAACCTTAATGAGCCGATATACCTTACAACGCATAGCCAAAGCGGCGGAACAGGTAGCGTGACACTTGTAGCAATAGGCATACTCAAAGAGTATGGTACTACCTCATTTATATCGCCGGATTCATCAATATTCATACCTTTACAGGAAGCCGAGATGCTTACAAACAAATATTCATACAGCGAATTGGTAGTAAAAGCAAGCAGCACAAATGCAGTAAGCTCAGTAGATACAATGCTAACCAATATATATGGAAGCAATGCAAGGATAATCTCAGTGCAGGAATTGGCTTCCACCATATCATCTGTGACAAGCTCGCTGGGATTGCTGCTTGCAGCCATAGCAGGCATATCGCTCCTTGTAGCTGGAATAAGCATACTAAGCATAATGATGGTATCAGTAGCAGAAAGGACCCATGAAATAGGCATACTCAAATCGATAGGCTTCAGGAAGAGAGACATCATGGCATTGTTCCTCACTGAGAGCATCATAATAGGCCTTTTTGGGGGCATAATAGGCATTATAGCAGGAAGCGTTGCAGCGTACGTATTGCCAGGTTTTCTTACTTTGGGCGCACATAGCTCCACTGCTTCTTCGCCTGCAGTAGCTACTGCAGGCAGCCATAGCGGCTTTGCAGGAGGAGGCTTTGCGGGAAGGCCTGGAGGTTTTGCGGGAAGTGCAGCAAGCTCAAGCACATCAGCTTCATCGATATCATTTACACCAGTAATAAGCCCCACAGTTATAATAGTTGCCATGCTTATAGCAATAGTTGTGAGCAGTCTTGCAAGCATGTATCCTGCATGGAAAGCTTCAAGGATAAGCCCCATAGAAGCGCTTAGGACAGAATAATGCAAATGCAAGAAGCATAAGCAGAAGCAAGAAGTCATGCTTTATGTTTTTTATATTTTATTTGCTTCTAAGCAAATCCGCAGCTTAGGTAGGTTTTGCATAAGGATTGAAGTTTACGCCATATAAAAATCTTTTATGCTTGAAACTGGCGCCATGCCGCTCGCCTTTTTTATCCTATTCATTATGGCAAGCCCTATGCCTGCATCTGCGAATCCTTCTATTACGCCAAAGCTTCCTTTTGCTTGGTCAAGCTCCCGCAACGCCTTGAAAAGATTTTTTGCTATTTCATACATATTGCTTCGCCTTCCAAGCGATATAAAATCATGCTTGCCAAGCTCCATTGCAGCCTCTTCAGAGCATATCAAAGTATAGCTTGCT
>JAVYWU010000029.1:0-310 GCA_038877355.1 Candidatus Micrarchaeaceae archaeon | reverse complement strand
CTCTTTTGTTATATTCAAATCATACGCGATGTAAAGGCGTTTGTCTGGTGCGTAATGCCTGTATTTCATTCCTGGGGCAAGGGCTTTGCTTGAAGGTATGCCTTCCTTGACTTCATCAGGTATGCTTATGCCGCCAAACAAGCTGCGTATCTCTTCAGCAGTAAAGGGGCCTGGCCTAAGAAGTACAGGAATTGCATTTCTTGCATCTATAATAGTAGATTCAACCCCAAAGAATGCATCTCCTCCATCTATAATCATATCTATTCTACCGAGCAGGTCTTTTTTGACATGCATGGCATTAGTCGGACTA
>JAVYWU010000028.1:0-10293 GCA_038877355.1 Candidatus Micrarchaeaceae archaeon | reverse complement strand
GGATATGGGCATAGAATATGAAGCTGCTGACCAGCGTAAAATCATAAATGCAAAAGGCCATGCAAAATTTTGAAGCGAATCAATATGATTCAGATTTTCCAATAACGAAGTTGCTGCAAACCACCTCTTAAAGCTTTCTGATGGCAGATGTCCAGATTGTGCGGAACTATATTCCATATTGTTCATCTTAATGAAGCCCTTTTCGCTATGTAGAGGTAGTTTACCAAATCTAATCTTCTATTGTAAATACACGGAACCCGTTAGGCAGAATCTCATATGGTGCTAGAGCCCAGCTATGGTTTGACCCTCTAGTTTTCACAATCTCTAGGCTAAGTGTCCTTTTATCCTCTTCGCTTTGCGGATACATTACAATAACGCTATCAAATATAAAGAATTCAGGAGTGAAGCGTATATCTTTCCTTTCAGCAAAAGATATTTCAGAGATTATAAGTGAAGTAACTCTAAGCCTTTTAAGGTTTGAAACCATGGCAAATACGGCTTTCCTGTACTTCGTTTCGTCGCTGAGTATGAGCTTTAGCAGGGATATAGAATCTATAACAACTAGCTGTGCATTGTTCAATGATATTGTATTTTCAATGTCTGCTACTACATTTCCGAATGTATAAAGTTCAGAATCGGTGCTCTCTTGAAGCTTTGTAGCAGCATCATATCCCGATACAATGAGCTTTTTGCTTGCTACTATTTCATCTATATCCGTAAAATTTTTGAAGGTTTTTTTTGCATTTTTTAGTATATCTGTTGGAGACTCTTCTAGCGTTATAAAAGCAGAATTTATTCCTTGCTTTGCGCAGTTATATGCAATTTCAAATGAAAGTAGAGTCTTTCCTGTGCCAGGCCCCCCTGCAATTATAACCTGATTATATTTTGATATGCCTCCAAAAAGCATCTGATCTAATCCTGAGATGCCGGTAGGAATAACATCCTCATTCTTTTCTTCTTCCATTTCAATCCCTATTGCTAAGCATTAATTATATTGCGCTAACATAGAAATATATGGCTTCTGATGCATTGCATTAATACTTTTTTCTATTTTCCAAAGCAACTAATGCATTAAATTTTTTACGCCCACATAGATAAATACCTTATGCAACCAATTACTAAATGATTGCATGCTGATAGAGACAGGCTCAGGCGCTATTGATTTTGTATTTGGCTACGCATATTCTTTCCTATCTAATTTTTTCAATGGCCTTCTTCTATATGTACTTGCTTTAATTGTTTCTGCCATAATCTTTGCCGTTTTTCTTATAATACTGGTGATAATGTTTGTATACATGTTTGGCTGGGGTGAGCGAAAAATAATAGCTAGGATACAATCCCGGCACGGCCCTTCATATGTCGGCAAATTTGGTATACTACAAAACATGGCTGATGTAATAAAGCTGCTTTCAAAGCAAGCGCCCTTGCCAAAAAAAGCTGATAAGCTAATTTTTCTATCAATGCTTCCAGTGGTTTATGCACTTTTTGTATTCATGCTTTTTTTCATTCCAATAACAAAATTTTTCGTTGGCATAAGCTCATCAATAAGCTTGATAATTGTATTTGCTCTTCTTTCTATTTCCCCAACCCTTATTTTTCTAGCTGGCTGGTCTAGCGGGAACAAATATAGCTCAATAAGTGCACAGAGGTCTTCTATGGTGCTAGTTGGCTATGAAATGCCAATGCTAATTGTAGTGGCATCAATAGCAATACTTTCCCACAGCTTCAGCTTAGCTAATATAGTTGAAATGCAACAGGGCCTTTGGTATTGTTTGCTGCTTCCAATCGGTTTTTTTGTATTTTTTGTAACTATGTTAGCCGAGCTCGAGCGGCCTCCTTTCGATGTACGCGAGGCTGATAACGAACTTATTGCCGGCTGGCTCACTGATGTAAGCGCGCCATATTATGCTTTAGCGCTATTCCTAGATTATACAAGATTGTTTTTTGGAACTTTGCTTATATCTGTTCTTTTCCTGGGCGGATGGCTTGGTCCTTCTTTCTTGCCTCCTTTTGCATGGATTATCATAAAAGTTGTATTGCTTACAATATTCATAATAATAGTGCGTGCAACAACAGTAAGAATGAAAATTGATAGAATGATAAAGATAGGATGGCTTTACCTGCTTCCACTTTCGGTACTAAATCTCGCACTTGCCCTGCTCTTTGTTTTCAAGTGACTCATTTTTTAGAAATTCATCTACAGCCTCTGGCCCTGCGGTCTTTTTCCTTATTATTATATCAAGCAGCTTTTCTTTTGCCTCTTTTGGTAACATAGTGAGCGTAGCTGTTTTTTGATTATACTCTGTTCCATCAAATCTTCTTAAAAGTGATGATATCTGCTTATCTGTACATTTTATTTCAAGCGTGCCATTGATTATTGCTCCCTGCTTACTCAATTCATAAAATGCATCATTTTCTTCAACTTTTTTTTGCCTTCCATATATTGAAAGGGCAATATGTATCTTAGATAGCTTTTCCATCCCACCACCATTCTTTTTTTGCAATAAAAAAAATAAAAAGATTGCTTTAACCCAGCAAGCGGAAACTGTGGCTTGGCAAGCTAATGAAAGGCAACAAAGGCATTATATTTTATAAAAAATGTTGAAAATTAAGGTAAATATGGTTAGTGCGGAAAAGAACAGCAGGATACGCGAGAAAGGCAGAGAGACTGAATCATATTGATTCGCTTCAAAATTTTGCATGGCCTTTTGCATTTATGATTTTACGCTGGTCAGCAGCTTCATATTCTATGCCCATATCCAAACATAATATTCCATATGCTTATGCAACAGCAATGCTTATATGCATGCTCGCAATTCTTGCATGGTCTCTTGCAAGGTGATTAGATGAACAAAACCTTTATAATTAAAAGCATTAAAATATAATAGAAATTCATGGAAAAGGAAAATCAAACTTATCAAGAAAAAGCTAACAAATATATTAAAATGATAAGTATAGTTACCTCCAAACTTGATATGCCTGTGTTCCTTTCAACAGGCATATCTCTAAACAGCGTTTTTATCTGCCTTTCTCCTTCTATACTCCATATAATTGAGAAGTCAAATAGCTTAAGAAATTTGCTTAGGCGTGATGCAATTGTAAACAAAGTTGCAAGTTCTAAATAAAAGGTGATAACTATAGAGTTTTATGCTCCTGGAGTAATAAAACTGCTAGGAGAGCATGCTGTTGTATACGGCAAGCTTTCAATAGCGCTTGGCATAAATCAATATGCCAAAGCATCTATTAAAGAAAGCGACAAATTTGAAATATCCTTGCCAGATATAACTAGCAAAAAATTTCTATTTTCTGCTAATGAACTTAATGCCCTTTACGATTCTTACGCTTCGCGAGAATCCCTAGCAGATTTCTGTGCAGCATATTCTTCTTTGCAGGAATTCCTTCCTTATGCTATAATTGCTGCTTCTGCTCTTCGCAAATATGGCATAGATATAAAAAAGTCTATAGTAGTCACTTCATCCATACCTTTTAAGAAAGGATTTGCAAGTAGCGCAGCCTGTTCAACATCGTTTGCAGCTGCATTGCTTCATTCAATAACACTTTCAGATAGAGAATTTATAGAGATAGCGCGTGAAGGAGAGAAAATCATACATAAAAACGATAATGCAGGAAAAATAGATATTAGCACTTCTTACATGGGCGGCATAGTGTGCTATAGCGACGCTGAAGGAATAAGGAAAGTAAATGCAAAGCTGGTGGCAAATATCATTGCAATAGATACAGGTCCGAAGAAAAGCACGGCAGAAACCGTTGGGCTTGTCGCCAGAAAATACAAAGAAAATCCAATATATACCTCAAGCATTCTTGACAAAATAGATGCCTGCTCAAGAAAAGGTCTTGAAAGCTTGATAAAAGGAGATATGGTTGAACTAGGAAAATTAATGCTTGAGGACCATAATCTCCTTGTAGAGCTTGGTGTTTCAAGCGAAGGCATTGATAAAGCGGTTAAAATAGCTATGGAAAATGGAGCATATGGAGCCAAGCTAAGTGGAGGCGGTGGCGGTGGGATGGCCATTGCACTATCTTCAAGTGACGATGTTTGCCGGGCTTTGAAAGATGCTGGCTTTGAATTTTACAAGCTTGGAATTGATTATGGCGGCGCAAAAGCATATCTGAGCTAGTAAGGGGGAGGGAGCCCCCTCGTCTTTGCAATCTTTTTCTTCTGAATTTTTTGGTTCGCTATCTATGCTCATTTGTATGCCGTATACATCAACTCTCACATTTACTAGATAGGTTTTTGCAAGCCCACTCCAAGCATATGCTCTAGTATTCCCATAAGCAAATGCTATCGCCCTTGCGACATCATAGAGCTGCATTGCAATCTCCTCTTCTATTTTGTAGTTTATGCTTTCATCGCTGCATGCCTCCCTTAGCATTTTGCGAATCGCTTCTTTTGCCTTTCTGTCAGTTGCTTCGCTGTTCTTTATGCTCATCCTACCACCCGGAGCAAGCGCTTCGCCAGCAACTGCCCAGAGAACAAGCGGCAAGCCGCTGTGCAATTTTGCACAACTGCCGTTTTGTATAGCGCCGGCAACGCTTTTTCCTATTTACTTTTAGTTAAGTAAAATATTTATACTTAATTATATAAATTTATATTAAAGTAAAATATTAAGAATATGCAGCTATTGTTTCCTTACCTGGTTTTCTTGAGAAAGTATATAAATTTTTGTTTAAATAATTGTACGAGATTATGAAACTTCAATCTGCAATGGAATACCTTATGACATACGGCTGGGCAATACTTTTGCTTGGTATTGTGCTTGCAAGTTTATATGCCTTAGGCCTTTTTAGCCCTTCGTCATTTATCCAATCAACATGTTTGCTTCAAGCCAACTTTGGCTGCATAAACGCCTACTTGTCAAGTTCTGGAAAGCTTACTGTAAACATAGAGCAGAATACAGAATCTCCTATAAATATAACTTCTATAGGCTGCAATACTAATGCCACCTATTATAATATGGTATCTATATCTCCACCGCTTAGCCTTCCAATAGGTTCAAATCATACCTTTACTGTTCAATGCTATCAAGGTACGCAGCAATATTCAGGGCAAATTGGAAGCATATTCAAAGGCTATTTGCTTTTTAACTATACAAGCCTTCAAACAGGATTCCAGAATACACAAATTGGCACGCTTATGCTGAAAGTATCAAGTTAAGCCGTTGCGTTTGCAAACGTTTAATATCATAAGAATAAAACGGGCCTGGCGGGAGTTTCATGGTCTTAACCACTTTGAACCCGCAACCACCCGGTCCGAAGCCGGGCGCGCTATCCAAGTTGCGCCACAGGTCCAAGAAAAAGCAATCATATACTATTCAAATTTAAGCCAAAATTATCAAGCTTTGTTTGCTTTATATTAGCAAAAGTTTTCCAGCATATCCTTATATGGCTACCTAAATCCTTTCTTGTAATATTCTTTCTAACAGCATCTATGGTTTTATAATCAGATGGATAGCCAGAGCCTATGTCTATTCCTAACTCCTTTGTTATTTTCCTTATCTCTCTATCCCTTTCTACCTTTGCAATAATGCTCGCAGCCGAAACTATAGGATACCTTGAATCAGCCTTATGCTCAGTCACAATTTTTGTATTGGATCTTTCTGTAGCTTTTGCTCTTATGCCTGCAATTCTAACTTGCTTCTTCGCCAGTATCTTTATTCTAATGCCAAATCTTTCTTCTATAATATCGGGAGAATCCAGATAGAGCATACTTACCTGCTTTTCCATATTATCAAAAAGTCTGGCGAAATGTATTGCTTCCAGCTCGTTCAATGATATATTATTTTTCATCGCGCTATTTATTTCAGCAGGATATATCTTTTCTATTTTGACTTCTTCTGCAATGCCAAATATGGAATCATATAGCATTTCCCTTTTTTTGCTCGTCAAAAGCTTTGAATCCCTTACTCCTAGCTCCGGAAGCTTGTGCTCCCTTTCTTTTCTTATAGATACGAGGGCAATTACGAGAGGCCCAAGCAATGCTCCTCTCCCTGCTTCGTCACCCCCGCAGATTATAATAAGATCACCTGCTAGAATCTATGTTTTTTGTATCTACCATTATGTAATCCGCTACTGCAGTTACAGCGTTATATGGTATCTTTAGCTCACTTCCTTCGCTTGCAAGCTTTGATGCAAGGCTGCTATCAGGGTTTGCTTCAACAATCATATACTTTATCTTTCCAGTTATCTCATTTATGTCAGCATCAAGAAATTTGCCTATGTCATATCCACTGGTACTTATTACTTTTTTTCCGACAAGCTGTTTGGCTATTATATACTTTACCATCTGCTCACCTAGATATTATTGATTAAAATAATTAAAAAGCTTTTGCATAGATTGATATGGAACTCTCTATAAGCATATAAGCATGCGGGCCCGGGGGGATTCGAACCCCCGACCTACTGGTTAAAAGCCAGCCACTCTGGCCAGGCTGAGTTACGGACCCATATTTTATGACAACTGCATGATAAATATTTACATCAAGCAAAATATATAAAACCATACCTAAATTTTACTTTAGAATGGGGCTGTGTACTCCAATCAAACGATGCATGATTTATTTTGCAAAAAAATCTATATAAAGTCAAGATAAAATCGCTATCATAAGTCCAATAGCTAAAGCGATAAGAAAAGTAACTGCACCTCCCCTGTAGTTATAGGCTACAATGGCGGCAGCAAATGTAAACTCTTTTTGCAATTCGTCAGCAAAATATTTCATATGTAAATATTTATATATTTTTACAGAAAAATAAACTGATGATCGAATGATAACAGCATTTACAGTAAATACCGTTGAAGGAGGTATAGAATCTATAGATTCTTTGAGCAAGCAAGGATTTCCGAAAATAAATGTAAATTTGGAAGAGGTTAAGGAAGACAGCGAAGAGATTGCCATAAAGTTCAGTTTTGTTGCAGAATATTTTGATATAGAATCTGCAAGCAGCAAAGTAGGCACAATAAAAATTACTGGCAATGTAAAAGTCAAGCCAGAGGACAATACAGTAGACAACGCAATCAAAAACTGGAATGAAAAGCACATGCTTCCAACAAAAATAGCCGAAGAAGTTATAAACGGGCTGAACTTTAGATGCAGTGCAACCGGCACGCTTGTTGCCTATTCTTTAGGGCTTATACCTCCGCTTAGCATAAGCCAAGTAAAAATAAAGGAAGCTCCTGCAGCAAGCTGATCATAAATAGTGAAGGCAGATGCGATCTGCTGATGCAGCAACATTATTGCGCGTAGCGCTGGTTGTTGCAGTAGTGTGGCTTGTATTGCAAAAATTTAATGCGTTGGCCATTGCAATCATTTTTGTGGCAGCTACTGCTTTAGACGGCGTTGATGGATTTCTTGCAGTTAGGCAAGAAAGCAAAGGAACTGTTTCTTTTTTTAGATATCTGCGCTCTTCATTAGGAAACAAATCTGCAAGAGAAGAAATCAAAGCTTATAAGAGTAAAGTCTCGCTAAGTGCTAAATTTGGTCCAAGGATAGATATTGCAGGAGATAGATTCGCAGAATATTCTTTGCTGATACTTTTTGCTTGCCTTGCCATTGTGCCTCTTTTTTTAGTTCTGGCAATAGTGCTTGTACACTCTTTTGCTGATGCACTAATGGGTTCAAAAGGAACATCGTCGAAGATGAAGTCGCAATTTGCAAGCATAGTTTATACTTCGAATGTAAGCAGAGCCAGTATAAACATAGCAAAGATAATAACTTTTTCGTATCTTATATTTGAATATGTAGACAATTATCCTGCAATTATAGGCCAAATATTTTTGGGAATAATGTCAGCAATTATTTTTGCAAGGGGAGCAGCGGAGATATACGAAAGCATAACTTCATAACTTATCAGCCTTCTTCTTTCTTTTTATTTCATCCATTACTTTTTTATGGAGTTTTTGCAAATACTTGCGTTTGCTTTCCATCATTATTACATCCGCATTTCCAAATGTTATTATTTTATGCGAAAACGGTGATGGAGTTTTTGTTTCTATAATGTTGTAGCTTATCTCTTTTTTTCTTATTTTTAAAACAATTTCTTGTGCTCTAGGTAAATCCATCATATCATTGAATATTTCTCTATAAGTTTCTTTCAATAAAGGAAAATTCCGATCCATCTCTTCAACAGCATTTAGCAGGATTTGTGAATTTATTTGTTGCTTACCTACACTCACTTTCCAGCCCATATAGTTTCTTAATACCATAAAGCCTCTTGAAGCAACATGCCTAAATTTTCTTTTCATAATCTCTGTATGCCTTATGTTAAGCTTTAGAGTTGTTGCTATATTCATATTCAGCGTATCATCTATTGCTCTTTCTATAGTTTCGCTTGATACTTTCATATTGCCTACATCTAAAACAAATCCATTATCATTTACAAGTATTGCAACATCTTCGTCTAGCTCTTCACCAAGACTCACTGCAAATGCCCTGGACAATGCATCATTTATCCGCCTTCCAAAGAGTGCATGAAATATGATATACTGCTCTTTTTCTCCTCCTATATCGCGGGTAATTTCAACTATTATACGTTTGTCTGTTGGTACATCTCCAATAAACTGCAATTGCTCTTTAAAATAACCATATATTGCCTTTTTTGCTGATTCGTCCGCTGGCAATTTATCTAATATCTCTTTTGCTTCCTTGCTCATTCTGCTTTTGCTAAGATCATTTTTCATGGCCTTGCCCAACTCGTCTCTAAATTTGCCGATAGCAATAGCGAGCTCATAGCTCAAAGGCAATTGTTCCGAAAACCATGGCGGTATTGTAGGCTGGCTTGTCTTTGCTTCTTTGACATAGCATTTCATATTTCTTGCATATAAGAATTCGTAAAGCTTGCCGCCTAGCGCAAATATATCTCCTGGCTTCAATCTTGCCATAAATTCTTCCTCGATACTGCCTATCCATTTTTTGCTTTCAGTAAAAACATTTATTGCAACTTCATCGGGTATTGTACCAATATTCATCATATATATTGCTTGCGCCAACCTTCCTCTTCTTCCAAACACGTTTTCTTTGCTGTCATACCATATTTTTCCGTATACCTTTCTGCTTTCCAATCCAACATAATTGCCCGCTAGATAATTAAGCAACGAATTGAAATCATTCCTTTCTAGATTTCTATAAGGATAAGCCCTTTTTACAACCATAAAGGCTTCATCTGCATTCCATTTTGCTGTAAGTGACATTCCTACAATATGCTGTGCAAGTACATCAAGAGCATTTTTTGGTATACTGAAAGAATCTAACTCTCTTTTCTTTGCTAGGTCTAGCATTATAGCGCATTCAACTAGGTCATCTCTATCTATTGCTATTACCTCCCCTTTAGCCATGGCTTTGAAGGAATGCCCTGCCCTGCCTATTCTCTGAATAACCCTTGTTACGCTTTTCGGAGAGCCAAGCTGTACCACGTTGTCAATGCTGCCAATGTCAATGCCAAGCTCCAAACTTGTTGAAGTTACCGCGCACCTTAAGGCCCCTTTTTTCAGCAATTCTTCTACCTCTATCCTAGTTTCCCTAGACAATGCACTATGGTGCGCCGCTATATCCTCTCCGTATTTCATTCTTTCCTTCAAGTTGAAAATTACCCTTTCAGTTCCGCTTCTTGTATTCGTAAATATAAGAGTAGTATGATTTTCCTTTATTATTTTATCAAGTCTCTTATAAAGAGCATTTTCTATTTTATCACCATCAGTGTAAATTAAATCATCTACTGGACTTTCTACAACTGCGTCAAGTTTTTTACTCCATGTTGCATCAATTACCTTGCAATCTCTCTCCTCTCCTTTATCATTTGATCCAACAAGGAATCTTGCGGCTTCATCTAATGGATATAATGTTGCCCCCAACCCAATTCTAGTTATATCATGACCTACTATTTGTACAAGTCTTTCCAAAGTCAAGGAAAGGTGCACTCCTCTTTTGTTGTTTGCTAATTCATGAATTTCATCAATCACAATAAACTCAATGCTCTTCATGTTTTCTACAAATTTTTTAGAGTTTATCATTATGGCAAGGCTTTCAGGTGTTGTTACCAATATATTTGGTGGCTTTAAGAGTTGACCCCTTCTTTCCTTTTGAGTTGTATCGCCAGTTCTTACTCCAATTGTAACTTCTTTTATTGAGTCTTTTATAATATCAATACCTCTATCTTTTCTAATCATTTCATATATTTCTGTAAGGGGTTTCATTAAGTTTCTATATATGTCATTGTTCAAAGATCTTAGTGGAGACACATATATGCAATAAATCTTGTTATCAAGTTTACCTTGCAAAG
>JAVYWU010000027.1:0-10586 GCA_038877355.1 Candidatus Micrarchaeaceae archaeon | reverse complement strand
AAAGTAATTTCATGCTTTATGGCTTTTGAGCAGGATTCTTTATTGCATCTACAAAAACATATAAATGCTTGTACTTGCAATTCCTCTGTGCTTGCATGGCTTCTTGCGAGGTGATTTAGATGAAAGGTTTATCTACAAAGATTTCAAAATGTCTTGTTCCGGGCTCCATACTTACCTGTGCCGATAACAGCGGAGCAAAGGTTTTATTTATTATTAACAAGATAGGAGGCAATGGAAGCAAAGGAAGGCTATCTCATGCAGGCATAGGAGATTTAGTTTCAGTTAGCGTCAAGGTAGGTAACTTGCAACATATGAAGAAAATCCAGAAGGCCATTATAATAAGACAGAAGCAACCAATAAGGCGTGCAAATGGTATGCGCGTAAGGTTTGAAGACAATGCTGCCATATTAATAAATGATGTAAACCTTCCGATAGCCACGGAGATAAAGGGCCCTGTTGCCCGCGAAGTAATAGAAAGGAACATAAAGATTGCGACAATTGCATCAAGAGTAGTTTAGTGGTTATGATGAAAAGTGCCAAAGCAAGGAAGCAAAGGGAATTTAGGTATAATGCACCATTGCACATTAGGCAGCATTTTGTTCATGCTCATGTAAGCAAGGAACTGAAAGAGAAATTAGGCCTGAAAGCAAGAGCTATAAGAGTTGCAGCTGGCGATACTGTAAGAATCATGTGCGGCAAATACAAAGGTAAATCAGGAAAGGTTACTAAGGTGGATCTAAAGACTTCGTCTATTTATTTAGACTCCATAAAAGTCAAAAATGCTAGAGGTAAAGAGCACAGCGTGCCTTTACGAAGCAATAATGCTTATATAACAGACCTTAATCTTTCAGATAAAAGCAGAGAATCTAGAATTCTCCATAATGGTGATTTAAGTGGCAAGAAAAGGCAATAGAAGGCATCTCAAATCCTTAGCTGCCCCGGAATACTTGGGGATACACCGAAAAGAAGAAAAGTATGTGGCTAAGGCCAATGCAGGCAGGCATGTCGCAAGCAAATCTGTTCCTATCTTGCTTCTGCTCAAAAAGATCGGAATTATAAATACAAGGAAGGAATGCAAATACGTTATAAAAGAAAAAGCAATCAAAGTTAATGGAAAGGTTATATCTGATTATAAATATCCAGTAGGTATAGGAGATATTGTTTCAATAAAAGATACAGGAAACTATGTAGTGACAATAAATACATACGGCAAGGTTGCATTTAAAAAAGTTGATGGCGAAGCAAACACTTCAATATTTAAGATAATAAGGAAATTTAGGATCCGCAATGGCAAGCTAATGGTCCAGTACCATAATGGCATTATATCAGAGCTTCCGCAGAAATATAATGCAAATGTAGATGACTCAATGGTTGTTGAGTTTCCATCAATGGCCTTGAAAAAGCTTTTAAAGCTTGAAAACGGGTCAAAGTGCCTTGTTATAGATGGCATACATGTTGGCATCGTAGGTGAAATAGAAGAAATAAAGAAGGGGCAGATGCATACTTCAAAAACTGCAGTAATTAAGAGTTCAGAAGGCTCCTTTGAAACTCCTGTAAAAAATATAATGGTAATTGAGTGATAAATTGGCAGGCAATCAGAATCCAATGTTAGAGGTGCAACTAAAAAAGATAGTGCTAAACATAGGTACAGGAAATGACAAGCAAAAGCAAGAGAGCGCCCGCAAGCTCCTTGAACTTATAACAAAGAGAAAGATAGCAGATTCTATTTCAAAAAGGCGAATACCTTCTTTTGGTATATCAAAAGGCTCAAAGATTGGTGCTTTTGTTACTATTAGAGATGGGACTGAGAAGCTTGCGATGAAGCTTTTTGACGCTGTCGACAGCAAAATAAAAGAGAGCTCAATAAGCAACAATACCGTAAGCTTTGGAATAAGGGAATATATAGATATAAGCGGTATAAAATATGATCCAAAGCTTGGCATGCTTGGCATGAATGTGAATTTGCATTTTGCAAGAAAGGGCATGCGCGTTGCAGCCCGGAAGATAAAAAAAGCAACGCCTTCAAAGCAGCATAGCACCATCAGCAAAAACGAAATAATTGATTACCTTACCAAGCATAATATTTCAGTAGTATAATGATGATAAAATGAAAGTTAGCGCTGATAAAAAATTTAAAGGCAAGGGAATCAGAAAATGTTCTATTTGCGGCACCAGCCGTGCTGTAATAAGATCTCACAATTTGTATATATGCAGAAGAT
Source organism: Candidatus Micrarchaeaceae archaeon (assembly GCA_038877355.1). GTDB lineage: Archaea > Micrarchaeota > Micrarchaeia > Micrarchaeales > Micrarchaeaceae > JAVYWU01. The sequence goes on along the minus strand of JAVYWU010000027.1, from coordinate 8,367 downwards.
GCTTTAGAGAGGTCGCCAAGGATCTTGGCTTCAAGAAATACGGGTGATGTTTTGGTTGATAGAGTTGCTGATGCAATAAATGCAATAAAAACTCATGAAATGGTAGGAAGGCGCGAATGCGTTGTATACTCAACAAAATTAATAAAGAAGATTATGGATGCCCTCAAGCGCGAAGGCTATATAAACGGCTATTCAGAATATACTGAAGGTGCAGCGAAAATGCTCCGTATAGACCTTTCAAACAGAATAAATAGCATTGGAGTTATAAAGCCTAGATTTAAGGTTTCAAAAAACGACATAACAAAATATGAATCTAGATATGTACCAAGCAAAGATATGGGGACATTGATAATTACAACATCAAAGGGAATATTGACAAGCAAAGAGGCAGCACAGCAAAATGTTGGAGGCAGGCTCCTTGCTTATGTTTATTAAGGGATATAATGATGATTGACATACCAGAAGGAGTGACAGTCAATGTATCAGAAGGTGCAGTCAAGATAAGCGGCAGGCTCGGCAGCAATGTCAGGGCCTACGATTCCAATCTTCTAAGTATAAGCGTGCAAGGCAGAAAGCTTAGCGTAGAAGCTATTGCTACAGGCAAGCGCAAGAAGGTTGCAGATAATTCTGTAGCTTCTTTTGCAAAGGAACTCTCTAATGATATAAATGGGGTGTGCAATTATTATGAGAAAAACTTAGTTACAGTCTTTGCCCATTTTCCAATAACCATAGAAGAGAAAAACAGCACTGTTTACATCAAGAATCTTTTTGGCGAAAGATCTGCAAGAACTGTCAAGCTCATTGGAAATACAAAGATTGAGATTAAAGGGCAGAAGCTTAGATTATATGGCACAAGCAAGGATGATGTAAGCCAGACTGCAGCAAGGCTTATAAACAAATGCAGAATGCCGCATAAAGACACGCGGGTATTCCAAGACGGGATTTATTTTGAAATAGAGTGATTTTTATGGCAGTAAAAAAATTGCACCCAAAATTTTTAGTTCCTAATGTTTATGCTAAAAACCGTTCAAGGGTAAAAGACCGTTGGAGAAAGCAAAGGGGCATAGACAACAAAAAAAGGATTAAAAAAGCATTTATGGGTGCTGAGCCTACAATAGGTTATAGGAATCCATCCAGCATTAGAGGTACAAGGAAGAATGGCAAGGCAGACATATTAATTCACAATTTGGCAGAGCTAAAGGCATGTGAAAACAAGCAACAGAAGCAACAGAATATTGTAATAGCACATGACGTTTCAAAAAGGCTTAGGGCAGAGATGCTTAAATATTCAAATGAACATAACATATTTATAAAAACAAAAAGGGAAATAAATGAGCATTAAACTTACAAAGAGAATCGCATCTTCAATAATGCATAGAGGCGTGAGTGCAATTAAGATAGCTGCAGGTAGCGAAAAAAACGCTAGTGAGGCAATAACAAGGTCAGATGTCAAGGAGCTTATAAAATCCAACAAGATATACGCAGTCAAGGCAAAAAAGAATATAAGCAGATATGGCAAGGAACTCAACAAAAAAAGGGAGCAAGGTAGAAGAAGAGGAAAGGGAAGCAAGAAAGGCACAAAGAAAACGCGCCTGGGCTTCAAATACATCAAGGAGATAAGGGCCCAAAGAAGAATTCTTAGTTCGCTTAAAGCTGAAAAAATTATCGACAATGCAGCATACAAGCGTTTTTATGCATTGTCAAAAGGAGGCTCCTTTCCAACAAAGCTTTCGCTTATAAACCACATAAGGAGCAAAGGCTTTAAGATAAGCGACGAACAGGCAGAGGCATTGAGGCACAAGTGATGTTATGATAAAAAGAAGGAGGCGCGAAGGCGTTACAAACTATTTAAAAAGGATAAAATTGTTGCAAAGCAGCCTGCCAAGGCTTGTTGTACGCAAAAGCAATAGAAGCATAATAATGCAGATATGCATTTATGAAGAGAATGGCGACCGCATCATTGCATCTGCATATTCAAAGGAGCTTGCTAGCTTGGGTTGGGAGCCAAAAACAAATACCCCAACAGCATATCTGACTGGCATGCTTTTGGCAAAGAAAGTACGCAATCTTGGCATAAAGGACTGCATACTTGATACAGGGCTTTATAAGCCTTCTTCAGGTTCAATACTTTTTGCAGCCGCGCTCGGCGCAAAGGATTCTGGGCTTGCCGTCCGCAGCAATATAAAATTTGATGCAAAGAGAATACGCGGCGAACACATAGATGATTACAACAAGATGCAGGGCAAGGAATCGAAGATTGCAGAGGCATTTGATGCCGTAAAGGCAAAATTGGAGGGCAGGTGATGTTTTGTATAAAGATGAAAATTCAAGGAAATATGAAGACTATGCTCCAAAAGAAGAATGGGAGCCTAGGACCGAATTGGGCAAGCGGGTAAAAGCGCATGAAGTTGTTTCCATCGAGCAAATATTTCACGAAGGCAAGAGAATAGAAGAAAAAGGGATTGTCAGAGAATTACTCCCAGATTTAGAGAGTGAACTTATAGAGATAAAGAATGTCCAGAGAATGACAAAGAATAACAGAAAGGCAAAGTTTAGGGCTGTTGTTGTAGTGGGAGATAGAAAGGGCCATGTGGGCCTTGGCATAGGCAAGAGCCTTGAAGTGAAGGACGCCATTGAAAGCGCCACAGATGATGCAAAAATGCACATAATTCCGGTGGTATTTGGCTGTGGATCTTGGCAATGTACCTGTGGCACAAACCACAGCATACCCTTTACTGTTAAAGGAAAATGCTCAAGTGTTGAAGTGACGCTTAAGCCTGGGCCAAGAGGCCTTGGCATAGTTGCAAGCAAAAACCTCAAAAAGATGCTTGAGCTTGCCGGCATAAAGGATCTATGGACATTCTCAAAGGGAAGAACAAGGACAAAATACAATACGCTTCTTGCGGCATATAGAGCCCTTGAAAGCATAATATTGATAAAAAATAGCAAGTCTTTGGAGAAGAATGTGAAGATGGCAGATATATCTTCAATCCCCGCCAATGCATAGCTTTTCTTATTTAAGGCATTGGGCGGCCTGCGCCGCCCGTCCTCTGGGTGGTTGAGCAAAGCTCAGCAATATTATATTGTGCATATAGATATATAAGCTTTTCTTTAAGTAAATAAAGTTTACTTTATTACATATGCATGTAGATTACTTGCCTTCAGGAAGGCCAGCAAAACAAATATAAACGATTGCAGCTAAATTCTATAAGTGCTTAAAATGGATGCTGATGAACTATTGGGCTACGCAAAAAAATTAGGCTTTTTTTGGCCTACAGCAGAGATTTACGGCGGGATATCAGGTATATTTGACTATGGGCACCTTGGAGCCCAGCTCAAGCGCAATTTTGAGAATCTTTGGCTTAATTTCTTTGTTTATAGCAATCCAAACTATTACCTAATAGAAGGATCTACAATCCTTCCTGAAAAACCTTTGATTGCATCCGGGCATGCGTCAAGGTTTAATGATATTTTGGTAGGCTGCAAAAAGTGCAATACCTATTACCGCGCAGATATATTACTAAATGACCTCGGCATAAAGGTATCAGAAGGGGCAGATGTTGGAGAGTTAAGCAAGGCGATACATGAAAACAATGTAAGGTGCCCAAAATGCGGAGGCGAGCTTGCAGAGCCCAAGGCATTCAACATGATGGTAGATGTGCATCTTGGTCCTGACAAAGGCGAGAAGGGCTACCTTAGGCCGGAAACTGCGCAGCTTGCATACCTCGATTTCTTCAGGGAATTCAGCATATTGAGGAAAAGGCTTCCAATAGGCCTTGCGATAATAGGCAGGGCATACAGGAATGAGATATCTCCTAGGCAGGGATTGTATAGGATGCGTGAGCTTACCCAAGCAGAGCTGCAAATATTCTTTATGCCAGAGTGGGAGATAAACGATGCAATGCTTGAGCGTGAGATGAATGTAGTTCTATACATGAAGGAGCAGCAATCAATTACAGGGACAAGGCTTATAAAAGAATTTAACATGCCCTCATTTTACGTTTACCACATGTGCCTTATAGACAAGTTTTACAAAGAAGTCATAGGCATACCTGCCGAGAAGCTGAGGTTTTACGAGAAAGGTGGCAATGATAAGGCCTTCTACAACAAGATCCATATGGATATAGAGGTAAATGTCGAAAGCTGGGGCGGATTCAGAGAGGTCGGCGGGCTCCATTATCGGGGCGAATATGACCTTACAAGCCATACGAACGGATCTGGCCAGGACTTGTCTGTGGATATAGATGGGAAGAAAGCAATACCGAATGTACTGGAAGTAAGCTTTGGCGTTGACAGGAATGTTTGGATGCTTATAGATGCATTCTATGCGCCAGGGGAAAGGGCAGTACTGAAGCTCAAGGCAAGCCTTTCTCCCTACAAGGTTGCGGTGTTTCCCCTTCAAAAGGATAGCAAGCTGGTTGAAGCTGCGCAGCTTGTATACAGCAAATTAAAAGGCAAATTCCGCGCATTTTATGATGAAAGCGGCTCAATAGGGAAAAGGTATGCAAGAATGGACGAAATTGGCACCCCTTATTGCATAACAATAGACTTTGATACGATAGGCAATGATCCAGATAAGCGCAATACCGTTACCATTAGAAACAGGGATACAAGGGAGCAAGAGCGCGTCCCCATAGAAGGCATAGAGGGAATCATTGAAAGCAATTTAGAGAGGATATAATGGAAAAGGCAATTGAAAAAAAAGCAGATAGGGAGTATAGCACCAAGCTCTTGATTGAGGCTATACTTAATGCAAGTAAGGAAGAGGAGCAGGGCTCAGTGCTTGTCGTAACAAGCGGCTCTTTTGTAAAGAAAATGGAAAAATTAGAAAGGAAATAGATTATTTTTTATCATAATCTTCCAGCTTTGCTTCAAAGTCGCTAACACTGAGCTTAAATTCCTCATTAGAGGATATCTTGCCCTGCGCCTTTAGGGTTTCTCTTGCAAGAAGGAAATAAGTGAATGCTAAGGCTTTTCTGCCTCTGTTGTTTACAGGTATAACAAAATCAATGCACTTTATTGAGTTGTCTGTATCTGAAAGCGCTATTATCGGTATGCCTTTGACATTTGCTTCGTTCACTGCCTGCTTTTCATTCCTTGAGTCGTTTATGAACACAAGCTCTGGCTCTACAAAATCCTCTCTGTTAGGGTTTGTGAATACTCCAGGGTTTATCCTTTTCGGCAGAAATCTGGCTCCAATAAGATCAGCAAACTTCTGTGCCGCATATGCAGCATATATCCTTGAGGCTGTTATAACAACCTTGTCTGGATTATATCTGGCTATCATCTTGGCAGCCATGCGTATCCTCTGGTCAATTGTCTTTATGTCAAGCAAATAAAGCCCATCTTCCCTTGATTTGTATATAAATCTTGTCATTCCTGGCGCTTTTACCTTTGTGGCAATGTGTATGCCAGCCTCTAAATAATCATTCTGGTTTGCAAGCAGTTCTTCGTCCATATTAACACCATTGGGGCCGCCGAGATTTTCAGATGCCTTTTGAATTCCCGAAGCCTTCTCGGGTCGCCAGCACCCCAAGCTGGAAGCCTACCAAGCTAGCAGACAGCCCCTTATATATATTGAGCACGCAATCTATTAAAAGGTTAGGTACCACCTATGTTTATAAATTCATCTATAAGATCAATGTTTCCTAGGAACATGCGTCTGCAGCAATACCTTTTTACGCCAAGTTCATCAAGCACTTTTCCTGCATCTTCATGCTCCTTGTTTACTCTTCTATCATATTCTTCCCATTTATCAGCTACAACAGCACCGCAACTAAAGCACCTTACCGGCATCATCATTGTATCATCTATATGAAGTTTGGAATCTTGCCCTTGCTTTTGGGCCTTTGTATTTCTTTGCTTCTACCCTCCTTGAATCTCCAGCTATCATGCTCCTATCGTAATGCATATATTCATTTACAAGCGCATTGTCACCTGAAAATTCAACAATTGCCTTTGCAATTGCAGTCCTTGCTGCATTTGCTTGGGACATGCTACCTCCGCCTTTTACCTTTACCTCTATATCAGCGTTTTTTGCTATCTCTGCAGCCGTGTTCGATACCATTACCGCTTCAAGTATTCTGCTTTTTATTTCTTCAGGCTTGACAATTTCTATCGGCATGCCATTGAATGTCAGCTTTCCGCTTCCGCTCCTTATGCTTGCCCTTGCAACCGCTTCCTTCCTTTTTCCCTTTGCTATTACTACCTTCCCTTTCGCCTTCTTTGCAGCTTTTGAGCTTTTCCTCCTTGGCTTTGCAGCCTGCTTTTCTTTTTCTACTCCTTTTGCTTCATTTTTATCATTCTCTTCTGCCATGATTATCCCTTATATCCAAGAAGCTTGCTAAGCTCCTCTATTGTAATAGAATGGACATACATATCTTTTGCATTTTTTATTTCTATGCTTTTTGGCTTTGCATTCTTGAATTCATTCGGCACGCCCATGAAGACCCTCAGCTTTTTGTACGCTTCCTTGCCTCTAGGCTTGTTGTGGGGCAGCATGCCTCTAACGATTCTTTTGAATAGCAAATCAGGCCTTCTTGGCCAGTACGGTGAATGCTCTGGATTTGATTTCTCCTGCAGATTCAGCCTTGTCTTATACTTTTCAACAAGGCTTTTTTTGCTTCCACTTATTAAGGCCTTTTCGCTGTTTACAACAACAACCTTATTGCCATTCATAAGGTCTTTTGCTATCCTGCTTGCTATTCTTCCTGTAAGGCTGTTCGAAGCATCATAAAGCACATAATCTCCTTCAATTTCAACATCCATTCTTACACCTTTACACTATAATCTTTGCAGAAACCTTCTGGTTTCCCTCCATTTGCTTGTATAATTCTTCAATTCCTTTGATTTCGCAACCCGCTTTTCTAAGGGCTTCTTCTGCCGGCTTTGAGAACTCTATAGCAGCAATAGTGACCTTATGATCTAATTCTCCTGGGCCTAGCACCTTTCCTGGAATTATTGCAATATCCCCTTCCTTTGTATACTTGTTTATCTTTTCAATGCCTACTTCTACCCTAGACCTTTCTGGCCGTGATGCAAAGCTATAGAGCCTTTTCCATAAGCCCTTCTTTTTTGCATTGCCTACGCTAAGCACTTCAAGCCATTTCTTTATATTTTCTTTTTCTGCATGCATTTTTTTCACCATAATTGCGAGGGGTGAGATTTGAACTCACGCAGTCTCTAAAGACACAGGAGTTCTGAATTTCTTCCTCAGTCCTGCGCATTTGGCCGTGCTCTGCCACCCTCGCATCTATTTGAGTGCGACCTTGACCTTCTTCAGCATATCTTCCAAACTTTCTATTGCCTTTTGCGCTATATCCCTGGCAGGCATCTGGCCAAAGGATTCAATATAAAATTCAAATTTTTTATCTCCAAGCTCTTCAAAGGTAGCAAGCCCCGGCTGGAACTTTGCATGCCTCAAAGCATTTCCAGGAATTGCCTCACAGTCTATCCTAAGCATTTGGTCTTGCGCAAGTTTTATTATTGGTATTTTTTCATTTGCCACAACTATCTCTGCATCACTGCTTTTTAGGTCCTTTGAATATACAATAGAAGGCCCTATGGCTTCAAGAGTAAAGAATATTTTTGCATCCTTTGGATAAACCTTTGGCGTTACTATAGGCACAAGTCCTATCCTGTGTGCAATATATTCATCAAACATAGCACTTGTATTTTCATAAAAATTAACTGAATCTATTGCAAATGTTTCAACATAATTTATAACCGCCCTTCTAAAAGCATTAATAAAATAATTTTCCTCCCCTTCTATAATAAATCTCAAAACCTTATCTGTGTTTTCTTTTACTTCTATCTCCATTAGCTCACTGTATAGAAATAAGGCAAGCCTTATACTATTTATACTATTATTTTAATCTATGAACATTTATATAATTATCTTATATTTGCTGTTAGAGCTGTTTTTATATACCCGCTTTATTACTTTGAAGCTCTGCACTAATTCATCAATATTATATTTCCATATCAAATCTTTTTACGCAACATAATAATATAAATTGATTGAATAATGATTGTATAAGAGAAAGCATAACCATATACAAAGAGGTAACTGCAGAAATCAAAAAAGTTAAGAAAAGTTGCATTTTGATCCTCAAAACTACAAATATAGATTTGACCAGTATTGCAATACTCTTGGTAAACTACTTATATCTAACAGAAGCAGCTTTCCATAAATTGATTAGCATGTTGCGTAGCATCAAATTGGTTCAACGACTACATTGTGATGTAAATGATTATTTACAAGATCTGCCTTCCGCACTTGCTTTGATTCCAAAAGGAGTCAGACCATTTAACAGATAGTTTTCATTTTTTTTGTATAATGCCTTCTCTTTTGCATTCGGTTTTATT
>JAVYWU010000026.1:0-10686 GCA_038877355.1 Candidatus Micrarchaeaceae archaeon | reverse complement strand
TTGTGTTAAGGTCATTTTATATACCGCTTTAATTTGTATTTTTTATCTAATGTAGCGTAAAACCCAGTGGGACATAAGCCACTGCAGAAAAGTACATAACTTTTAAGATGCATAAAGATATGGTTGTAATGAAAACTGCATATAAATACTGTGCATATCCTTCAAAGAAGCAGAAAGCAAATTAGATAGCCAGGAGAGGGAATTGAACCCCCCTACGCCGCTCTGCAGGCGGCTGCATTGCCGATCTGCCATCCTGGCGAGTTTTCACAAGTCCTTTTCGAAATAATCAAAATATAATTTTACTTTTTTTATATGAACTTATTTATATTATATTACTGCTTATTTATGCATAATGAATAATTGTTTTGCGTCAAAGTATATAAAATTACTGATGAACGATATTATCGATGAACAATCAGAATATATATATATTTATGTAACCCTAAATTAAGTTAAAACAAATATTTGTTATAATAGAATGTATAGTGAAATTATGGAAGCTTTGATTTTGTGTGGTGGCTACGCAAAGAGACTTGAGCCTCTAACAGAATTCATGCCAAAACCTTTGCTATTTATAAATAATGCACCTCTTGTTGATAGTATAATTGATAAGATAAATGATATAGGAGTAAATAGAAAGATTATATCAACAAATAGAAGATTTGAAAATCAATTCCGCTACTGGATGAACAATAAGGTAAAAGAAAATTTTGAACTTGTGGTTGAACCTACAATAGACCATTCAGAGAAATTTGGTGCAGTAAAAGGTTTGGAATACGCAATAAGAAACAGCAATATTAATGATGATTTGCTTTTTGTTGCTGGAGACAACTATTTTGATTTTGACCTTAATAAAATGAAAAGCAGGTTCGAAAAGCTGAAGAAACCTCTTATTGCGCTTTATGACATAAAAAACAAAGAGGATGCAAAAATGTTTGGTGTTGTATCGCTGGACCAAAATGGAAAAATAGAAAAGTTTTTTGAAAAGCCCGAGAATCCAGAAGCAACGCTAGTAAGCACAGGCATATATATGTTTCCAGCAAGTACCCTTGGTACATTTTCAGCTTTTATGAAAGAAAACGCTGAAAAAGGTGACGCAATAGGCAACTTCATAGAATGGCTAATAAAGCATGAAGAGGTATATGGCTATATATATGAAAATGGAACATGGGCAGATATAGGAACATTTACCAATTATAGAAAATTATTCTATCAGTTTATATAGCTGCATAAATTGGCTTATTCTTAATGAGTTTTATCGCAATGCTGAAAGTATTAGCTATACTCTCGTGTATCTTTACTGGAAATTAGCAACATATTTAAATCTTAAAAGAGAATCTTCAATGGCAGATAGGTCGGGAGCTAAGGGTTCCCAATACGCAGACCCCTTTACGGCGTGCCAATGCCGATTGCGTGCAAATTTGCTTTGCGCAAACTGCACAAAAGCTAAGAGGCCCTGCCCTAATAGATGGTTCTATATGTAAACCAGGCCAGGCCGGAAGGAGCAACCTTAAGCATATAGCTTTATAGTTTAATAGCGTGCAAATGACCCATGCTTTTAGGATACAGGGCTGAGCAGATGTGCAGCCAATACCCAAAGGAGATTTGTGCAATGTCGGCTTCTGCCAATTCTGCCGGGGTCGCCTAGTGGTACTTTATCGCACTAAAGGGCGGCAGCCTGCTAAGCTGTTTAGTCAGAAATGGCTTCCGTGGGTTCGAATCCCACCCCCGGCGCATTTTTAGAGTGATTTCATTGAAAATATACTGCCCACAGTGTGGAAGATCCAGCGACGAAGTTGAATTTATAGGCGATTTTTGCATTGACTGCATTATTGGAATGGCAAAAAAATATATTAAAAAAGAAATTGTAGTGAATATATGCAGAAACTGCAATATGCTTATAGCTGGAAATTCTCGCGAAGAGCTGAACGGAATGAATATTGCAAAGAAGCTCAATAATCCAAAGGTAGGGCTTGAAGTGAAAGATGCAACATATGGCAATATGCTTTTAGTCACATTTAAATATACTACCAATAGCCATAGCGTGGATTTTAGCCAAGAAATAAAGGTAAAAGTGAAAACTGGCTTGTGCAATATATGCAGAAGGGTAAAGGCAGGATATTATGAAGCAATAGTGCAGTTGCGTGGCGGCAACGCAAAGGCAATGCTTGATGCAATTGAAGGCTATATAGAAGCAAATGGCACATTCATATCAAAAATAGAAGGCGTAGGAGACGGCTACGACATATATATAGGAGACAAAAAAATAGCCTCCGCGTTCTTTTCTGCATATAAGCTTAAGCCTGAGCGGTCTTATACTTTATATGGAATGAAAAATGGCAAGAAGCTTTATAGAAACACATACCTGCTAAGATTATAACTATTGCACTTTCAAGTAAGTGCAGCTAATTGCTGGATTAGAAGGGCAGCTTGACATTGCAGTAATGTTTACCATATATGTTGCTGTAGATTCCATATTTGATAATGAGCCGCTTATATTTGCTGGGGTGTATGCTATTACTGTGCTTATTCCTGCATTTGTTGAAACGTTGAATATTATTTCATGCCCAACAGCTCCGTTTAACGACCCAACATATATGCCCTGTATATTTGGGGGTATTTGCACAATTACAACCTGCTTTGCGGGAGGGCCTTGAGTAGCTACTTCTGTTGCCGCCGCCGCAAGCTTGTCTGCTGCCTGCTGCGCTTCCGTAACTGAAAGAGTGGAAGATGAAGTTGAAATCTGTATGAATGCAAATACTACGATTGGAAGCAAGATAATAAGCCCAAATGACAAGGTAAGGAGAAGCTCAAGGCTAGACTGCGCAGATAGCTTCCCCTTCCTTTCCATGCTCATAATGCCCACTTATTCAACATGCCTTCCATAACTTTTTTTTATTGTAATCAATCTGCCTTTTTCCTTGATCAAATCTCTTTTTAGTTTTGCGATTGCTTCGTTGAATGCGTTTTCAAGCAAATAGTTTGTAACCCGCGATATCACAACGCTTCCGCCTTGCACAGCAACCCTTATGCTAATGTCGTAAAGCTTGTTTTTTATCCTTTTTATATGAAGTTGCGCATAATCTATCTTTTGAGATTTGCTTTTCTCAAATTTTGCAAGAAGCTCTTTAAGCTCTTCTCTAAGCTCGGGTTCATAGCTTTTTGTGGTTTCATCAAGCCCTGCTATAAATATTCTATTTTCCTCAAATTTGCGCTCCGCCATTACCCTTTCAAGCACATCTGATACTGTTGCTATGCCTATTGGAACATCCTTCTTGTCAACAACAATAAGAGAGGATATGTTTTCTTCGACAAACCTGCGTGTTGCCACTGCAATATTCTCATCTGCGCGTATTGTCTTTGGGTTTGTTTCTATTATTTCTGATATCTTTGACTTTGTTGGAGGTATATAGTTTTTGGTGGTCATCTCAGGCCTTCTTTCATTTATCATAGAATACTGCCCCACAAGCGTAAAATAGGTAAGCAGGCCAACAACCTTGCCATTTTTTACTACAAGCAGCCGGTTTATTTTGTTGTCCTCCATAATCTTCTTTGCTTGCGACATACCAATATCTATGTTTACTGCTATTACAGGGGTAGACATTATGCTTTCAACCGATGCATTTCCTAGCATTTTTCTTGATAGCAGTATTTTTAGCAAGGTGTTTCTATCAAGCACGCCAACAAGCTTGTTTTTCTCTATATACGGCAACGCTTTTGTCCTAAAGGTATAGAAAGAGTTTAGCAAGCTGTCTATATCTGTACTGCTTGTTATTGGCGGGACAGGGGTTACATACTTTTCTATTGTTGCATCCTTTGCAAACCTCAGCTGCACTCGAGCTCTTGCCATGCTGCGTGAATCAAAGATGCCATAATAATGGCCATTCTTGTTGACTATTACTGCTGGAATTTTATTTAGCAGAGGCAACACCTGCCCAATCTTAGCCTTAATATCTACTTCTTCTGTTTTGGTTATAAGTTCATGTGGCAAAAAGTTATCTATAAAATTATTTGTTATAGTCTTATCCATTTTATACACCGCTGCCATAATGCAAAATAGCAAAAACTTTCAAAAGAACCCCTTAAAACAATAGCTTTGCGATAAAGGTATCTCTTGCATTCTTTATTTTTCTATTTTGGTTTAATATTATAGACTTCAAGCCAAAGCATGCAACATCTTTTGACGATTGTATTCTTGTCTGCAATGCGAACTCAGCAATTTGATGCATCTTCCTTAACTCTGCTGAGAAGTCCCTGTTATGTTTTACTTTATAGGTTAGAATCATATTTTCGCCTTCTTAATAAGCATCCGTATTATATCTGAAAGTATCGCCTACTTTCTTGAGTGTTATAAGTTTATTTACTACATCTCTATCTAATAAAATCTTTACTTTTTCTGAAGTCATAATTATCAACAGTATCTCTTTTGATATCAATATTTTTATATGTTGCTTTCATTTCGCATTCATCCCATATCTTTTAGATAAGAGCTTTCTGCTATGCATTCTGTAGCATATAAGCGTTATTGGGGAATTGGAAAATTCCTTGCAAATTGCGGATGAAGAATCGTGCTTTGGTGGAGGGAACAATAATACGCAACATTGAAAGTTATAATTTCTTGTACATTAAAATCGAATCTATATATTTGCCTGCAAAGAAGCTTGCTTCTGGTATTATTCCTGCTTCTACAAAGCCTGCCTTTTTATATAAATGCATTGCTGCTTTATTATTTGCATATATCTCCAATTTTATTAATCTATATTTTTCCTTTTTTGCTTCTTCAAGCAATATCATTAGCATTTTTGTTCCAATTCCAATATTTCTATAATCTTTTGCCACTACAATTCCGAGAACCCCTATATCCCGCTCCCTTTCAATGCCCCTTATAATGCTTGCATCTGCTATGATTTTATTATTCTCTAAAGCAACGATTGCTATTTCTTCGCCCATTGACATTCTGCCAATTTTATTTGCAAGATATTCGGTGATATATGAATAGCTTTTGCTTTTATTAAACAGCACGGGTGCATTTTCTTCAATTATGCCATTTATAAGCCTGAAGTATCCCTCAGAATCACTCATAGTTGGTTGCCTTATTATAAAATGCCTGTTATCTTTAGAATCAAATTTTTCAATAAAATCATTGAACTCCATAAAAACATCTATTAATTGCTGTAATTGCTGTTATGCAACTATGTTAATATGTAATATCAAATATTAAAATATAATAGAAAGGGCAAAAGCAATGCTACTGCTAGGCAAAAATAGCATATATGTATGGAAAAGAAATACCTTTTTCAAAATAAAATAAATAATGCATATATTTTAGGCAACGCAGAATTTGATTGCTTTAGTTATGCGAAGATACTACTGTTATAGTGGCTGCATTTTCTAATTTTATATACTTCCTGCATAATTTTTTAATATCTTCATCCGAAACGTTTTTTATTAGAATAGGACGTATTAATGGAAGATAATATTTATGCATTGTAAGTTCATTGACAACTAAGCTAATTGGCATTTCAGGTATATAATCAAATGCCATTTTTGATCTAAAATAAGTTTGCTGTTTTGCTATTTTTATTTCCTTACTGTCTATTTTTCCTTCTTCAAATTTCTGTAGCTCTTTATCTAATACATCATTTGCTTCTTTTATGCGCTCAGAGTTTATTACAGCAGATATTATTATATATCCAAATGTACTCTGTATTGCAACGTCTATGTTTGGTGAATAAGACAAACCTTTCTTTTCTCTTATTTCTTCATAAATCCTATTCTGAAGCAAAGTATGAAATACTTTTAATTGTGCGTATTCCTCAGGATTATCAATAAGGCCTTCTACCATAAAGCCCCGGCCTATTGCAGCAACATTTTTATCAAATCCGTATAAATTTATATTTTTTGAATCTTTAATTTGCTTTTCTTTGCATGTACTGCGCTTTAATTCAATACCGTTGCCATTCAAGTTTGAAAAATATTTTCTAATTAGTTCAATAGTTTCGTTTTTCTTTACACCTCCATAAATAGCAAGCACCATATTATTTGAATTATAATATTTCTTATAAGATGCATCCAAATCTTCTCTAGTTATTTTAAGCAAAGATTTGTCGTTGCTTCCTCCAATCGGAAGTACAACAGGATATTTTTGAAATATTGATCTAATAAGTGATATAGTAATTTTATTTTGCAAGTAAAGGTCATCATCTCTATTCTCTGCCATTATTACCTTTCTTTCTGTTTCCATGCTATCTTTTGATATCGTGGCATTTTGCATTATATCTGCAATTATTTTTGTGGCTTTTTCCATTTGGCTTTTGTGTACTTCGATATAAAATAGCGTTACCTCAAAATCAGTATTTGCATTCCAATAACCTCCTATATCCTTTAAAATATTGCTTATATCTTTCCATGAATTATTTTTTGTACCTCTAAAAAGCATGTGCTCTAGATAATGTGCAGTGCCATTTTTTTCTTCGCTATCATCGATTGAGCCATAGTTTACGCCAAGCACAATTGCCACAGACTCCAATCCCGCAACATGCCTAATTATTACTCTAAGCCCATTATCAAGTCTATACAACTCTGTAGATTTATGCAATGTAGGCGTTTGCATATTGAATTCATCTTTTCGAAGCATTCTATGCAAATATCCTATTTCATCTGAAAAAACCTTTTTTTCATTTTCCATATTATTACAATTACATTTTTCAAGCAAAACTATAATCTTAAACTATAATCTTATAATTATTCATCAAAAGTAATCATGCATATTCCTTTTTTGAATAGCGTTCTCTTATTTGCTAGCCAACCCAAACAAATATAGCATGCCTATTACTTCCTCAAAGATTCAAATTGCTTTATACTCTTATCTATGTTATCCATTTTTATATAACCTTCTTTTTCAAGCTGCCTTTGAGATATGAACTCAGAAACAAACTCCATAGGTTTTTCATTCCTCAATATAATGCGGTATTTTGCAAATCCCCGCAGCTCTTCGCTTGCAGGTATGCCTGCTTCTTCTGGAAAAGAATTGATATATGCGATTGAAGGCATGTTTGCAATAAATTGATTCCCTTTTACAACAAAATCAAATTTATGCGAATGGCCTACAAAAGCCCCCAGTATATCATTTCCGATTCTAAGGGAGTCAAATATTTTCGGGCTCATTTCGTGCCTTAGAATAAACTTTGAACCTTTTGCTGTTGCACTACCAATCCCATAGTCACCACCTGAAATAATTTCAATATTATATGGAGGGGTTGAAAATGATATTGAAAGCTTTGTAGCTTCGTCGTCATCATGGTTTTCAAATTTTCTATTGTAGTGGTTGCCAGAAATAAGCCATATGGATGGCTTTTTGCTATTTGGAATCAAATCTAAATCCTTTATTGACTGGATAAAGCTTCTTTGCTGGTCGCTGATATTGATTATTTGCTTGCTGTTTCTGTTTATATACCTGTCTATTGCTGCTCTTTCTTGCTCTTTTGGTATGCTTCCTTTTATAAATTCTAAGAAGTCAGGCAAATTTGTATAATAATCTGTGCTTTGACTTTTTTCAAATGCAAAATTTTTATAATTTGCATCTAGTATATCGCCGCCGAAGATTAACACGTCTGGAGGATCTTTCACTTCTTTTCTTATAAACCCTTTTATAAGCTCTTGCGGGGAGTATAATCCTCTTCCAGACCCACCAATATGTGCATCTGATATGGCATCTATGCAAATGCTTTCTGCATTACTCTGGCTATTGCTTTCAGGGAAATGCTTATTGATATACCTCATTGCGGGTATAACCTTGCTTTCTATGCTCTTTTCTTTACCTTCAATTATATCCGCAAGTTTGCTTATGGTTTGATAATCATCATATTTTATTCCGCTTGCCTTCAAAAATTCCTTGATTATGCTGCCATCCCATTCTGATGGTATTTTGTGCTCAAGCCAAAGCTTTCTTGGAAAGCTACCAATTTCTGCATCCAGCTCTTCTATGACCTTGTCATGCGTTTCGCCATCTTCATTTATATAGCTGCGCAACTTTTTGGCCAATATTAGCCTCTGCTCCGCCGCTTCTTTATTGTAAAAATCAAGAAATTCGTCATAAAGATGGTAAGAAAAAGAATTTTTGTTGTTGCCTATACTTATTTCCCATATTCCAGAACTCATTTTGAATTTAGATTTTTCATAAGCAATTGTATAAGGATTTTTTGTTCCGGATTTCCAAAGTTTGCTAAGCTCGCCAGTATTAATAAAAGGGGGAGCCAGCACTAAAAATGTACTTTTTCCATTATTAAATTGCGGTATTGCCTCTACTTCTGCAGAAATGCTGTGGCCACCTATAACAATATCGATATCTTTTTGCTGGGACAAATTGATGGCTCTTTCAAGCAAGTTTTTTGAGTTCGATGGAAATAATCTGGATGCATTTGTAGGATTGTTTGCTATAAACATATTGATTTTTTTTGATTCTATAATGTTGTAAAGGACAGGCTCTATTGTATAGTTTATACTGCTTTCCTGTAGAATAGCTAATGCATATTTTCTTCCAAATGCATCGTTGATATGGTTTGCAATTTCCAAATTAGCTATCTTTCTGGCAATTTCTTGTATATTGTGGCTTGCCTTTAGATTTCCAGTAAATATTTCACCAGTAGAATGTACCATACCTTCCGCTATAGAAGTATCTGTCCTTTTTTTGGCATCTCTTATGCTCTTATAGCCAATCCCCTCAAGCATGCTTTCTATATGCTTTATACTGCTTTCAAGCTTTTTGTATTTTTCAGGATATTTTGCTATGTCTGTTGATTCTAATTTTTTAGATTGCGAATTGTAGATTTCTATCAAAGCCTCTTCTTTTTCTTTATAAAGCTTTTTGCTCCATGCGTCTTCCTTTCCAAAAATCTTCTCTGCTTTTTCTTTATCCATTACGCTTTTTTCTGGGTGCTCCTTTAGCCATTCAATCTGCAAATTTTCATACTCTTTGATTATTGTATTATAATCGTATATTTGATCGTTAATTTCAGAAATTTTTCTTTTTAGATATTCCGTGCGTTCATTTTTTTCCTTTTCTAATCCATTAGACTGATCTTTGAGCTTCTTTTCTTCTTCTTTTAGGCGATTTAAAACCAATTCATCTGAATCAAGCTTTTTGATATACGCTTCTTTAAGCTCTTCAAGCATCTCTGGTGAGTTGTTGTATGCGCCTATCAATCTTTCATAATTCCTATTCTTTATATTGGCATAATCTTCCTGGCTCATTATATAAAGAACCTTGGTTTTGGCATTTCTCTCTTTTAGCAATGACATTATCCTGTTTAGACTTGGCTTTACTGATATTACTGCATCATCCATATTGTTTATTCCATCTTCAAGAACATGTAGTCTGTCTGCAGAGCCTTTGGTTGCATATTTAGGTATCTCTGGAAGTACGCCTCCATTAAAAATAAGGTAATCAGGAAGTTCAGAATTGGAATAATTTTTTAGCATATGATAGAAACCGAGAAGGGCCTTTTCATCAAAATATTTTGTGCCTCCTCCAATTTCTCCCACTACTATTATTTTGCTAGGCTTTTTTTCTGAAAAAGAAGAAGCACCGGATTTCTCATCTGCAAAAATATTATTCTGTTTTTCGTTTATATCAACAAATTCTTTTTGCATTGATATAGTTTCAACAAAAAAAGATAAATATATGCTTTTAGTTTTCTTTACTTTAGCAGTAAAAAATTAACTCAGCAAGCAAAATATTATACTTTAAATTCATACAACCTGGACAAAGAAGCACATTCATATAAGCATTGCAATACCACTTCATACAGATTGTGAAATATAGAAGGAGGATCTTCATAAGCGATAAGATTATTGATTCCCTCAAACAAATAACAAGGATGTTTGCAAGCAGGTAGTTCATTAATCTAAAAGAGAGAGATAATGTACACAATTTAGCATCTGTGCTACCTTATAAATCAACTCTTTCTGAGTATAAGCTTTATTGCGTTATCTATCTTTTTTTCTACATTTTCTTTTTTATCTTCATAGATTCTTAAATATATTTCAACAGGATCGCTAAGAAGTATTTTAAAAATTCTCTTTATATCATATCCTTCATCTTGTGAAATAACAAGCGGTGTACTTATAATAATCGGGCTTATTATATATAAAGGGCTTTTCTTATCAAATACTGTTTCAAGAAAAGAATTTTTGTGTTCATATATAGTTTTCTTAGATCTATCTAATAAGACATATAACAAACTGCCTAACGTATAGTCTTCTTTCTTTTTTTTCTTATCAAAATATACCCCAAAAAGATAAGCTCCCGCCTCATCAAATCCATGCCATATTGCATTTGCTCTTGAAACCCCTTCACCTGCAAGGCTTATTTCAGAATAAGAATTTTCAAATATGCTTCTATACTCACCTTGTGCAATATGATATATTTCATGTGCAATTACTTCCGGTGTTATATTTTTAATTCCGTTTACTGTGATTATACTTTTAAGCGGCTTTTTCAGGTATATGCACTCTCCTCCTATGCCATTATCTTGATCATTTATTTTGAGCATATATTTAGAAGTAAAAGCAAAGTCAGTTATTTCATCTATCTCTTTTATTGCTTCATTTGCATAAACTATTGCTTTTGCTTTTCCATAGATATATTCAAAAGGAGATACAATCTGCTGTATTGTTTTGTTATTT
>JAVYWU010000025.1:4341-10695 GCA_038877355.1 Candidatus Micrarchaeaceae archaeon | reverse complement strand
AAATCTCCCACCTTCAACGGTTGAGGGATACCTTTCCTTTACGCCACAGCAAGGAAATGTCATAACAAATGTTTCCATAATGGGAAATACGTATTTGAGCCAGCAGCAAACATGGCAAAATACAGAAGTACAGTGGGGAACTATAAATATAAGGGATCAATCTACAGGCATGAATGAAGTAGTGAATTATTATACGCCGCAGGGATTTACTACAAATGGAGACAACTTTCAGGTTATACTTAATTCAAACAACAATACCTTACAGCAAATAAATGGCGCAAATTATTATACAGGAAACCTAATAGTGGAGAATGTTGCCACAGGAAAAATCAGGGAGGTTACGTATTACCTTCAGCAGCCACAGCAGCAATATTATGTGCCTCCACAAAATTTAACGCCACAAGAGCAGGAATTTGCTATAATATTAACAGGGATATTAGTAGGGATAGTTGCGATAGTATTTATCATAAACAACATACCATAATTTACTATAATTTTTATGATGAAAGGGCTTAAGAAGCCTTGCATTTGCTAAGGTGTTGAATTTTATTTTTGCTTTATTGCTATTAAGTTACAACGTTTTGGAAATTTGCAGAGGTAAAAGGCAGCAATTGCCTTTTATTGCACAGATGCAAAAACATAATACAAAGTTTTATGGTGCAACAAAAGAGGTTTATTAAAAGGAAAGAAAACTTTATATGCAAGCATTGCGGTATGTATATAAAAGGCAATGGCTATACAGACCACTGCCCATACTGCTTGTGGAGTCTGCACGTTGATATAAACCCTGGCGACAGGCAGTCAAACTGCGGAGGCTTAATGAAACCTATTAGGACAATATATGAAAATAGCAGCATAATAATATATTATAAATGCACAAAATGCAATATAATGAAAAGAGTAAAAGCGGCAAAGGATGACAACGAGGAACTGTTGTATGCGCTTGCAAATAAAAAACAGTAGCATTTATATATTTATTTTGCAAAATAGTTGCCACTGGTGGTTAAATGAGTGATGAAGATTACTTAAACAATCTTGGTAAAATAATCTCTAGCATTATAGAAAGTTTGGTAAAAAATGGAGGCATAGCAGAATTTGATGTTAAATTAGATGATAAAGGAGCGCCAATTATAACAAAAAAAGAAGAGGCTAAGCAGAATACAGAAGAATACCAAAAATCTCTTTTTGAGGTCCTTGAAGATGACAAATTTATTCATATAGTTATGCAACTGCAAAATGTCAATAAGGAAGATATTGTTATTAAAGCAAAGCCTGAGTGCGTCAATGTTAGGTATAAACAAGAGCAAAAAGAAGTCAGAAAGGAAATCAAAATGCCAAAATTAATAAACCCTGCCCATAATAATATAACATATAAAAATGGCGTATTGAATTTGACATTTAAAAAGGTATCTTCAAGAAAAGAGGTTACACTTTTTGTAGAGTGATTTAATGCAAGGAGGAGCAGCAAAATCAAAAAAAATAGGAAAAGCGTATAGAAAGAAAAAAGCGTCAAAACTTAAGAAAAACGAAAGGAGAGTATTCAAAAAAGTCAAACGAAGGTATGTTGAAAACAAAAACCCTACGCAATATCTAGATAGATTTGGTCATTGAATTCGTACGCCGAAACGTTCTCATCGGCTATTAACTTGGCTAGCAAATCTTCCTTTGATGCGTATACCGTCATGCTTTTTGATTGTATATCAAATAGCGTAAGGACATTAGAAAATTCATAGTATATTGATATTATTTTTTTGTTACCCAATGCAACAATTACTTTTGAAGAAGGATTGCCAAGCGCTATAAAAAGGCTGCATAAAAGTATGCTTTTATCGGTTATGTCACCCATGCGAAATTTTAAAGTTTCTTCTGGAGTAAGCCAAAACTGCAAAGGCAAAACTGTTTCTTCTATTTCATCACATACAAACTTGAATGCCTTTAAAGCTGCCTCATTGAAATTTAGTTCATATATGTAATTGCTTATGCTACTTTTTATTTCATTCGCTTTTTTTGCAACAAAGGCGTTCTTTGGCGTTACAAGAGTTGGCAACTCTGCCACAGAAATATTTTCTTTCTCTTCTATGTAATCTTTGTACCTTAAGAGAATAAGCAAGAAAATCTGGTTTAGCTTTAGCAATGTATTTATATTAACTCCTGAATCTGCTGAAACTGAACTATCTGCTTCTTGCATCTACATGCACTTGCGTATAAAGCGGCTATCCAACCTAATGCTTAGGCTAATGCAATGCTTTGCAAAGCAGGCATCTGCTAAAAATTTAGTTTGTGGCATTCTCTCGCTTCTGAAAGAGATACTTCCTGATCATTTTGTCAAATATTCTGCTGGCAGTATTTCCATATACAAGGCTATGAATTTGCTACATTATTGCCTTTTGCAGGCTAGATAATCTCACCAATCTATATCCGCATAGAATATTTAACTAAAAATATGTATATCGCAAACATATATAATACTTATGTATATAATTGGCATCTGCCATGATGCCTATGCATATAATATTGGAGAAAAAGAGAATATGGAATCTTCCTGAAGCTTATTTCAGCGAATTACAGCATATGAAAATATTGAATGAATATTGAATGTAATAAAAAAAGCAATATATAAATATATTGAGGATATATTAATACTGGTCTAATAAAATGGTGAATATAATGGCAGAAAAACCACACCTTAACTTAATCTTTATAGGGCATGTTGACCATGGAAAGTCAACCACAGTAGGAAGATTGCTTTATGAAAGCGGAGTTATAACAGACAGAGATTTGCAGAGATATAAAGAGATTACGCAGCAAGTCAATAGGCCTACTTTTGAATTTGCTTTTGTAATGGATCAGCTTAAAGAAGAGCAGGAAAGGGGCATAACTATAGACATTGCACATAGAGAATTTGAAACCCCAAAGTATTACTTCACGATTATTGATGCGCCTGGCCACAAGGATTTTGTCAAAAATATGATAACAGGAGCTAGCCAAGCTGATGCTGCTGTGCTAGTAATAAGTGGAGTGGATGGAGTAATGGCGCAGACAAAGGAGCATGCAATTCTAGCAAACATTCTTGGGATAAAGCAGCTTATAGTTGGAATTAACAAGATGGATGCAGCAAACTTTGAAGAAAGCAAATATAATGCAGTTAAAAAGGATGCTTCAACTTTTCTAGCTAGCTTAGGCTACAAAGTTGATTCAATGCTATTTATACCGTATTCTGCATATACTGGAGAAAACGTTAAGGCAAAGAGTACCAAGATGCCTTGGTATAACGGGCCAACGCTTATGGAAGCACTTGACTCCTTTGTAGTGCCACCAAAGCCTATAGACAAGCCGCTAAGGCTGCCAATACAAGATGTGTATAGCATATCGGGCTTCGGAACAGTTCCAGTAGGAAGGATAGAAACAGGAACGCTTAAACCAGGGGACCAAATAATAATAATGCCTTCTGGCGTAAAAACAGATGTAAAAAGTATAGAGATGCACCATAAACCCTTGCAGAATGCACAGCCAGGGGATAATATTGGATTCAACATAAAGAATGTAGAAAAGAAAGCAATAAAGAGAGGAGATGTTGTTGGGCCTGTAAGCAATCCGCCAACGGTTGCTGAGGACTTTACTGCCCAAATAGTGATATTGAGGCATCCAAATGTGATAGCAAGAGGATATACGCCCGTATTCCATATACATACAACGCAGGTTGCATGCACATTTATAGATTTGCTTGAAAAGAAGGATCAAAAGACAGGGCAGACCCTAGAAAAGAATCCAGAATCTCTCAAGACAGGAGACGTTGCAATAGTAAAAATAAAGCCAACAAAGCCAGTAGTGGTGGAAAAAGCAAGCGACTTCCCACAGCTAGGCAGGTTTGCAATAAGGGATATGGGAGAAACAATAGGCGCAGGCATTGTTATTGATGTAACGCCAAGGCAGGGTGCATAATTTGGGAAAAGCTACTATAAAGCTTGTCAGCAATGATGTAAATTCAGTTACTAATGTAGCACAGCAGATAAAAACCATAGCAGGAACGTTGAATGTAAAATGCAAAGGGCCTATTCCATTGCCTACAAGAAAGCTAAAAATTGCAGTTAGAAGGACGCCATGCGGCAGTGGAAGCCATACATTTGAAAAGTGGGAGATGAGATTCCATAAGAAGCTAATTGTTGTTGACAGCGACGAACAGGTTCTCAGACAACTGATGAGAATACCAGTACCGGACAATATTCAAATAGAAATAGGCCTTAGCTGAACGGATTTGCTTTTTGTATTATGCCTATGCGATTGTAGTCTAGCCTGGTAGGACGTCGCCTTGCCAAGGCGGTGACCCGGGTTCAAATCCCGGCAGTCGCATTCTATATTAGTTTGCAAGTATAGCCATAGGGCATTTTCTTATGAATAAATTCGGGCTTTCTGATGGGCTAGTTGGTTGCCATGATGCCCATATACTTCCTGCTTCTGAACAGGCTTAGTTTCTGCTTTAGGATTGAATTGTTTAAGGCTCTCGATGGCGATATAGCATATGATGCGTATAAACCTTCGTATGAAAGCACATAAACTTCAGGCAAAAATCCTCTCTTCTCTGAACGATTGTACTTTATAGTAGCGCCTTTAGCAATTTCCGTGAGGATTTTATACTTTGCAGTAGTAATATTTTATCAATCTGCAAAAGATAGCATCTTACTTTATCAATTACACATTTACAATATATAATACTTGCAACAATCCCATGCTAAAGCGTTTGGGCTTCCTTATCAAGAATAAGTGAAAATGATATTATGAAAGTTTATATGATAACCTATGGATGCACATTCAATAAAGCAGATTCTGAAATAATGGAAAGTATATTAAAAAGCAATGGAATAGAAATTACAGACAATGAAGGGGAATCTGACGTTGTCGTTGTCAACACATGCACGGTAAAGAAACCAACAGAGCAAAAAATATTGTACAAGATAAACAAGCTGAAAAATGAAGGGAAAAAAATTGTGGCTGCAGGATGCATTGCTACAGCTAACCCGGAGCTTATAGAAAGAATTGCCCCTATGCCAATAGTCACTACAAAGGGCATTGACAAAATAGCAGAAGCTGTGCTATGCGCTTTCAATGGCAGGCAGTTTAATGGAAGAAGCAGCTTCTTAGACAAAGCAGCAATGCACAGCTCTAATGGAATTATAATGCGCGTTCCGATAAATGAAGGCTGCTTGGGAAACTGTAGGTTTTGCGAGACAAAATTTGCAAGAGGCAAGCTAACAAGCTTTCCAGAGGAATCAATACTAAAAGCAATCGAAATGGGCACAAGGAACGGGGCAAAAGAAATTGAGCTGACTTCACAGGATGTTGGAGCATATGGCCTTGACAGGAAGACAAACATAGCTAGGCTTTTAGAAAAGGCAACCAGCATTGAAGGTGATTTCAAGATTAGGGTAGGCATGCTTAATCCAGATTTGATAGGAGGCTATTTTGATGAGCTTGTTGAAGCTATGCAGTCAAGCAAGGTATACAAATTCATGCATCTTCCGATACAATCGGGTAGCGACAAGGTAATAAGGCATATGAATAGAAGGTGCACTGCCGAAGAATTTGAAAATATTGTAAGGGAGCTTCGCAATAAAATAAAGGGCATATCTATAGAAACAGATATTATAGTTGGATATCCAACAGAAACAGAGGAAGATTTTGAAGAAACAAAAAGGCTTTTGGATAGAGTAAAGCCTGATGTGACAAACATATCGAAATTTGGAATAAGGCCGCATACGCAAAGCAACTTTGGAAGTTTGCTCAAAGATGATGTTGTAAATGAGCGCAGCAAAGAGCTGTCAAGCTTTGTAAGAAAGATTCAGCATAAAATAAACATGGAGTATATAGGAAAGACTGTAAACGCATGCATAACAGAAAAAACAGAAATTTCGGCAAATGGAAAAACAGAAAATTATAAGCAAGTGGTAATACAAAAGAATAAAGATATTGAGGTTGGAAGTTATATAAAAGCGAGGATCGATGCAGCGTCGTCAAATGCCCTTTATGGCGTGGTATGATGTATGGAGAGAGGATTGCCAAAATAATGAAAGATAATGGCTTGAAAATAGGGGATATGGTTTCAATAAAGGATGGAGATTCTTGCATAGAAGGGGAAATCATGCCCAGCACTGAATACAATAGCGAAGATGTGCTGGTTTTGAAGCTTAAAAATGGTTACAACATAGGCATATACCTTCATGGCAGCGAAATAAAAAAAATAAGCGGCAAGAACAATGCAAGTGCAAATAAGTTTGCGGCAGTGAATGTGCAGGGCAATCTGCCAAAGGTTTCTTTAATTTATACTGGGGGCACCATAGGAAGCAGAATAGATTACAA
>JAVYWU010000025.1:0-4331 GCA_038877355.1 Candidatus Micrarchaeaceae archaeon | reverse complement strand
AAGCAGGCGGCGTATATATGCTTACAAAAGCAGAGGAGCTGCTTTATGAGGTGCCGGAAATGGCAAGCATTGCCAATCTGTCTATAGATTCATTGCTAAGCATAGCAAGCGAAGACATGAATTTTATAGAATGGCAGCAGATTGCCAGGGAGGCGGCAAAGAAGATCAATGAAGGCTATAGGGGAGTGGTAATAACGCATGGCACAGATACAATGCACTATACTGCTGCGGCGCTCAGCTTTATGCTTAGGAACCTAAGCGCGCCGGTTGTGCTTACCGGCTCCCAGAGGAGCAGCGACAGGGGGTCAAGCGATGCCTTCATGAACCTCATATGCTCTACATATGCTGCTGCAAATTCTGACATAGCAGAAGTAGGCATATGCATGCATGCTTCAAGCTCTGACGACAAATGCATGTACATAAGGGGAACAAAGGCAAGGAAGATGCACACATCAGCAAGAAGCGCATTCAGGCCTATTAACGACAAAGCTATAGCATATGTGCACAGCAATGGAAGGATAGAATATACAGGAAGCTATAAAAAAAGAGAGGAAGGCAAAAAGGTAGAGCTTGCAGAAAAGTTTGAAAGCAAGGTGGCGCTTGTTAAATTTTATCCCAACTCCGATCCAGGCATAATAGACTTTTATGCCGGCAAAGGGTATAAGGGCATAATAATAGAAGGGACAGGATTGGGCCATGTTGCCGTGTCTACCATACATAAGGAATATGATTGGAAAGATAGCATAAAAAGGGCAGTTGACAAGGGCATAGTAGTTGGCATGGCCTCGCAGTGCATATATGGCAGGGTTAATACCAATGTATACAGGAACCTGAGGATATTGAGCGGCCTTGGGGTTGTATATTGCAAAGACATGACAGCCGAAACAGCCCTTGTAAAGCTTGGATGGCTTCTTGGCAATTACAATGAAAATGAAGCAAAAAGCCTTCTGGACAAAAATATTGCAGGAGAAATAAAAGACAGAGAGGAATATGGAGAATTTTTGCTTTAGGTATTGCAGGCGATAGGATGAATGACAAAATAATTGGATACACGCTTCTTGGAATAGGGATTGCAATAATATTATTCACGTTTTTTGAGGCGTATGAATTTGTTAGCAATCTTAAGATAGCATGCAGCAGTAGCAGTTCACAGCCTGTAGGCAATGACATATCTCTAGGAAATGCGGTTGCAATAGCAATAGAAAGCGCAATGCCAAGCCAACAGATGTTCTACGCAATAATATATATTGCAGTATTCTTCCTGTTTGGAAGCCTTGGATATAAGATTGCAATAATAGGGGAGAAGATTATAATGGATGATAATGCAGGAACAAAAAGCAATGTAAAAAATGGCAAGGAGCCTGAAAGGCTTGGCGGTGGAAATGGATTTTGACTACAAAAGCTTGGGTTTCAAATGTGGGCTTGAAATACACCAAAGGCTTGATACCAAAGAAAAACTTTTCTGCAAATGCGCAACGGATGAAAGTGGAGGTGAGCTTGGAAGCATAAGCAGAAGGCAAAGGGCAGTGGCTGGAGAGCTCGGCGCCATAGACAAATCTGCAATATTTGAGCAGGGAAAAGGCAAGACATTCATATACAAGGTGTTTGAGAAAACATCATGCATGGTGGAGCTTGACGAGCAGCCGCCTTATGAAATGAACGAAGATGCGCTAGACATTGCGCTTTCAATAGCCAAAGCGCTTGGCATCAGGATCGTAGATGAATTCCAGCCTATGCGGAAGGAGGTGGTTGATGGCAGCAATCCAAGCGCATTCCAGCGCACAGTAATGCTTGGCTACGATGGAAGCATAAATATAGAAGGATTTAAGATTCCCATAACGTTTGTTGCCTTGGAGGAGGAATCATGCGGCATAGCAGGGGGAGATGAAAAGGAAGCAATATACAATGTAGACAGGCTCGGCATACCTCTTATAGAAATAGATACAGGCCCAACGATACCTGATCCAGAAACAGCAAAAAAGGCAGCGCTTTATCTTGGCATGCTGCTCAGGCTTACCGGAAGGGTGAAAAGAGGCATAGGGACAATAAGGCAAGACGTGAATGTGTCAATCGCGAAAGGCAATAGGGTTGAGATAAAAGGGCTTCAGGAAGTAGAAAAAATGGATAAATTCATAGAGAATGAAGTCTTCAGGCAGGAAGCTCTTGCTGAAATAGCTGAAGAGCTTAGGCATAGAAAAGCAGAAGTGCTTGAGCCAAAAGAGCTTACAAGCATATTTGCAAATACGCATTCAAAGCTGATAAAGAATGCGGTTGAAGGAGATGGAATTGTAATGGGTTTTGGGCTAAAAGGCTTCAATGGGCTTCTAGGCAGAGAAGTTGGAAAAAACAGAAGGCTTGGCAGCGAAATAAGCGATTATGCAAAAGCAGCAGGCGCAGGGGGCATAATACATAGCGATGAGAACCTGGCAGATTATGGCATAAGCATAGAAGAGGCAAAAAAGGCAAGGGAAAAGCTAGGCGGAGACTCTTTTATAATGATTGCCGCTAAAAGGGAAATTGCTAAAAAGGCAATAGAGCTTGCCGCAATGCGCAGCAGGCTTGCCATTGAAGGCGTGCCGGCAGAGACGAGAGCTGCGGTAAATGATGATACGTACATAACAAAATTCCTTAGGCCAATACCTGGAGGGGAAAGGATGTACCCTGAAACAGACATAAAGCCGATACTTTTCACAAAGGAGATGAATGAAAAAGCAGAGAAAAGCAAGCCAAACTTGGAAGAAGAGCTTGAAAAGCTTGAAAAGGCGCTCAAGGACAAGGAAGCGGCGAAAAGGCTTTTGCTTTCGCAGAGATACGCGCTTTACAAGTATATTGTAAGCAGCACGCATGCCGAACCGGAATTTGTTGCAAATACATTAATGCAGAAATTCACCGAGCTTTCAAGGAAGGGCATAGACATTGATGGGATTAGCAAAGAGGGCATTGCAGATGCGTTCAAGGCAGTAGAAGAAAGAAGGATAACCAAGCAAGCTCTTGAAGAAGTAATTGTTGGACTCAGCAGGCATGAAGGCAGTGTAGATGAGATAATAGAAAAGAAAGGGCTGAAGATGCTTTCATATGATGAAGTAGCTAAAATAGTTAGCTCGTTTAAAGGCGCAAGCAAAAGCAGCATAGCAAAAAGCGTTATGTCAAAATACCGGCTTAACATAGATGGGGATATGCTGCTAAAGGCATTGGAGAATATCTAACTCCTGCATGGCTTGCAAGCTTGGCAAGCAAAGGGGCATTGCTTAAGGCCTTGCTTCTGAATTTTTTATGCTTCCAAGCTCACCTATAAGATCACTTTCCAGCGTGTATGCCAGTGCATGTTTATAGTCAAATATCCTGTTGGTTACAATTGGGCTTATATTGCGGCCTTTCCCAAGGAGCGAGCTGGCTGGCGAGCCGGTTATGAATTCATTGAAAGCAGGAAGCATTATCTGCTTTATCTTAGCGTTGAAATTTGGATATAAGCCTTTGCATGCTTTCGCGTTGGGTTTTGCCACCACCCATATCTTTTTGAGGTATATTGCGCCATTGGAATCCTGCAATGATATCGAAACATGGTTATGCGCTGTTATCAAATATTCTTTTGACATGCATTCCTCTGAAGGCCATTCGTGGCCATGGATTATTGCAGTGTTACCAATTGCATATTCGTTTGCTGTTTCTATGTCTATTATCTCATTTATCCTGCTGTCATGGTTGCCTTTTACCAGCACCATCTTGTAATTTGAGAGAAGGTTAAAAAAATTTTTTATGTACATCGCTTCGGATTTTTCTGGATAGAGTATTGAATTTTTTAGATCACCTGCAATCACTAATGTGCTTAA
Organism: Candidatus Micrarchaeaceae archaeon; assembly: GCA_038877355.1. Classification (GTDB taxonomy): domain Archaea; phylum Micrarchaeota; class Micrarchaeia; order Micrarchaeales; family Micrarchaeaceae; genus JAVYWU01. Next base: position 501 of record JAVYWU010000025.1, on the reverse strand, counting down.
ACCAAAAGATTGCATAAGCTCAATAATCTTGTTTGCCATTTTTTCTGATTCTCCATACATCCTTATCCCGCTGCTAAGAAGCTTGAGTTCCATGCCTATATGCAAATCCCCTATTACCAACGCCATTTCTTTTTTTGATTGTACAATAAGGGCAGGCTCGCCATATACAAACTTTATCATTTTTTCATCGTACATAGAAGCAAATTACACAATTACTTTATTGCTATCTATATTTAAAAGTGGCGCTTGAAGCAATGCATAGGGAAATGCATGCAATAAGAAATCCCAAAAGAATAAAAGGAAATTGCAAAGCAAGTGGAAGGATTTAAGCATTAAGTCTATCAACGAGCAAGTAAAAATTCACATAAGCAAAAGATGCCACCAAAATCTGTGAAGCTGCAATTCCAGCAAAAAATGCAAAAAGTTTAATCTGGCAAAAATCTTGTCCTCGAGGAAGATAAAAATTTTGTTTAATCTAAGTTTAATCTAAATCAAATTAGA
>JAVYWU010000024.1:0-10712 GCA_038877355.1 Candidatus Micrarchaeaceae archaeon | reverse complement strand
CTCATGCTAAAAACTATGTTAAAATTAACCTTTAAGAAACTCGAATTTTACCGGCGATAGATTTTGGATTCAACGACAAAATATGGGGCATTTGTGGCTTCTGTGTATAACCCTAAAAATCATAAGCCCCAGGAGGGATTTGAACCCTCGGCTTCTTGTTTACGAGACAAGCACTCTACTGCTGAGTTACTGGGGCGTTCAATTAATTGGCATGTATAAATATTTATAATTATAAAATGTTTTAGATTGCATGGCAGTACTTGGCATAGAAAGCAGTGCGCATACTTTTGGCATGGGCATAGCGAACAATGGAAAAATAATTGCAAACGAGAAGGAGATGTTCCCGATTTCGGATAAAGGCCTCATACCCATGAAAGTAGCTGAGTTCCATGCTAAAAATGCAAGGAAGCTTTTAAATAGGACTTTGAAAATGGCAGGCATGGAGATTGAAGATTTAGATGGGATTGGCTATACCATGGGCCCTGGGCTTGGGCCGTGCTTAGATGTAGGCAGGGTTGCTGCTACAACACTTTCGCAGCTTTATTCGCTGCCGATTTTTCCGGTAAACCATGCATTGGCGCATATAGAGATAGCAAGAATCCTCAATTCGTTTTCGGATCCTGTTGCGTTGTATGTAAGCGGGGGCAATTCGCAGATCCTTGCTTACAATAAGCAGCTAAAAAAATACCAAGTGTATGGTGAGACGTTTGACATAGGCATAGGCAATATGTTTGACAGCTTTGCTAAGGCTATGCACCTGAAGCCGGCATGGGGGTCTTCAGTTGCAAAGCTTGCTTTAGATGGAAAATACATTGCAATGCCTTATACCGTAAAAGGCATGGACTTCGCATTCACGGGGCTTTTGACAAACAGTATAGATAAAGTGCAGTCTGGAATGAATGAAAAGGATGTTGCTTTTTCCCTTCAGGAAAATGCGTTCGCAATGCTATGCGAGGCCACAGAAAGGGCGCTCATGCTGCTTAAGAAAAAGGAGCTTGAGGTGTGCGGCGGGGTGGCGCAGAGCACAAGGCTAAAGGAGATGCTTAGATTAATGGCAAAAGAGCACGGCATTAGGTTCGGCTGTGCTGAAGATGAATACAACGCAGACAACGGCGCAATGATAGCTGTTGTTGCTGAGGAGATGCAGAAGGCAGGCATGAAATTTACGCTTGGAGATTGCACAGTCAACCAAAAGTATAGAATAGATAATGTAAGGATAGAATGGAGATAATAGGGGAAGGAGCGGAGGCAGTAATATATTCTGCAAAGGTTTTCGGCATAAATGCAGTTATAAAATACAGACCCAAAAAAGCGTATAGGCAGAAGGAACTTGATGAACTGCTTAGGGAGCAGAGAACTAGGGCTGAAGCAAAGGCAATGCTAGCTGCTATGGATGCGAAAGTCAATGTTCCTGGCATACTGCTTGTGGATACATATTCAATATGCATGGAGAGGATAGAAGGAAGCAATCTCTCTTCTATTGGAGAAGGCGATAAGTTCTTTGCATATATTGAGCAGGCAGGGGCTTTCCTTGAAAGGATGCATAGAAGGAACATTGCACATGGGGACTATACACCTGCAAATATTATTGCAAAGAAAAATACAATTTATGTCATAGACTTCGGCCTTTCATCTTTTTCGGCTGGGCTTGAAGACAAAGCAATAGATCTACTGCTCATGAAAAGGTCTGTAAGCAAAGAGGCGTTTGCATATTTTGAAAAAGGCTATGGAAAAGAGGCGCACAATGCAGAATTTGAAGCTCTTAAAGAGATAGAAAGCAGGGGCAGGTATAAAGACAGGAAAAGCTAGAATCTCTCGGCGTTGGGCCACAGTTCAGGAGCTTCTTTCTCCTCCACCTTCTCCTCCACTACGCTTTCAATCGTATACTGGAATCTAGCGTATATTATGCTTCCTATGCCTGCGAGCGAGACTATTGATATTAGAATGTAATATAAGTTGGAGGTCTGCAGGTATTCATATCCAAAAAGGAGTATAATTGCACTTCCAAAGATTATTCCTAGAGGCATGGCTTTTTTGCTGTTTGCGAACGACAATGCCGCTGCTACAAAGCTGAAAAGCATTAGGACTCCACTGAATATCTCAAGAATATTGGAAAGGTATTTTGCATTTAGAAATTCAAAAAAGCCAAGCCTTTGCGCCAAGCTTACAGAATCAAGCATGCTTCCGCCAAAGCCATAAAGGAATAAGATAAGGGGAAGGGCAAACAGCATACCTGCAATAGCATAGAAATACCTGAAAGAGCTCCCTGGAAGCTTTTCGCTTTCTGATACCTTGTCTATATCCTCAAGGCAGTAATATTTGCCTTCAAATTCGACAAGATCCTCAAAGCAGAAGGGTCTGTGGCATATGGCACATATCGCATAAGCTGGCCTCCAAGGATGCCATATACAGCTTAACCCGGCTGCGAGCTCCTTGCTTTTGTTCTCCTCTTTTGTGCGCTCTTTTTTTGGGTTTGGCTTGGCAGAGCTGCTTTGCCCGTCTATCTCAAGCACCTCGTTAATCATCTGGTAGGACTTGTTGGTTGGTATGCCCGCATTGCTCATGTATAGCTCTTCAGCCTCATCAACATCACTTTTCGCCTTGCCCTCTTGATATACTACCTTTGCATTCCTGCCCTGCAAATTTTTACTGTTTTCTTCAAGCTTTGCCTTCTCCTTCTCAAGCTCCTCCTTCTCTTTTTCAAGCTCTGCCTTCTCCTTCTCAAGCTTAGCCTCCTTTTCCTTGGCAAGCTTTGCACTTACCTTCTCGGCTTCCTGCTTCGCCAGCTGCTCAGCGCGCCTTTCTGCTTCTTCCTCCTTTTCTTTTATAGACTCCTCAAGCTTTTTCTTCTCTTCTTCAAGTTTTTTCTTTTCCTCTTCAAGCTTTTGCTTCTCTTTACTGAGCGCACTTCCATTGCCATGGCTTTCTTGGCTTTGCTGGCTAGTTTGCCTTTCTGGATTTTGCGCTTGGGCTTGGAAGCTTGAGGCTTTATGCGCTATCGCAATCTCCCTCTCCTTTCTTTCCTTGAATATCAAAAGGTCCTCATCGGGATTTATCATTTATGTCATCGAAAAGCAAAATGCTTCAAAGTGGCTTCTTTGAACGCTCTATTGCTTCCCTCTTCTTCTTTTCGAATATTCCCCTATGCTTTGCACAGCTCACGCAATAGTAAACCTTCCTTTTTTCAAAAAAGCGAACATCATGAGTATCATGGCTGTCGGTATTGAAGCTCACAGCCTTCTCGTATACAACGGCCTTGTTCCTTGGTATCTTCCTGCCACAAGACTCACAGATCACTAAAGTTTCTTTTCCTCGCAATTTAACACCGTTATAATTTATAACTAAAAATTAATAATAGTTAACATCTTTATGCAAGAAACTTCACGATGTCGCTGCCTGCATTTTCTATGAGTATGCGCGCGACATCCTGCTTCCTCCTGAAGTCAGGCATCACCGCATCAGAGAACCTCATACATGATGTTGCATCGTATATGAGCTCCATCAAGGCAAGGCTTTCCTTTGCCTTTTTGACATTTTTTTCCATCAGCATTGATAACACTTCGCGCTTGAGCTCTCCAATGGTGTCCATCAACCCCAATATATATGCCTCTGTGCTGTTGATACCTACGCTCTTTTTTGAAGGTATGCTGCCTGAAATCTTTATTGCATAAAAGATTTTTGCTTCTGAAAGTTCCTGCTTTGCCTGCAGCAATAGGTAAGAAAAGCGCTTGCTGGCTTTCTCTGCTTCACACAGGAGTTTATATGCTTTATCTATAAGCTCCTTCGCTTCTTTGGCTTTGGCGTTGTGAAGCAATGTAACCGCCTTGCCGCTTGACCTTATTATCTCCCTAGACAAGGACATTATACTGTCGTAGCCTTCTTGTACCTTTTCCATTTCACTTTCCATTCCTTTTATCATTTCTAAAAAATTTCCATTTTCCATTCAGTCACCGAATGCCTTTATTCCATATCTAAATAGATATTGCTGCGCATACCCCTGCAGGCTACCCCATTTTCTCTCTGCAAATCTATGAAGTTCGCTTATGCTGGATGGATTTCCATGCATATACGCCTTTTCTAAAATCCTCTTTATCCACCTGTCTATTGGAAATGCCTCAAGCTTCCCATACCCCATAAGAGCAATGCAATCTGCAACCTTGTCACCTATCCCATCAATATCCATAAGGGCTTCCTTTATGCTATAGTAATCCTTACCCTGCAGGCTGTAAAGGTCAAAGCTGTATGTGCAATAATTTGCTGCTTCATGCAGGTATTTTGCCCTGAAGCCTATGGATGCCTTCTTCAGCTCTTCTGCAGATGCTTCTGCGATAACCCTGCTTTCAGGAAATGCATTTCCTATCTTCTTTCCATACAGATATATCGGCCGGCCAAACTTTTCCATTATCATTTCAACGGATTTTTTTATGTTGTGGATGCTGTTGAATTGTGATATTATGAAAATTGCAGTGGTTTCCCAAGGGTCATTGAGGGTAAGGCGCATGCCCCTGCTGTATTCAATCGCCTTGTCCATAAAAGGGTCTGAGATATTTTCATATACCTTATTGAGATTATCGTACAAGCGAAATCTTCTTTTTACCTCTAATGCAGCATTAAGCTTCATGCCTTCCGCTTCTGCCTCTATAAAACCCTTATGCAAAAAAACCTTCACAATGGAATTGCAGCAAGGATAAGCAAGGATGCCTTTCTCATACTTGCCAATGAAATTGAGCGGTTGGCCGCTGTCATATGTTGCCATAAGATTGAAGCTAGAAAATCTTGCAGAAAATTTTTCAATCATACTCTGCGTCCGCGCCTCCCTCCAGGCCTCCTTGTTGTATCTGTTGGTATTGGCGTAACATCCTCTATCCTATTTATCTTGAGACCGCTCCTTGACAAAACCCTAACGACAGCCTGAGCTCCCAAGCCTGGAACCTTGGCGTTGTGGCCCCCAGGGGCCCTTATTTCAATATTTATATTTGTTATGCCTTTTTCTTTGCTTTCTGCTGCAATCTTATAAGCTGCCTGCATCGCCGCGTATGACCCGCCTTCTTGAGAATCAGCCGTTACCATCATGCCACCGCTTGCAACAGCTATGGTCTCAGAATTGCTCGGATCTGTCAATGTTATTATGGTGTCGTTTTTTGATGAGTATACATGCACTACCCCCCACCTTTCAGAGGATATGCGCCCCTTAGGCTCTTCAAGGGCCTTGGTTTCATATGAGACAATATCCTTTTTCTTTTCGTGCTTGCCCCCTTGCGTTTTATTTTCTTTTGCTTTTGCCATATTTAAGCACCCTCTGCATTTTCTTCAGCGTTGCCCTCAGAATTGCTTTCATTGCCTGATCCATTATCTGCTTTCTTGGTTGCTTCTGCCTCCTTGCCAGGAATTGATATATCTATAGGCTTGTAGTAAGCTACCTTGCTATCTTCATCTTTGTCAAGCATATATGAAGGCCTTGTAACTCTTTTGCCATCTATTGCTATAAAGCCGTGCACTATGAGCTGCCTGGCCTGCTTTATGGTCCTGGCAAGACCCCTCTTGAACACGACCGTTTGGAGCCTCCTATTCAGAAATGAAGTTTCATTAAGGTCAAGGACACTTTCAAGGGAAGGCGATTCGCCTGAAAGCACTCCTTTCCTAAGCAAATATGAAATTATATTGCCTTCTTCTCCGCGGTTGGCTTCGCTGCCGGAAAGCAGAAGCCTTACATTGCCCCTCAATCTGCTCAGCTTGGACTGCACCTTCCACAGCTCCCTCCTGTTCTTAAGTCCATATTCCTTTATAAACGCGCTGTCTCTCTTTATCCTTTGCAAATCCCATATCTTCTTGGGCTTTTCATACTTTTTTCTATTACTTTTTGGCGCTCCCAATAAATCACTTCTTTTCCTTGCCCTTTGATGCTTGCTGAGGCATTGCGCTCTTCTTGCTCACGCCTACTGTTGCGCCGGTTCTGCCTGTTGAGCGGGTATGCTGGCCGCGCACCTTCTGTCCGTATTGGTGGCGCAAGCCTCTCCAGCTTCTCAATGCAACCTGCCTGTTTATATTCTGCCTTATGGCAAAAGCCAGGTCATTGCCTATAACATGCATATCCTTGCCTGTATCAAAATCCTTTCTTTGGTTTAGCATATATGCAGGTACACCGTAATTTTCAGGATTTTTTATAATCTTTTCAACTTTCTCAAATTGCTCTTCGCTGAGTTCATTTATGTGAACATCCCTGCTTATCTTAAGTTCCTTTTCTATAGCATAGGAAAGCGCATTAGCTAGGTTTGCCCCAATTCCCTTTACATTGGCTAGCGCCCTCTTTATAGGCATTGATCCATTTATATCTCTTCCGGCAAGCCGCACTATAGACTGTGCCTCCTTTGCTTCTTTTTGACCTTTTTCTTTGTAAGCAGCCATTAAATCAGTAATAAATTTAGTCGAAAAGATTTATATTGTTTGCTAATGCAAATGTGCTTAACGGGTTTATGCGCAAGCAACAAAAAGGCAAAGATTGCATGGAAATAAAAGAAAGAATTAAAAAGGATATTGAAGCGTTTGACAAAAATATCGATGAAATGCAGAAGGCAAAAATAAGCGCAGGCGCTGAAAAAATAGTTGAAATGGCTTTGATGTATAGAAAAGATGCGCAGAGCTATTTGGAAAAAGAAGATTTGTATACATCATTTTCATGCATAAGTTATGCCCATGGTCTCCTTGACGCAGTGAGGGGTGTATATGGAAAAATACAGTGAAGGAAAGGCGGTGATAGAAGCTGGCAAAGCCTTCTTAAATCCGGCCGCAAAGCTCACAAGGGATATAGGAGTTGCTGTTGCAAAATGGATGTTTTCCGGCAAAGCTTACAGCGTGCTTGACGGGACAGCTGCGACAGGCATAAGAGGAATAAGATACAGGAAGGAGGGAGGCGCGGCAGAAGTTGCATTCGTTGAAATGAACATGCAGGCATATAGGATTTTAAAAAAGAACTTACATGCAAATGGCCTTTCAGACCAAGCGTTTAATGAAAGCTTTCAGGAATTCGCAAATACTTCAGAAAGAAGGTTTGACATTGTTGATTTGGATCCATTTGGCGGCATAACGCCTCTTGCTTATGATTCTATAAAAGTGGCAAGGAGCGGGGGCGCAATTTTTGCTACTGCAACCGATACAGCTGTGCTTTGCGGTGCACATTACAACGCCTGCATACGCTTATACAATGCAATGCCTATGCACAACGAACTTTGCAAGGAAGCTGGAATGCGCATACTTATAGGATATATGGCAAGAATTGCCGCAGGCTTCAATTTTGGAATTGAAAGCATGCTTTCGATGGCCTACAAGCACTATATGCGAGTGCATTTGAAGCTAGCACACGGATCAAAAAACGCGTTGGCTTCCATTAGGAACTTAGGCTTCATGAGCAGTTGCCAAAAATGCGGCTTTGTATCTTATGAAGAGGGGATTCCTGAAAAGCTTATATGCCCAAATTGCGGGGCAAAGATGAAGGTAGCAGGGCCATTGTGGCTGGGCAGATTGAAAGACGAAGGGCTTGCAAGATATGCATATGAATTTGCAGAAAAAAACTTTCCTGAAGACGCATCTTTCCTTGCAAAAATTGCTGGTGAATTTGACACTCCATTATATTACTCCATACCTGCACTTACAAAAAAGCTAGGGAGAAGCTCTGCAAAGCCTTCTAGCGTTATTGATGCAATAAGGAATTCGGGATATAAAGCCTCACTGGCACATTACGATGATGAAGGTATAAAGACAAATGCACCGTTCAAGGTGCTTTTGGATGAGCTAAAAAATATGCCATAGAAGCAAATAGCAATCTTAATCTTGATGAAAAATAAGCTTTTCCATCGTCAAGCCTTTCTCGGCGGCTTCTTTTTTTGTTATTGTATAGTTTTTTTCCTTCTTTGACATATCACTAAGCCTTATAAACTTCCAAGTGCCTCCATTGGTCTTCCATGCAATCATTGTATCCATATTTGTGTTTTTTTGCCATTCCAAAAGCGATTCATACCTTTTTATATCTATTGCAATGCTTCCCCTATTCCAGGCCTTGCATTCAAATGCAAACATGCTGTTGCCCTTTATGGCTATTATATCAGGGCTTAGGCTATTTACGCCGCTACCAGCTGCACGCATTACAGAATATTTGGATTTCACAAACATATTGAGAAGCTCCCTTTCGTTTCTTGCCCCTTTCACATACCTTTGCAATTGATCGCCTTTTTATCTATTGATTTATGATTGCAGATTTTTATTGCTTTTTGTTTTCCTTGCATATGCACCAGCTGCGTGCACGAATGAAAGAAACAGCGGGGCCGGCTTTTCTATCCTAGACTTGAATTCAGGGTGGAACTGCGTGCCTACGCCAAAGCTGGACTTCCATTCAGCTATTTCAACAAGGTTGTTTGCAATATTTATTCCAGAAAAAAGCATGCCCTTGCTGCTCATTAGCTCCTTATATTTGTTGTTGAATTCATACCTATGCCTGTGCCTCTCCATTATTGCATATGCCTTATATGCCTTATAAGCTATAGAGTTTTTTTCTACAATGTTGCATTTCCAAGCGCCAAGCCTCATGGTGGCGCCTTTTTTGCTTAAACCACGCTGCGAAGGCATTGTATAAATTATTTTGTTCTTAAGCCCTTTGTCAAGCTCTGTTGAACCTGCCTTTTCAAGTTTGCAGACATTCCTGGCAAACTCTATGCACATAAGCTGCATACCAAAGCACAAGCCAAGGAAAGGTATGGAATTTTCTCTTGCATATTTTATTGCGCTTATCATGCCCTCTGTGCCTCTCTTGCCGAAGCCGCCAGGAACAATTATGCCATCAACTCCTTCAAGGATGCTTGCTCCGTTTTTTTCTATTTCTTCAGCCTCAATCCACTTTATATTCAATCTTACGCCTTCCTTGAGTGCTGAATGTACAAGCGCTTCCTTCACGCTTGCATATGAATCCTTGAGGTCAACGTATTTGCCCACTATCGCAATTTTCTCCTCCAAACCTCTTGGCTCTTTTAATAGGGATGCAAATCTCTTGTATTTCTCATTAGAAAGCCTTGCATTGCCCATGCCCAAGGCATCAAGCAAAGCCTTGCCGAAGCCCTGCTTCATAAAATAAATCGGCATAGAATAGATTGAAGCCTGCGTTGAATCGTCTATTATCCTGCTTTTTTCTATATTTGTGAAAAGCGAAAGCTTTTCTTTTGTTTGCTCATTGATAGGCTCTTCGCTTCTGCAGACCCAAAATGCAGGTATAATGCCTGCATGCATTATGTCGCGGAATGCTAGCTGCGTAGGCTTAGTTTTCTGCTCACCAACCACGCTTAGCTTTGGTATATAGGTGACGGCAACAAAAACAACCTTTTCTTGCAGGGCAAGCTGCCTCATAGCCTCTATGAAATAGCTGTTTTCTATATCTCCGACTGTGCCGCCGACTTCAATTACAAGTATATCTGGCTTCTTGCTGTTTGCAATTGCCTTTATCCTATTGAGTATTTCATCAGTCAAATGTGGTATAATCTGTATATCCCTTCCAAGAAAGTCGCCGCGCCTTTCTTTTTCTATAATGGTGCCAAAAAGCTTGCCACCTGTTATTGATAGGTCGCTTGTAAGGTTTCTTCCAGAAAATCTTTCGTATGTGCCGAAATCCATGTCTACTTCGCCCTTGTCATCAAGGACAAAGACTTCGCCGTGCCTATATGGATTCATGGTGCCGCAGTCGTAATTCAAGTATCCGTCAAATTTCACTGGAAGGGCTTTGTAGCCATAAAACGAGAACATTTTGAGCATCGAAGCGGTCACAACCCCTTTTCCAAGGCCGCTGAGCAGAGTGCCAAGCACAACAACGAATTTCGTTTGCATAAAACATTTTGAAAGCAAAATATTAAATTCCTTACTATATGTGCCCCTGCATGCTTTGCTTTGGAAGCACATATGCTATGCCGATGAGATTATATATGAGCTTTGCCGCGAGGTAGTTTGGGGCGGCAAGCCCAGGAATTGGGGAAAGTTCTGTGAAGTCCATGCCAATGACATTTTTGTTGTAGATAAGTTGCATGAAGAAATCCTGAATTTCGCTGAAATGGAAGCCGTCCGGCTCAGGCGTACCAACAGAAGGCATTTCACTTGGGTCTAAAACATCAAAATCAAACGTTATGTATATATTATCGCTTGACAGCTTGTTTATCTTCCTAGCAACTTCCTTTATACCAAAAAAGCGTATGTCGTGCATGTATGAAATCCTCTTGTCGTTTGCGCTTTCCTCATTTACGCTCCTTACTCCTATGCTGTAATAATCGTCGCAGACCTCCCTCATCCTTGATATGACTGTACCGTGGCAGTAGCTAGTGCCGAACATCTCCTCCCTTGAATCTGAGTGTGCGTCAAAATGCAGTATGCTGAAGTCCATGCCTTTTCCGGCAAGGGCTTGCACGCCTCCTATGCCGATAGTGTGCTCTCCCCCAAGCAGGATAGGAACTTTGCCATCATCAAGCATAAATGAAACCTCTTTTGCTATCCGGTCAACCATCCCTTTTGGCGAATCAAAATCAGGAGCTAGGGGCTCTGTAGTAAATATGCCTATCTTACTTATATCTGCATGTATATCTGCACTGTAAAGTTCTATGTTCCTGCTTGCATCTATTATCGCATCTGGACCATCTCTTGTACCTGATTTGTATGTCACAGTAGAATCGTAAGGCACAGGAATT
>JAVYWU010000023.1:0-10790 GCA_038877355.1 Candidatus Micrarchaeaceae archaeon | reverse complement strand
CAACAGCAATGCTTATATGCATGCTAGCAATTCTTCATGGCCTCATTGTAAGATGATTAGATGAAAAAATACGAAAAAGAATTGCCATCAAAAAGGAAAATAGAGCTTTATGTTATAGTGGTTGGGGCATTGAGCTTAATAGGGTTTGCGATGCTGCTTTTTGGCTCGCAGACTGGCATAAGTGCATGCAGCCATAAAATTTTGCAGCAGGCAAAATATTCCTGCTATTTGAATGCAGCAGAGCAAGAAGGAAATGCAAGCCTATGCTTAGGATTGCAAGAGCCTTATTCTACAGAATGTGTAATTGCATTTGCAGTAAATGCTTCAAACATAAATGCCTGCAGGGTCATTGGATCTAATAGCGAGATTAATACATGCATAGCTTCAGTTGGAAAAAGCACTGGCAATGCAAGCGCATGCATTCTCGCAAAAAATCAAAGTTGCGTATATGAAATTGCAAGCGCAAAGGCATTCAGCAATTATTCATTATGCAATTTTCTGACTGGCGTCAACAAGAGTATATGCAGCTCAGTATATTACTTTAACAATGCCATAAAGGAAAAAAATAGCGGATTGTGCGCCCAAGTATCAAATGATAGCTCACTTCTGGGAAGTATAATTGAAAAAAGCACACAGGTGCAGGGCCTTGGCACAGCAGGCATTATGTATTCATATTACAATATAACTCCAGAAGAGTATTGCATTATAGAAGTGGCGAATGAATCTGGCAATGCAAGCGCATGCAAATTGCTGCAAGGCAATGCAGAGCACTTATGCGAAGGCCAATTTGCAAAAGGCATTACAGTTAATAGTATAAATGAAAGCATTTGCAATAATTTAAATAGTAGTACGCGGCAACTTTGCATATCTAGTATAGGCATACAAAAAGCATTGGCAACAGACAATCTGTCAGTATGCATGCTTCCAAAAATGGGTAATTTTACGAATGCGTGCATAGCAAGCCTTGCAGAGAAGGAAAAGAATATAAGCATGTGCAACCTTATAAGCATCAATTTTTCTAACATAAGGGCAGCATGCTACACTACAATAAATTCAAGCAGATAGAATGGAAAATTTTGTTGTTTCTTCTATGAAACTAAGCGGGGGCATTTATGCATTTGCTGGCAAAATGTGTAGCGTTTTTGAATGCAAAGAAAGCCTTTTGCTATATGATAAAATAACAGCAAATGGCGAGGTCAAGCTGGTTTCGCATAAGGGCAAGACTGCTTATTTGGCAAATATTAAAAAGCTGGCGAAGCCAAAGCATATAGAATATAGCAATAATGAGCTTGGAATGATAGCAAAGAAAATGGACACAAAACTTAAAAAGGCTGCAAAAGAGCTTATAGCTGCATTTTTTTCAGGGGCTCCAATATCAGTAAGATTTCATGGCGATGGAGATGGTGCTGCCGGGGCTGTTGCACTCTATTCTGCATTTATGGCTATGCAGAATGGTTGTAATAGGCTTTCTTATGGCATAAGATGGGCGCCACAAAGGGGCATTGCCTATACCTATGAATCAATGTATTCAGACCTTGTGTTCTTCAAGGGCTACAAAAGCATAGAAAAGCCAAAAATAGTTATAATAGATTTTGGTACTACCCCGCAAAGCAATGAAGCGATAGAAGGCATAAATAAAAATGCAGATATAATATGGCTTGACCATCATCCGATTGCGAAAGGATTTCTTGGAGAAAAGCTAGATTTCTATATAAACCCTGTGCAGTATGGCGGAAGCAGCGATTTTACTGCAGGATATCTTGCATGCCTGTTTGCTGAAATGCTTGGCAGCTTAGATGCAAATCTGCTTAAGGAAGCTTCGCTTATAAGTGATGTAAGCAGATATGCTAATAAAGCCAATGAATCTGCATTAAAGGCTGCTGTTGTGCTAGATTTTATAACAGGGATAAAGCCTTATACAGGTTATCTTGATGGAGAGGCTTCTCCTGCATATATGTACAAGCTATTGGGAAGCAAGGATAGAGTAAACAACGTATACCGCTATGCTACAGACATGATGGAAGATGCAATAAACATTGGAGAAAGCAAAGCAAAGCGCTACAAAGGCATAAGCGGTATAGAAATATTGGTTATAAATTTTGCGCATATGACAAGCAAGTATGCTGGCTATTTGCTTCCTGGAAGATATAGCTCTAGATTGCATGAGGAATTAGAGAAAAAAGGAAAGGAATGCATAACAATAGTTTATTTTAGAAATAGCATATCGATAAGAATCAGCAGGAATATAGCAAAAGATGTGAAGGTTCTTGACATAATAGATGCTATAACAAAAGACAAAGGCATACTTAATGGCGGGGGCCATGAAAGCGCTGCCAGCATAGTTGCGATAGATGAAGCACATGCAAAAGATGCACTTAAAAAGCTGCTTGAATATTTAGGGGTAAAAAAATAATATGGAGCAGGAAACCTACTTTTAGGTAAGAGGGCATGTGTTAGAAAAACATGCTGCGGTATATGAAGGAGAATATCAATGCCATCAATATCATAAATATTATGGAATATATTGGAAGCATATTTGTTATGAGCATCAAAGCGAATATTACTGCAAGCGTGGCAAAATAGACGGGCTTGCTCCATGCAAGCACCTTGCTCCCATCAAGCGGGTATATAGGAAGCATGTTGAAAAATGCAAGCAATATGCTTATGAACATGGTAAAAGTCACAAGCGTGGCAAAATAAGATGAAAGGTATGCACCAAATGCTATGTCTATGGCAAGAAATATTCCAAATACAATAAAATTTGTAAGTGGGCCAGCTATTGATACGATGCCGTTTTCCCTTTTTGTAAAGCTGCTTGCATATATAATTGTGGCTCCTGGAATGCCTATGAGGAAGCCAAATAGGCTTGTGGCTAGGGTTATAACCAAACCAGTAGATGAAGCGCGAAATCCTGCTATTGCACCATAGTGCTGCGCCACGTACTTATGCATAAGTTCGTGAAATATGAAGCTTAACGTTACGCCTACAAACATTATAGGAATAATATACAAAAACATAAGAAATGGGGATGAAGAAGCAGAAAGACCTAGCGCAGTTGCCAATCCAGGATTGGCACTGCTAATGCCATATATGCCGCCCATAAAGGTAATGGAGAATGCAAACACAAGAACTGCATCAGCCATTATTAAATTCTTAAGCTCATGTAAAGTAGTATTGTTTTGCCTATACATTGCCACACTCTAAATAAATTGCTGCAATATGCTAAAGCATGCACTTATAGCTCTTGCTATATTTGTAATACAGGTAACACATACGCTGCAATTACAAATCTCAAATGCTATCTGCAATTGCATCTAATAGACTTTTGCCACCAATATAGCCCTACTCAGATTCGGACTGAGGTTTTCAGGTCCAGAGCCTGACGTCCTTTTGTGGTTGCTTAATAAGCAATGACCACTAGACGATAGGGCTATTAGTATATTGTCTATTTTCACACTAAATGCATGGGCTTCACAAGTGAAGCACAGCAGATAAATATACGACAACAAGTTATATATATGTGTATGCAAACAACAATTTTACTATATGGAGCATAGCAGGATATTCTTGACCTTCTACAGATGGCGCACATGCAACAGAGGGTATGGAATTTCAGGCCCACTTTGTTAAGCTTTGCTATTTCATATATTTTGCAAAACCGAATATCTAAATTCTTTTCTTAGTAATTATAATTGATGAGGTAATGATTACTGCGGCCGGTTGCACGATATCTCTTGATAGTAGGGAACAGGCAGATTTTTTCTTTGTATCTCATGCTCATTCGGATCATATAGCAGGAGTGCATAAAGGCTCAAAAATAGTTGCAAGCCCTGAAACGATAGAGCTTATAAGTGCAACATATGGCATAGAAAGCAAAAAAAACGAGGATTTTAGTGAAAAATGCAATGCATCAATGCTTGACGCAGGCCACATGCTTGGCTCAAAGCAATTATTTATTGAAGATCTCCAAGAGGGCAAAGCTATCGTTTATACTGGAGATTTTCAAATGGAAAAAAGCAGAACTGTCAAACCAATAGAAATAAAGGAAGCAGACGTGGCAATTGTAGATTCGACATATCCATATCCAGAAGTAATATTTGAGGAAAAAAGTAAAGTTGAAGAGAGCATTGCCAAATGGACAAGCAAAGCTATGGAAAAGGGGATTGTGCTATTTGGCGCATACAAAATGGGAAAAGCGCAAGAGCTTATAAGCATCTTAAACAGCAACGGCATTATGCCGTGGGTAAGCAAAGGCATATTGAATATTAATAAAGTATACGAAAAAAATGGCATTCGCTTGAATTATCTGTCTACCTACAAGGATGATAGCCTAGAAGGTGGAAATTTTGTGGGCATAAGTGAAAGTAGGGATATAAGGCAACTTGGGCATATGCTTGAGAAAATCCATGGAAAAAGGGTATATACTGCAGTTGTAACAGGTTTTGCAAAGACAATGCATTTTGGTACAGATATGCAATTTGCACTAAGCGATCACGCAGATTTTAAGCAAACTGTTGAGTATATAAACGATGTACATGCCAAGGAAATTGTTGCTTATGGCAAAAATAGCAAAATAATGGCGGCAAATCTTGCAAGAATGGGCATAAATGCAACGCCATTTGATAGGTAAACTATTTAGGTAAACTATTGCAAGCTAAGCACATGCAAGCCTAGGAACGTGCATTGGCTCAGCGGGCTTGGGCTTTTTCGCTTGTATATATATATAGATTTGGATGCGATTTTGATATCTGGCTAGATCTTATGCCATATATCTGCTTCACTCCTTTTGAGAATGCAAGCTCTATCAGGCGCTGAGTTATTATGCCGTCAAATACTATTACAGAAACGTGCTTTGCATCTTGTATAACCTGCATTAGCTCGCGTATGGGCACTTCACTTAAAAGCTTGCCGTCGGAATCATAAAGCCTCCCGCGAAGGGTGTTGTGCAATTCTTCTAGCGAAGCCAAAAAGCTCTTTTCAGGTAAGCCTGGCGAAGCTGGAGAAGTTGGGCCCAAATCTATTAATGGTATTCCATCGCTAGATACGTCATTTTGCTGGGGTTGTTCATTGTCTTCGTCGCTTGGATTTTTGACTTGCTTGGCAGGGGCTTTTTGCTCTGATCTTTGCGAACTCGCCATAAGATTTTCTGATATCTTAGATGGGCTTAGCACTTCAGAAGCATAATCGCTCTGCTCTTCTATGCCAATAAAATCTTGATGTTCCTGCTTGCCTTCGAGCTCATCATACTTTGCATGCTGCGCTTGCTTTTGCTGGCCTTGCTTCTTAAATTCTTTATATTTGTTATTCTGCTGCAGGAACTGCTCGATTGGTATGCGGTTGCGCAAGGATTTTATGATTTCCTTTCTTGTAAGCTCTTCAACCTCTTTGCCGTCAGGCGCTCTTGCTATATAATCTACATCTGCCTGCTCTAGAAATTCCTTTATAATCATTTCGCCTCCCCTATCGCCATCTACAAATAGGGTAGCATCCTTTATAGCACATAGTTCTATTACTGATTTTGGTATTATCCCAGCAGCTCCACCGATAGCAATTGCATTTGAAATATCATTTCGCAGAAGGTTGAGAACATCAGCGCGGCCTTCAACCACAAGCACTTCATCGCTCTTTCCAACTTCAGGGCCAGCAGGAAGATTTTCTGGTCCATATGTAGTTATTGTGCTTGCCTTTACATCCGTTTCAACAAGATCACTTATCTCTCTGCTATCAGGGATTTCTGTAGAAATAAGCATTTTGACAAGTTCTTTTGCCCTCATAATTATTTTCTTTCTTTTCTCGTCGCGTGTATCTTCTACTTTTTCAATCTTGAATTCGGTTTCGAATGGACCAACCCGATCGACAGATTCTACTGCAGCTGCAAGTATGCACGTTTCAACTCTGTTCAATGAAGAAGGCAAGAAAAGCTTGCCATATGTCTTGTTGTTTGTTGCAGTTTGCTCTATCTCTATCCTACCTATCTTGCCGTTTTTTTGCAGCTCCCTCAAATCAAGATTTCCGCCAAGAAGGCCTTCAGTTTGGCCAAATACTGCACCTATTATGTCTGGCTTGTCTACTAAACCATTAATTTCAAATTTTGCTTCTATCATATATTTTACAATATCTATGTAAGTCTTTGCCATTTAGACCACTTAGGACTAGATAAAAAGGCTAGAGAGACACATACATGAAAGTAGAGCATATTTACGCATATCGCGCGTAGCAGCCGATTTCACATTTTTTAAGTATGAACATCATAAAACCTTTATATCTTAATCCTTGTTTTATATGTAAATAAAAATATATAAATAGATATGTTTTAACTCTGCAAGTTGGAAATCCATAATTTGGCAAGGGATTATTGCAAAATAAAGAGTTTTGGAAAGCACTGCAGGTTGCATAATAAAAATTCATATAAAAAGAAATTGCATATAAGTAGGCAATGCAGGGCAGGAAGAAAAGAAGCAAAGCATGGCCTTTGCTAGAAAGCTAAAAAATGAGGCGCATGCACTGCATACGCCTCAGGTGGATGAGAATAGGGTTGTTACAGAATTAGCGTAAAAAAATGAGTAAAGAGTTATTATTTATATTGTTATTTAAAACTTTCGTTTATAATTGAGTAGTGGAATAAAAACTACTTTCCATATGTTTCGTAATATTTTTGCACAAGCTGTACAGCATGGTCAACAGCACGCCTCACGTCCTCAATGGTTTTTGCACCTGTGCATATGATCTTGCCGGTATTGAATAGAAGCAATGCCGCTTTTGGATCATATATCTTATAAATGGCACCAGGAAACTGTTCAGGCTCGTAGTCTATGTCCCTAGACAGCTTCGCAAGGCTGTAAAGGTCAAGAGTGACATGCAACGCAGCGCTAGCCACAATATTTACCACTTCATATGTTGGCTTCAATTCTACCTTCTGATAATGTGGGTCTTTTTGAGATGGGACCATTTTAACACTATATTTAAATCCTTACTAAAGTATAAATATATTTGCATCGCCAATTTACTAGTCCAGTGATATTATGTCAAGACGAACATTAGGTCTGCTTGGAAGCAGGTCAAGAAACCTAGCAAGGCACCACAAGCCCTCAGCATTGGCTGTAAAGGATTTCATAAAGAAATTTGAAATTGGCGATAAAGTTGCAATAATACCAAAAGGCAACGGCAAAAACATACCGCATCCAAGATACAAAGGCAAGATAGGCACGATTTTAGAAAAGAGGGGTTCGTCCTATGTTGTTGAGGTAAGGGATATGAATGCAAAAAAGAAACTGGTAGTGCCAAGCGTACATCTTGAAAAAGTCGCCAAGGATGAGGCAAGTGCAGGAAAAGCTAAAGCAAGTGTTTGAAGGTGTATACGAGATAAATGGCAAGCTTGCAACATTAAACCTAAGCCCAGGAAGCAAGGTATACAATGAAGAGCTAATAAGCATAGATGGCGTTGAATACAGGACATGGAATCCGTATAGAAGCAAGCTGGCTGCAGCAATACTTAAGGGATTGAAGAATTTTAAGATAAAAAGCAATTCAAACGTATTGTATCTTGGAGCGGCAACAGGGACCACTTCTAGCCATGTAAGTGACATTGCAAAGAACGGCAGCGTATTCTGCGTGGAAATATCCCAAAGAAACATGCGCGAACTCATAAAGGTATGCGAAATTAGAAGCAACATGCTGCCTATACTTGCAGATGCAAATAACGTTGCAATCTACAATAGCATAATAAAAGAATGCGATATCATATATCAAGATGTGGCGACACCCAACCAGGCAGACATACTTGAAAAGAACAGCATAATGCTCA
Organism: Candidatus Micrarchaeaceae archaeon; assembly: GCA_038877355.1. Lineage (GTDB taxonomy): Archaea > Micrarchaeota > Micrarchaeia > Micrarchaeales > Micrarchaeaceae > JAVYWU01. The sequence goes on along the minus strand of JAVYWU010000023.1, from coordinate 2,986 downwards.
AAAAAGGCGGTTATGCATATTTCATAATAAAATCACAGAGCATAGACATTTCAAAGAAACCGGAAGAGGTATTTGACATGCAGCTTGGCAAGCTTAAAGGCTTCAAGGTGCTTGAAAAGATAGATTTAGAGCCTTATGACAGCATGCATCTTTTTGCAGTGCTGAAAAAAGTGTAAGTATAAACTGCCCCATAATGGATTGGGGCTTCATTAAGATGAACAATATGGAATATAGTTCCGCACAATCTGGACATCTGCCATCAGAAAGCTTTAAGAGGTGGTTTGCAACGATTCCGCTGTTGGAAAATCTGAATCATATTGATTCGCTTCAAAATTTTGCATGGCCTTTTGCATTTATGATTTTACTCAAGTTAAGCAATTCATATCATGAATCCATATCCAAACATAATATTCCATATGCTTATGCAACAGCAATGCTTATATGCATGCTAGCAAGTCCCCTATGCACAAGCATGAGGTCTCTTGCAAGGTGATTAGATGAAAACCTATATAGGAGAATTGAATGAGAAATTTTACGGCAAAGAGGTAACGCTTAGCGGCTGGGTGCACGAAGTTAGGGAACTTGGGGCTGTTGTATTCTTGCTTCTAAGGGATAGCACAGGAATTGTGCAAATAACAGGAAAAAAAGGAATTGTCGGAGATATGGTAATAAAAAGCATGAGGCTCCCAAAGGAAAGCGTTATAGAGGTAAAGGGAATCGTAAAGGAAAATAAAGAGGCAAAAAAAGGCTTTGAGGTAGTCCCAAGCGAGATAAAGAATCTAAATCCGCTTTCTGCAAAAATACCTTTTGAGGTAACCGGCAAAGTTGATGCTGATCTTGATGTCAGGCTTGACTACAGGTATATTGACCTTAGAAGATTAGAGTCAAGCGCAATTTTCAAAATACAGTCCACAATAGCAAATAGCTTCATGAACAAGGCTGAAGAACTTGGATTTACGCACATACGCACCCCATCTATAGTGGCTGAGGCTACTGAAGGCGGAGCAGAGCTTTTCAGCATAGACTATTTCGAAAGAAAAGGCTTCCTTGCGCAGTCTCCACAGATATACAAGCAGCTTGCAGCAATAGGGGGGCTTGAACGCGTATTCACCATAACCCCTGTTTTTAGGGCGGAAAAGTCTAATACAATATACCACCTCAATGAGATAACGCAGATGGATATTGAAATGGCGTTTGCAAACCATGAAGACGTAATAGGCATACTTGCGGAGATGCTGAGGCATATAGTAAAAGAAGTAATAAGCAAAAACAAGAATGAGCTTGATATACTTGGAAGGAAGTTGGAGGTGCCAGATGTCAAGATAATTGACTACAAGGATGCAATTGGCAGCATAAACAGCAATGGTTCAAGCATAACTTTTGGAGAGGATTTTTCAAGGGAGCATGAAAAAGCGCTCGAAAAGGCATATGGCGATGCAGTAATAGTGAAAAACTATCCAACTGCAATAAGGAGCTTCTATTCAATGCCGAACGAAAAAGATCCAAGCATATCGAACAGCTTTGATTTGATATATAAAGGATTAGAGGTGTCAAGCGGCGCCCAGCGTATACATCTGCCAGATCTTCTTATAGAAGCAATAAAAAAGAGGGGTATGGATCCGAAAAATTTTGAAGGTTATATAAATGCAATGAGATGTGGAGCGCCGCCACATGCTGGATGGAGCATCGGCCTTGAAAGGTTGACGTTGACGATAACTGGCATGGATAATATAAGGGAATGCTGCATGTTCCCAAGGGATAGAAAAAGGATCACTCCGTAATAACCGCAAATGATAAATAGAAATATCAACATAGAAATAATTGAGCATATGTTCAAGGATAGCAAAAAAGTAATAGGGCAAGATCTTGTAGAAAAGCGCCTTGCGGATTTGACGCGGGGAAAATTTGATTATATATACTTGAAGAGAAGCGCCGAGGGCAAGTCAGATGAGTTTGAAAAAATAAATGCTGCATATATCCTTTCATATAATGAAAGCATAAGGATCCATGATTGCACTATTTATGATATAAACCTTTATTATACTGATAGAAATAAATTTGTGGTAGATTATCTAATAAGATTTGACGAGGCTCCACAGAAATCTTTTGCGACATTTGAAATTTTTAGCGATTTCACAGAATTAAACAACAACTACCCAGAGCTTGCAAAAGCAGTAAGGCTAAGATTGCTAAAAGAGGAATAAAAATGGAAAGGAATTTTGAGGATTTGAGGAAAAAGGGCACAGAGGTTTACAATTCCTTAATGAGGAAAGAAAGCAATATCAATGCGCAAATGCCGATCGGCTTCAGCAAAGCTTTAGAAATAGATGGCTTTACAGAAAAAAAGGCGCTTAGGCTTATTGGCAATAGGTATATGATGTTTATTCCAGTAATAAGCTATAAAGGTAAAGAAGGCGTAATTGTAGCCCAGTATGAGCCATACAAGAGCAACGAAAGCTTATTGCCACCAAGGTATATTGAAAGCGCAGTTGAAGCAAAAAAACTGCTTAGGAATTGCGCAGGGATAGAAGCGGAAAGTGTAAACAAGCTTGTGGATTTAAGCGCAAGGTATGCAAGCATAAAAAATGTGGCGTTTATAACTGAGCTTTATGTGGCAAATAATATGCGAATTCTTGAAGAACCGGGCAAAAAGGAGATTGCAATGCTTACATGGGATGAAATCAAGGAGTTGATTGAAAACAGCAGCATAGAGCCGCTTTCTGCTATAGCCCTTAAATACTGCATATACCTAAAAAGCAATGACTATTTCAGTATAAACCTCTTGCTTCACAAGGATCTTGAATTCAGCTCTAGAAAATTGAGATAGGTAAAATACAAAGCTATTTAGTGTTTGCAGGAAAAATAAATGCGTAGAGCGCAGGGGTGGCAGAGCAGGGTCAAATGCGCAAGGCTTAGGACCTTGTGCCTTTAGGGCTGCGTGAGTTCAAATCTCACCCCCTGCAAATTTTTGGTCTTTTTGGCAAGT
>JAVYWU010000022.1:0-10927 GCA_038877355.1 Candidatus Micrarchaeaceae archaeon | reverse complement strand
ATAAAAGAGCCGCCAGAGTATATACATTATGTAAAATCAGGTGCAAATAAAGAAAGAGTTCCAGCAGATCCAGATTTTTGGTATATACGAAGTGCATCACTACTTCGCCAAGTTTATCTTAATGGTCCGATAGGGATTGCTAGGCTAAGAGTAAGATATGGAAGTAGAAAAGAGCACGTCATCCATAGAAAGCATCATGTAAATGCAGGTGGAAGTATAATACAAGATTCGCTCAAAGCACTAGAAAAAGCAGATTTTATTAAGGTAACAAAAGCTGGTCGTCAAATAACACAGAAAGGTCAATCTTTTGTAGATAAAATAAGCAATGATCTGCTGAATACTACATAAGGTGATTCTTTGGAAGAGGTTAACGAAGAAAAAGCCTCTAGGAAGAAAATAGAAGCTGCATTGAAAAGGTTACAGGAAGAAGAAGAAAAAAAAGTGCTTGCGAGCAAATTTTTAGATGCGAAGGCGTATGAAAGGCTTATGAACATTCGTTCGACAAACCTGGAGCTATATGATCAGATAATAAGTTTAATAATATCACTTGTCAAAGCAGGTAGATTGAATTCAAAGCTTACTGAAGAACAGTTTATTAATATATTGAGCAAAATTACTTCAAGACCCGAACCTACAATATCGTTCAAGCACAAATAAAGGTTTTAATATGTCTAAAAAAACGAGTATAAAAAAAGCAAGGCTTGGCCATGCCCTCAAGCAATCAAGGAAAATTCCATTGCTTGCTACGCTTAGGACACATAGGAAAATACAATACAATAAGTTTGCAAGAGATTGGAGAAAACAAAAGCTAAAAAAGAAGATTGATTTCGAGTGATATTATGGTTGATAAGATAATTACTATAAGTTTACGAAAATATTTGATAAAATTACATAGAACAAAAAGAGTTGGGAAAGCTGCAAAGTATATAAAGCAAAGAGTTGCGCATTATATGAAGGTGCCTATTGAAAATATTCTTATATCGACGTCTCTCAATAATTCTCTTCATAAAGGATATGCAAAAGCAATGAAGCGCATTAGACTCAATGTACATATAGAAGGAAACAAGGCAACAGTAAGTGAATTTTCCTTACCGAATACTACAAAATCAGAAGCTACAATAAGCAAAGAAGCAAATAAAAATGAAACAAAAAAGGAAATTGAAATAGATAATTCAAAAAATACAGCAAATAAGAAGCAACAAATAAAAAAAGAAGGCAAAGAATAAGAAAATAAGCAGAATTCAAAAGAAACTGATGAACTGTTAAATAAAAAGGACCAAAAATAAAATATTAGCTAAATTAATCAGTTAAAAGTAAACTACTTATCAATAAAGCCAGTAAGATATTTGGCTTAGTACTGAAATTAAGTAAAAAATGGTAAGTATGAATGCAATACGATATCAAATTTTAGGTAGTGAGTATATAGGAGTTTTTGCTACAGTTACTGAAAAATATATATTTATAGGGAATTCTATAAGTCAAAATACAAAAATACTTCTTTCAAGTACTCTTTCAACTACAGTAATAAGTACTGCAATAGGTGGATCTGATATGGTAGGTTTATTCATGCGTGGAAATTCTAATGGCATCGTACTTTCTAATCTTGCAACTGAAAGAGAAGTTAAAGCGTTGAAAGAAATTTTGCCTAATGTTTCAATAGGCATTGTCGATAGCGTGATAAATGCAGTTGGAAATGATATTTTGGCAAATGATAAGATAGCACTTGTAAATCCAGACTATGATAAAAAAGTGCAACAAGAAATATCAGATATTCTTGATGTTGAAACTATACCAATATCTGCAGGGAATTTTAGCGTGATTGGTGCAAGCAATACGCTAACAAACAAAGGTATGGCAATAAATAATCGAGTTTCTGATAGGGAAAAAGCAATTATAGATAAAATAGTTGGATTTGAAAGCATGCGAGTTACTGCAAATTTTGGTTCTATGGGAATAGGCCTATCAATATTAGCAAATTCTAAAGGAGCAGTAGTTGGAGGGAATACTACAGGATATGAGTTTGCAAGGATATTAGAGGCATTAAATATCAAGGAATAGGTGAATTTATGAAATTCAGAGTATCTGGTACCATACTTGGAAAAACTAATTTTAATCTTGAAATTGAAGCACCAAATGAAAAAGTTGCTAGTAAAATTGCAATAAATGCTATTGGAAGTTCACAAAAGCTTAAAAATAGTATGATAAAAGTAAATGAAATAAAGGAAATAAAATAAATTAATATTTAGAAAAGAAGTTTTCATTGAAATAAATACTTCTCTAACGGGAGCGGCTTTTCATCAGTTGATTAGTATACTACGCAACAAGTTGGGTAAACTAACTTTGCAAGGCATGGCAAGCAATTTACAGCAACTTCACAATTGGAAATCTGAAAGTGAATAATCTTTCACCCAAGCAGCAATATTGTATAACTTATTACACTTTATGATTTCATAATACTTAGACAACCTAGTATCTAATATCAAATCTGAACATAATATTTCATTTAAATATATTACATCCTCAAAATATGTAAATACCTATAGTTGCAATTTCTCCCTATGTACAAGCATAAGGACTTCTTGCAAGGTGATTAGATGAACAAAATACAAAACTTCATTTTACCAATAAATATGTCGTTTAGTGGCCAAAGGCAGTTTAAAGTTGCTTACTTATTTGTGACCATGAATGTTTCTATTCCAACAGGAGATTGGAATAGCACATGTTTTGTAACCATTCAGCGAAATTCTTTTTATCGTTCTACAAACAGCGAAGTTCATACCTTTTTATTTATTATGCGACCAAATATACTTATGATTGCAATTTCCCCCACATTTATATATAGGTCTCCTTGCAGGGTGATTAGATGAATAATGATGAAGAAGAAAGGCAGAAACATTTGCAGGAACTTCAGTATACTTTACAAACTTATCAAAATAGATATGGAGAACTTAATGCTGCAGTAAATTTAACTTCTAAAGAACTTAAGGATATTGAAGGAGCGATTATTGCACTAAACAAATTACCAGAAATATTTGGATCAAATATACTTACTAATGTAGGCGGCAAAGTTTATGTAAATGCTAAGCTTGAAGATCAAAATAATGTTGTTATTAATATAGGTGCAAGCATATTAATTGAAATAAGCATAGAAAAAGCAATTGAAATAATAGAATTAAAAAGAAGTAAAACAGAGCAGACACTTAATAAGCTTTTATCTCAGCAAAAGCAAGTAGAACGAGATATATACAATTTATCTTTTATGATTGAAGATGCAACAAAGGGTCAAAATGTTTGATGGACTTAGAAAGCGTTTGGCTGAAGCGATAAAATCTTTTTCTTCAAAAGAAGAAATAGAAGAGAAACAAAGTGAAAAAAAAGAAATAGAAAAAGATGTTGAAAATCAACAAAAAAAGCAAGAGATAAAGCTTTCGTTTTCTACAAAGGCTAAAAAATTACTTCTCAATGAAGTAAAATTGAGTGAATCTGACATAAATAAATTTGCTGATTCTTTAGTCTCTTCAATGATTCAAGCAGATATTTCATATGAAGCAGCAGAAGAATTTGTAAACAAATTAAAAAAAGAACTTTTAAATACACCAATAGATTCGAAGAATTTTCAAGTAGATTTGTCAAAAAAAGTAAAAGAGGCGCTTCTTAGTATGATACCAAAAGAGTCTTTGAATTTCTATGGTTTTATAGAAGACAAAATTAAATCAGAAAATGTTCCAGTCAAGTTATTTTTTATAGGTCCAAATGGTACTGGAAAAACTACTACTATAGCAAAAATCGCTTATCAATTAAGCAAAAGGGGTATAGATTCGGTATTTTCTGCAAGTGACACTTTTAGGGCTGCGGCAATAGAACAAGCAGAACATCACGCAAATGCTTTACATATACCTATAATAAAAAGCACTTATGGTGCAGATCCTGCAAGTATTGCATATGATGCAATAGCTTATGCAAAAGCTCACAAAATAAAAACTGTATTGATAGATAGCGCAGGTAGACAGGAAACCAACAAAAATTTAGTTTCTGAATTGCAGAAAATGGAAAGAGTGATAAAGCCAGATCTTACAATTTATGTTGGTGAAAGTACTTCTGGTAACACTATAATAGAGCAGGTTTCTAAATTTTCAAAATTTATAAAGATTGATGGCATAATATTAACAAAGTTAGATTGTGATGCAAAAGGTGGAAGCGCAATTTCAGTAGCTTTTTCAACAAAAATACCTATATTATTTTTTGGAGTTGGAGAAGCATATGACGATATTATTCCATATTCACCAAATATTGTAATTAATGCAATAATTCCATAAAAATATTTTTCAATATTCCTTAAGGAATATTGACTTGTGACGTGCTTCCCACCGCTAAAGCGTGTGGGCTTCCCTTCCGAAGAAGGTATGCTGCGCACGACCATCTCTTGCGAGACCTTTTGGCATGGCTTATCGCCGGCAGATGGCAAGCCATGGGAACTGCCTTTATGTGCACTCACAGCCAAAAGCCTTCTGTCACATCATATTGTAGGCGTAAAGGTATATATTTTTTCTTTCTGCGGTTCGCTCTCATCCCTCCCATAAATGGTGTTGGATTTCCCGCTCACGTTGTTAAATGCATATGTTTCATGATAAAATCAAATTCTTACGCAGGCTTTAACTTCTTTCTTCTGCAACAAATTTACATAGTAGATAAAGAAATAAAGAATATTGCAGCTAATAAAAATAAGAGTCTAGAGATTCTGGTTATACAGAACTTGTAGCAAGAAGCTACCTCCCTCAGTACATATTGAATTAAGGATAATAAAAATTGTGATAAAGAATGAACCACTCTACTTTGCTGATGACTTTTGCCACATTCGCTTGCTTGAAGTTTCTCACTTCATAGGCAATGCTTGTTTTTGCATGCTGAATACGCTTATGTTTTTGGCATATTATGTTTTTGGCATATTAATGTAAGAAGTATAGCTCTTTGCTAGTATTTGCCTTTCATATGCAAAGTATTTCTTATTTTATCTTAATTGCTTAAATAATTTTTATTTAATAAATGTACGACTGGCATGTGAACTATACTCCCCCTTGCGGATGGGGCTTCAGCTCGCAGTGTTAAAAAATAAGAGAATTTAAATAATTGATTTACAAAGTAGTATTAGATTGCAATGGTTGATGAAACTCTCGAAGCATTAAAGCTTAAATTTGATGATTTTTTTGACAAGTATTACAAGGAAAGTATAGATGCACTTATAATATCATTTCCAGAAAAGCTTAGTTTGCCTATAGATTTTAAGGATTTAGAGAAATTTGATCCGGATTTAGCAAATGAACTTATTGAAAATCCAGATACAATAATTAGCGCCGCCGTAATGTCATTAAAAGAAAAACTAAATGCAACAGAAGATACACCAGAGCCTCATGCAAGATTTTTCGGGCAAACGATAAATACTCCATTAGTTCAAGATGTAGGTTCAAAATATATAGAAAAACTTATTTCATTAGATAGTTTAATAATAAAGCGTTCAGAAATAAATCCTAAGGTAAAAATAGGCATATATAGGTGTACATATTGTGGCAAAACTTACAAAATCAACGTAGATAAAGAAGAACCTCCCGAAATATGCATACAGTGCAAACGAAAATCTGTAAAAGAGGTACCAGAAGAATCAAGATTTATAAACTTGCAAAAGATAGCTGTACAGGATCCATTGGAAAAATTAAGAGGAAATACTCCGACATGGCAGCTTGAAGCATGGATTGAAGATGATTTGGTAAATACGGTTATACCTGGAGATAGAATAGAGTTAACAGGTATACTAAGAATCAGACCTAGAAGAAATATGAAAGGTAAGATTGAAAAAAATGTATATTCAATGTATGTCGAAGTTATATCTATCATTGCTAAGCAAAAAGAATTTGCTGAATTAAATTTATCTGAAGAAGATAAACGTAAGATTATTGAATTATCAAAAGGTCCTGAAATTTTCGAAAATATTGCAAATTCTATTGCACCCTCTATTTATGGGTATAAAGAAATAAAGCAGGCAATTACATTGCAACTTTTTGGAGGAACGCCAGGAAAAAAATTGGTTGATGGTGGGTTAATAAGAAGTGATATTCATATACTTTTAATAGGTGATCCAGGAAGCGCAAAAACTAGAATATTACAATCAGTTATTTCATTAGTTCCCAAAGGAATATATGTAAGTGGCAAATCTGTTACAGGAGGGGGAATGACTGCAGTTGCTGAACGAGATGACTTCGCTGAAGGCGGATGGACTTTGAAAGCTGGGGCAATGGTTCTTGGAAATGGAGGCTTAGTAGCAATAGATGAATTTGATAAAATAAATGACGAAGATCGCGCTTCACTTCATGAAGCTTTGGAATCACAAACAATAAGCGTTGCAAAAGCAGGTATAATTGCTAAATTTAATGCAAGAGCTGCTGTCCTTGCAGCAGCAAACCCAAAATATGGTAGATTTGATCCAAATACATATCCAGCGGAACAGTTTGATATTCCTCCTACCTTATTATCTCGTTTTGATTTGATATTTCCTATAAAGGATGTACTTGATGAAGGAATTGATAAAGAGATTGCAAAGCACATACTTATGCAGCATCAAGCTGCTGGTGCTCAATTAGCAGAAATGTCAGAGTATAAACAGGTTACATTACCTCCAATAGAAGGAGAAATGCTTAGAAAGTATATTGCATATGCAAGGAAAAACATAATACCTAGATTAAGTGATGAAGCAGCAAAAAAAATAGAAGAATATTATGTTGAATTAAGAAAAACAGGAATAAAACAAGGAGCTGTACCAATTACCCCTAGGCAGATAGAAGGACTTGTAAGAATGGCAGAAGCAAGCGCAAAATCACGCCTTTCCGAAATAGTTGAAATTGTGGATGCTGAGCGTGCAATAGCATTAAGTGAATATATGCTGAAGACTCTTGCGGTTGATAGAGGCGGCCGCAGAGATATAGATACAATTTTGACAGGGATGCCAAAAGAAAAAGTTGATAAACTTAATACAATGATGTCTATCATAAAGAAATTAGATGATGAAGAAGGATTAGCAAAACTACAATCAATAATGCAAGAAGCAGAAAACGAAGGGATAGATGCAAATACTGCAAATAAATATTTACAAGAACTTGAAAGAAGTGGAGATATATATTCACCAAAACCTGGAATAATAAAACCAGTAAAAAGAGAAGCGGAATAATAGCATAGATTTATTAAAGTTTGTAAAAGAGTATTCTTGTGTGGGTCCGTAGTCGAATGGTAAGACGTTACCTTGACAAGGTAAAGATCCGGAGTTCGATCCTCCGCGGACCCATATAATAATTGAATTATTGCAAGTGCAAACTTTGAATATTGCAAACACAAGCTGATGAAATAATATAACTTTATATAAACGGATAAGCAATGTTTTATATTAACAATCAATTCAACATACTGGAAGCAAAGGATTGCTACAAATTTGCTCCTTAATGAGCATTTTGAAAATTTTAATATTTTGTTAATATGAACGTATAATACGCGTTTTGTTTATCTATCTTTTGTTTATGGATAAAGTAAAGTTTCTTATTAAAAGCAGGTGATATATTGTATTATTATACGGGCAAAGGAGACAAAGGTTATACCTTAATTGGAAATAAAGCAATATCAAAAAGCAATAAAATTCTTAATGCAATTGGTGATATTGACGAATTGAATTCGTTGCTTGGTTTATCTGCCGCAAATATAGAAGATAATCAAGTACATAAAATTATAATAGATTTGCAAAAAAAATTATTTATTATAAGTTCAGAAATTATAGGACAAGTTGATAAAAAGTTCTTACCAAAAGAGTCAATATCAAAAAAAGATGTAAAAGAAATAGAAAGAATTATAAAAGAATATACATCGCAAATAGATAAGATAAATTATTTTGTAATACCCGGCGGATCTATCTCCGCTTCGTATTTGCAATATTCTCGTTCTGTTACTAGAAGAGTTGAAAGAGATATTGTTCTACTGCAAAAAAAAGTACAGGTTAGTAACAATATTTTTGCTTTTATAAACAGATTATCTAGTTTGTTATTTGTCTTAGCTTTATTTATGAATAAAAAAAATAAAGTAGATAATATTTATATTTAAACGAGGTTAAAATACTCCTTAAATTTAGAAGTTGTTGAAAGTTTTTTACTTCTTCCTTCTTTTTTTGCGTTTATAAAGCCTTTTTCAGCGATCTCTTTAATATGAACATAGGAAGATTCACCAAATGTTTTTACTATATCTTTTTGCAATATGGGCTCGTTTTTGCTTATATATGCAAGAATTTTAAGTGCACCTTTACTAAGTTCTGGTTTACCTGCAATAGGATCAACAATTTTTACGTATTCTTCCTTCAATACAAGTTCATAGTTATCTTCAAAATGAGATATTTCAAAAGGTAAATCTGCATTTTTATATTCATAAATCATATTGTCGATTATTTGCTTAAGATATCCTATAGAAGCAATTCCTGAATAAGAAGAAAGTTCTTCCAATTTTAAAGATCGACCTGCAGCAAAAAGTAACGCTAAAACAACATTCTTATAATATCTATCTTTTTCCTCCATTATTATCAGCATTTATCCTTATAATTATCGAAGAAAAAAATTCTTCTTGCATAATTGATATCATACCTTTTTGCACTAAATATAAAACAGGAATAAAAAAATTTATTATCTTTTCATATAATGTATTCATTCCATCAGAAAGAACATAAAAATCAATATATCCAAGTTTATCTGCACTTGTTATTATTTTTTTGTATACCTCATTTATTTTTTTATCTATATCGTTTGCATTTACCATTTTCTCTATTCTTTCTATTATTGGTTCTGCATAAAATTTCTTTTTTTCTTCATTTTTCATTGCATTTTCTAATGCATCCATTAGCTCTTGCAAAGTTATCCTTTTCGGAGGTTGTATTCTTGGTTTCCATATAAGATCTGTGATTGTAGGAGGGACTATTTTTTGACTTGGTTCAATTACTTCTTCAATAGAGGTTTCAGAAACAGGAATTATGAATTCACTTTTTAATCTCAACAAGACTGCAGCAGCAAGAATTATATTTGCAGGTATTCTTAATTCAAGAATCTTCATTGTTTTTATTATTTCAATATAACCCTGTACAATTGCTGCTATATCTATATCCCATGGATCAAGTTTTTTGCTACTTACCAATGTTATAAGAAGATCACGCCATGTTGCATTTTCAACAAGTTTTTCTAAATCCTCTATATTATCTATTTCTATTTCTGTTTCACTAGTCGCCACAAACTCATCTAAATAAACTTTTTACTATATAAATAAATAGTATAATTATAACTTTAAAACTTTAATAATATATCTTTTGCATAGTAAACTACTTCATAAAGAAGGCTTCAATTGGGTGATTAGTATGTTGTACAAAATTATGCAACCTAACTTTATTGTATATAAAGACTTTGGTTCACAGCAACTTCGCTGATGAAAATCTTGAAGAGAATAAGTTCTAATAGCAATTTACATTGCTCATTGCACCTTGGAATTATACACTAGAAAAGTAATCTCATGCCTTATATTTATATTTGAACAGCATAATTTCTATAATATCCTTGCTTAAGTTGGTTACTAATGATTGCAAAAGAATCTCAGATATATTTGCAGTTTAGGGTTTTTCGCTTTATAAGCAATGCTTCCATAGACATTTGCTTAAGTGCCTTGCCAAAACCTTCCATATATAAAGGTCTTCTTTATTTTGCAGCAAAAATAGCTCAAAATCAAGCATTGCATGTCCATTCTAAGCAATCAAGGGCTTCAAGCGCAAAGTCAAAGATTTAAACTACATCTATATTAGAAGCATTATATCCAAGCTTTTCTATGAGCACTTTCTTAACCAAGTCTACATGAACGCCTTGCAATTCTATAATTCCATCTTTTGAAGTTCCTCCACATGCTAGAACTCTCTTTAGAATCTTAGAAGCATTATCTAATTCTTTTTCTGGTATTCCTTCTATAACTGTTACGTTTTTATGAAATTTGGCTTTTTTTGCATATACTTTTATCTTATTATCTACTTCTTTATCTAACACTGAACATACACAAATTTCTTTGGGCAAGCCGCATCTAGGACAAATATCAGACATTATTATTTTGCACCTTTTATTTTTTGTCTCATGTTCTTTATGGTCTCTATCCTTGCAATTGTCTTTTTTATAGCTCTTGTTTTTACTATCTTACTTGATACTCCAGTCGAAGCTATTTTTCTTTTTTCTATAGCTAACTCAAGTTCAAGTTGCCTTTTGTTTTCTTCTAATGCTTCATCTGGCAATGCCCTTATTTCTTTAATCTTTATTTTAAACACCTTTAGTAGATTTATCAGAGAAGATATTAAAACATTTCTCTAAAATTAACAAAATAGGATGTTGACTTTTCTATAATAACATATTTCTCACCTTTTTATTATTTATCAATTACATGCAATTTTCTCACATATATCGCATCCAATATGCGATGAGGCATGCAAACACATGCACAGCGACTTTCTTTGTGCTATATTTATTCTTTGCAAGACCGAATAGTTCTTTCAGTCTTGAGAATATTCTCTCTATTGACCACCGTTTGCCATAATCTTTGCCTTTTGGCCTCTTCGATTTGTAGAAACCTCTATCGTTTGCTGCAATGACTGCCTTTACATTATCGCAGTGAAGAACTTGGTATACATCAGTTGCATCGTATGCCGCATCTGCAAGAAATTTTGCATCAACTTATACAAAATGTTTTTGTGCGCCCATATAACATGCGGAAGAAGATCTTGTTATGCCTGTTTGCAGGCGCGATTTCAACTGCAAGAGGCATTTCTGTTTCTGCATCTGCATCAGCATAAGTTTGTATCCAAAAACAAATGACTTTTCTGTAGATT
>JAVYWU010000021.1:0-11025 GCA_038877355.1 Candidatus Micrarchaeaceae archaeon | reverse complement strand
AGGATCATAAGAACCATAAAAGCAATCGATACAATTTATTTTTCATAGTTTGCTTTTTAAGGATGAGTTCTTATTTTTAATTCATTTAACTTTTCATCTGTTTTTTTCTTTTCTTTTTCCATAATATCTAATACCTCTGCTTTGCTTAATCTTTTGAAAGGCTCATTACACACGCGGCATTTAAATTCACTTTCCATTGCTTTATCAAAGGTAAAGATCAATTTATCTTTTTTATAACAATTTTCGCATATAAAATAGTCATTGCAATAATCATTTATTACTTTTTCGGTATTTTTAACTGCAATATAATCAAAAAATGCAGGTATCTTATTTACATTTATATACCAAGAAAAAGATAACCAACCATTTATATTTTTTGAAATATAATAGTTTGTTATACCATATCCCTGTAATCGATTTAAAATACTTCTAATTATATTGGATCTTATATTCAAATCTGCAGCAATAATTTCATCATCCTTTGGAACATTTAATTCTTTAATTACATTAACAACAAATTTGCCAACATTCTTTTCCATATACTTCACAGCATATTCATTACTTAAAAGCAAATCTATTGCTTTTTTGGCAGATTCTTCATCCGGCACAGAAATAAAGTGGGTTTTTTCTTCAATTTGCTTTGATTTTTTAATCTTGGTCTTGCTAATTTTTTCTTTTTTTGAAATATTTTTGAAAGTGCGTTTGCTAATAGTTTTAGTCATTGTATTATTTTTTGCCTTTTTATAATTTCGGTTAGAATTAACCTTTTTTTGATTCCCTTTTTTAGTCTTCTTGACTTTTTTAAAATTAGTATGCTTATTAATCATTTAATCGCATAATATATAACTCATTTTAATTATTTAAATCTTATTATAAACTAACGATAAAATACTATTCGGTCTTGCAAGAATCGATTTATCGGCATAAAGAAAATCACTGTGCATGTGTTCGCATGCCTCATCGCATATTGGATGCGATATGCGTGAGAAAATCGTGGGAGTGATATAAAAAGATACCATAAAAAAGCGAATTCCATGTTATAATATAAAAGTCAACATCCTATAAACAATTAACTACAAACAAATAAATATTTTCACTCACCATATCAATAAAGTTATCTAAGCAAAACGACCCACCTGCAAAGAAGCGAATATGATCTTCTAGAATGCAGTTGCGACTACTATGATGATTAAATGGAAATACCAAAAGAAATTATGGCATACTGCTCAAAATGCAACAAGCATACTTTGCACACGGTAAAACTTTATGTAAAAGGAGCAGGTTTTGGCATAGGCATGAACATAGGAAACAGAAGAAGGCAAAGAAAGCTGGAAGGATATCATGGCAAGGTAAAAGGACAAGCAATAAAAAAGAAAGTTTCACAAAGGCAAAAAGTAATTCTTACTTGCAATGAATGCAACTACTCTATTGAAAAAGTATTTGGTACAAGAACAAAGAAAAAACTTGAAATTGTTCAGTGAAAAAATGGTTTCTTCCGAAAGCATTTCTTCAATAGTTCCTGGAATGCTGGTGCTAGCAGAGATTGAAGACATACAACAATTTGGTGCAAGCTGCAAGCTTATAGAATACAACGTTGATGCCTTCCTTCCTATACGAGAGGTATCTTCGGGCTGGATAAAGAACATACATGAATTTATCCATAAAGGTCAGATAGTGGTTGCAAAAGTAATGCTTATAAATAAAGACAAGGGTTCAATAGACATTTCACTTAAAAAAGTTACCAATCAAGAATCAAGAATAAAAATGAATGCGTACAACCTTGAAAAAAGGTCGCAAGCATTATTTATGCAGGCACTCAAGGCGTCTAGGTTGAGCCAATTCAAGGATAAATATACTCAGCAAATTTTATCTTCTTTTGGATCCTTTTCTAATTTTATAAATGAAGTAAATGCAAATTCTGAAAAATTTGATTCTTTGCAACTTCCAAAAAAGCTTAAAGATACTGTTTCTGAACTTCTTATGGCAGGCAAAAGAGAAAAGATGCATGTTGTTTCATATATACTTACTCTCCAAAGCTTTAATACAAAATCAGGCATATTAGAGATAAAAGACGCTCTTAGAAATGCAATAAGTAAGGCAGGTATAAACGTTGAGTATATAAGTGCCCCACATTATCGCATTACAGCCCAAGCTTTAGATTACCCTACAGCAGAAGCAAAGATTAAGGCTGCAGTTACCTATTTAAATAGCTGCATAAAGGACGGAACAGTTTCTATAGAAAAAGAAAAACTGAAAAAGGAAAAGGAAGATATACTTCATTCAATATATAAAGAATGATAATATGAAAACATTTAAGATTAAAAAAGACTTGAAGTTAAAAAATCCAATATTGGTTGCAGGCTGGCCAGGAGTTGGCAATGTTGGCAAGATTGCCACAGAATATTTAATACACCAGCTAAAAGCAAAAAAGATCGCAATTTTGACTTCACCATATTTTCCTCATGAAGTTATAATGAGTCCATCAGGAAGAATTACAATGCTCTCTAACAAAATTTATCTTGCTCATGTGCAAAAAAAATCAGGCAAGCAGCTTGATTTGCTCATACTTACCGGAAACACACAACCTGTTTCACCAGAAGGGCAGTATCATATAAATGAAAAAATAGTGAAGATTTTTAAGAATATATTCAAGGGCAGCAGCATCTATACTCTTGCAGGATATAACGATTCTACTTCAATAGGCCTGCAAAGGATTTTTGTTGCAGCCACAAGTTCTTCTGTACTACAAAAAATAAAGAATGCAAACCTGCATTTTTCAACTACACGCTCTTCAATCTGGGGTTCAGCAGGATTAACAATTGCATTTGCAAAACGTTATCATCTCGATGGTGCATGTATAATGGGAGAAACAAACGGCACAGAGTTTGATGCATCCGCTGCACAAAGGGTATTGGAATTTATAAGTACTTTGCTTAATATAGATATAGATATGACAGAAATGCAAAGTTTAATAAAAGAAACAAACAAGTTTATAAAGGAAATGGAAGAACAGATTAGTGGAAACATATCCTTTCCTGAAACAATAACCAAAGGAGGTACAAACCCATCGTATATACGCTAAGGCGGTTGCATGGGCAAAGTTGCTCTTTTAGTAGGTATATCTGGGGCAGGAAAATCAACCTTGATAAAAAGCATGCCTGCTTCGCAATCATACATGATTGTTAATTTGGGTACACTGATGTTTAAAATAGCAGAGGAAGAAGGGCTGGTTTCAACTCGCGACCAGTTGAAAAAGTTGACATGTGAAGAGTCAACAAGGCTCCGCAACCTTGCAATTCAAGAAATAAAGAATAGCAAAGATAATTTGCTGATAGATACACATATAAGTATAGAGAATGCTGAATTGTCAAGTATAACAGTCGGCATACCTTTTGACCTTGTCAATGAAATAAAGCCTTCCGGTTTAATATATATAGATGCGCCTTCAACAGATATACTTGAAAGAAGAGTAGCAGATACAACAAGAGCAAGGGAAAACCAAACTGCCTATGCTCTTGATACGCAGCGTACTATAGACCTTTCAATTTTATCTTATTACATGGCATATTTAAATATTCCATTATATATAATTATCAATAAACAAGGCCGTCTACAAGAAGCAACTATGAATTTAGAGAAAGCCATTGAGGCTTTGTTTGGCAAATAACGGTAATGATATGAATATTGCAATAATTACAATATCTTTAATTTCAATAGCCGTAGCATATACTTTGCTTTCTGTATTTATACAGCGCAAATTGGTGAATCCAAGGAGAATGGCAGAGATACAAATAATAATGAAGGAGCATTCAAAGAAGCTTAGCGAAATGATAAAGCAGGGTGCTTCAAAAGAGGATATAATCGCAAAGCAGCGAGAGATCATGCCTCTAATGTCAGAAAGCGTGAAGGCGCAATTCAAGCCAATTTTCATAATAATACCACTATTTTTTGTTTTATATTACCTGCTTATTCCGCAGGTATCTATGATGCTTGGCGTAAAATCTTCCATACAAATATTTTCTTTTAATTTAACATCGCAAGAAGTATTTTTTATAGGGGCATTCTTTTTTGGCATAATTATATCAATAGCAATGATGATACATGATAGAAAAATGAAGAAAGATATAAAAGCAGAAAGATTAAATAAATTGCAGGGTGTTTAAATGCCTGAAAAACGCTTTAAATCAAAAAGCTTCAAAAAGGTAAACAAGGTTACCTATACTGGAAATGTTATACATTACAGGAGAGGCAAAAACAATATGCCACATTGTGCTATATGCGGAGCTGAGCTAAATGGTATAAGCACAAGCCCACATGGAGGCAAGTCAAGAAGGTCAAACAGCAGAATATTTGGAGGCAATTTATGCGCCAACTGCACAGCAGATATTATAATGCTAGGCAGCAGGGTTGAACGCGGCGAAATAAAGCTTGATGATATAAGTATAAAGCAGAGAGCATATGTACTGCAAATGATGGCGCATTGATGAATGACTAACAGGTAATTGAATGGCAGGCAATTCCGGTTTTGCGGCATCGCAGCATCCATTGAAAATATGTATAGGAGGCTATGGATCTTCTGGAAAAACAACCCTTGGCCACGAAATTGCAAAAGCATTGCATATAAAGCATGTAAGCGAAAGCTACAAAAATGGTGGGGCAAAAGACATCGAGATTATAAAGAAAATGCAAAATTTGATAAAATCTCATGATAAGAAGTTTGCTAAGGATTTTGACAATAAAATTTTGCAGGAATCTAAAGGCAGTTGTGTCGTAACCACCTGGCTGAGCGCTTGGATTGTAAAAGACGCAACAATACGCGTTTGGCTGAATGCAAGCCTAAAGGAGCGCGCACTTCGCAGATCAAAAATAAATGGATTAGATATTGAAAAAGAATTGCGTCTTCTCAAACAGTATGATAAGCTGACCCACGACCATTTCAAGCAGGTATACGGCATAGATATAAACAATCATGATATATTTGATCTCGAACTCAATTCAGAAAAACTTACGGTCAAAGAGATGGTGAAGATAATAGTTGCGCTTGCAAAAGCAAGAAAGCAAAAAAGTGAGTATAATGTTGCTTGAAAAAGGAAGGTTATGTATAAAAAAATATGGCAGGGATGCTGGTAGCAAGGCAGTGATAACAAAAGTAAACAATGATAACACGGTAATGATAGTAACATCAAAAAGAAATGCAAAGGAGCGCAAATGTAACGTCAATCATCTTGAATTCCTTTCAGAAATTATAAATGTAGATGACAAAGAAGCAGTTAAAAAAGCTTTAGGTATTGTATAATTCTTTTGTTGAAAGAACTTATTTCAATGATTATTTTACTTTTTAAACTACTTGCTTGTATATTATAAGAATTATCTTTCCAGTATACGTAGAATTTGGAGCTTCTATGACTATATGAAGCATATTTGTTGCACCCTGGCACGCACCTCCTTGGCTAACAATGCTATATCTAACTACTTTGAAAGGAGGGTTTGCAACTACGCCTAAAATACTATAGCTGCCATTATATGCAAAATTATATGCAAATTCTTCTCCCTCCCCTGCTTGAGTATAATAAGGAAACGACCGCAGCGATGCAGCTTCTTTCATTACTGTTGAATTTTCGGGGCAAAACGTCTGGTTTAAAGGTACAAATGTCATTCCTAGTGGAGGGGTGGAATTGACATAAAACATTATAGTAGGCTGAAGCACTTGCGGAGCCTGCATGGCATTGCGCATGCTTATGCAATAAACTGTAGCGATTATTGCAAAAGAGAGTATAAACGCAAAGCTTATGCTTAATGCATAAAGCCTTTCTTCACTTGCATTTTGCATTTTATCATTTATTTACTTAATATATAAGCCACATTTACCAATTGGTTTATTATGCCTTCAATCCAACTTTGTCTCTTTTGAAATGCCAATAAACATGTAAGTGCAACGCGTAAAGTTTGCAGATATTTCTTTTGTTTTCTTCTATCCAATCGCCTCGCAAAATCCCCATGCTTGTGCATACTGAGGAATTTTGAGCAAGAATATTGCTCTGAAATCCCTTTTGGAGTTGGAAGCTCATAATAACCACATAATTCCCCAGATTTCCAATGGGAATGGTCTTGTAAACGACCATTTGTGTCCAGACGAAGTTTGTTTATCCAAAATGCTTGCAACATGCAACAATGGAAAGCCTCTTCCGTTAAAGAGTGGTAGTTTACGGTATGGAAAGTTTCTCTGTATCTCATGAGATGATATTTTCAACGCATTTATATACTTACGTATAGAGCGGGTTTTGATCTGAATATCATATGGAAATAATCTTTATCGTGCTTCAGATCTATGACTCCACCCAAAAGATTCACTTCTCATTGTTATTTGTTTGAGTAAATCAATAGTCTTATCGTCCATGAAGATTTTCATTCTATATTTCACAATCTGTATGAAGGGGTATTGTAATGCATATACAGAATGTGCTTCTTTGTCCAGTTGTACGATACAATTATTACTATATTAGCATAGCTATAAATATATTTGCTGTTTTTCATCCTCTTGCCAAGCTGGGTCCAGCTCGCCGAAGTTAAAATATAAATAAGTAAGTTGGCTAAAATATATTGTGACATGGATGGAAGATTTGCTTATCATAGGCTCAGGGCCAGCAGGGCTGACAGCTGCAATTTATGCTTCTAGGGAAAACTTGAATGTTTTAGTAGTAGAAGGTCCAAGCCCAGGAGGTCAACTACTTCTTACATCAGAAGTAGAAAATTTTCCTGGTTTTCCTGATGGTATACTAGGAGCTGATCTTATAGACAATATGAGAAAGCAGGCTGAAAGGTTCGGTGCAAAATTCGTTGCAGACTATGTTGTTGATTTGGATTTTTCTTCAAAGCCGTTCAAAGCCAAGCTTTCTTCAAGCATCATTGAAGCGCGTTCAATAATAATAGCAACGGGTGCAACTGCAAAGTGGCTTGGTATACCTTCTGAGCAGAAATTTATAGGCAAAGGAGTAAGTAGCTGTGCTGTTTGCGATGCTGCATTTTTTAAAGGAAAGAACGTAATTGTTGTTGGAGGGGGTGACACAGCAATGGAAGATTCAAATTATCTTACAAGGTTTGCCAACTCTGTTATTCTTGTACACAGAAGGGATACATTCAGGGCAACAGCAATAATGCAGCAGAAGGTGCTTTCAAATCCAAAGATAAAGGTAATATATAACAGCGTTGTTGAGGAAATATTTGGAGAGGATAAAGTAACGGGCGTACAGATCCGCAATTTGAAGAGCAACGAAACTACAGAACTCAATGTGGATGGTGTATTTGTAGCAATAGGCAATGATCCAATTACAAAATTCCTTCAAGGCAAGCTGTCCCTTGATGATCATGGTTATATAATAACACATGATGAAGTCAAGACCTCAATAGAGGGAGTATTTGCTGCTGGCGATGTAGCAGATAAGCGCTACAAGCAGGCAATAACTGCATCAGCTTCCGGCGCAAAAGCCGCAATAGAGGCTTCAGACTTTTTGCAAAGCCTCCAGTCATAGCCTTTTTTGCTTGCTTCCTTCCATAAAGGATGAAATCCTTACCCCTATCTTGCTTATGCCTTTGCCTGAAAGGTTGGCATTGCACAGCTTTTCTGCAATTTCATAAACTTCCTGCCATGAAGATGAATAATGGCTTAAGCCGGCATTCCTTGTTATCTGTGTAAAGTCTTCATACCTTATCTTAATGCCAACACTCTTGAATAAAAGCCCCTTTGCCTTTGCGTCTTCGCTTACCTGCCTGCTCATTTCATTTATTATATCTTTTAGCTCGTCAAAGCTTGTAGCTGCTTTTTCGAGTGTCTTCTCCCTGCTTATTGAAAGCGTTTTTGTATCTTCTTCAACCTTGCTTCTATCTACGCCCTCTGCAAGTAGGTAAAGCTCCTCTCCAAATATTCCTAAGCTGTCCTTCAAGGTCTGCACGTTTGCTTTCCCTAGTTCATCTATTGTCTTTATGCCCAGTGCTTCAAGCCTTTCCCTTGCCCTCGGCCCTATGCCGGGTATACTTTCTATAGGCTTGCCCTTTAGGAATTCCATTATGCTGCGCTCATCAACAGCAAGCAATCCATCCGGCTTTGCGGCATCGCATGCCATTTTTGCAAACACAGGCCCAAAACTTATGCCAACTGTTGAAGGCAGCATCAATTCTTTTTCAATTCTTTCCTTTATTTCCTTGCCAAGCTTTTCTGCGTCTTCATACGGCATTTCTTTCAAGTCAAGTGCAGCTTCATCAATGCTATTCTGCTGCATTTTGAATCCGTAGCTTTTTAAAATATCCATTAATTTTTTTGATATGCCTTCATAATAATCTTCATCAGCCTTTGCATATATAAGGTTTGGATAAAGCTTAAAAGCCATTGCAGCAGGCATGCCGCTTTTTATCCCATATTTTCTAGCTGCATAATTTGATGTTTGTATCACTCCCTTGAGCTTGTTCGCTTCATCTGCGCTGCCGACTGCAAAAGGCTTGCCTTTGTAGTCAGGATGGCGCAGCTCTTCGCATGCTGCATAGAAATA
Source organism: Candidatus Micrarchaeaceae archaeon (assembly GCA_038877355.1). Taxonomy (GTDB): domain Archaea; phylum Micrarchaeota; class Micrarchaeia; order Micrarchaeales; family Micrarchaeaceae; genus JAVYWU01. The sequence continues at coordinate 2,482 of JAVYWU010000021.1, read as the reverse complement.
ATCCATATCAATGTAAAGGATTGTCAATCTATCACGCGTTTATTCTTATTTTGTTATGCACCTTTTTATATTCTTTTTTGCAATTTTATAATATGGAAAAAGAGGCGCTGCTTTACGAAGCCTTGCCTGGTGGAAAGGTAAAATGCACAGCATGCAACAGATACTGCATACTGCCAGAAGGCTCAAAAGGCTTCTGCATGGTGCGCAAGAACGTTGCCGGAAAGCTGTATCTGCTTAATTACGGGATGCTTGAGGCAATACAGCTTGACCCAATAGAGAAAAAGCCGTTCAATCATTTCCATCCAGGCAGCAAGGTTTTTGGCATAGGCACATCCTCGTGCAACTTTGGCTGCCTTTTCTGCCAGAACAACTACCTGTCAAAAACCTATAGGACTGACGAATATTTCAGCCCAGAAGAAATAGTTGGCCTTGCAGAGAAATATAATGCAGATGGCATTGCATATACATACAATGAGCCGACAATATTTATTGAATACGCACTTGACGTTGCAAAACTTGCCAAGTCTAGAGGGCTTTTTAATGTATTTGTTACAAATGGCTATATGAGCAAAGAGGCAATTTCACTTATGCAAGGTCTTATTGACGCCGCCGTTGTGGACTTCAAAGGCAATGGTGACGAAAAGTTCGCAAACAAGTACGAAGCTGTGCCTTCAAGCAAGCCAATCAAGGAGGCTTTGCTACTTATGAAGAAATTTGGCATGCATATAGAGATAACTGATTTGGTTGTGCCAAAGGTTGGCGATTCATTGGAAGCTTGCAATGATTTGACAAAATGGATTGCAGAAAACCTTGGAGTAGATACTCCGGTGCAGTTTACAAGATTTTACCCAAGCTACATGATGCAAGACCTTCCGCCAACGCCCCTCGCAACGCTTAAAGCTCATTACGACATTGCAGTAAAAAACGGGCTTAACTATGTTTACATAGGAAATGTTCCTGGAAGCAAATATGAGAATACATACTGCCCAAAATGCAAGGCTCTTGTAATAGGAAGAAATGGCTTTAGCGTTATTAAGCTCGCAATTGATGAAAATGGCAGGTGCATGCACTGTGGCACAAAAATATTTATAAATGGCAAAGCTAAATTATCCGATAGCAGCATAACAAGCTTTTATTAAAAGTGCTTGCATGATAACCGATAAAGAATATGTGCTTGTAGAGATATTCAAGGAAACTCCCGATACCTATTCATTCAAATTTAAGGCAAAAGACAATTCTACTGTGGACTTCAGCCCCGGCATGTTCATGATGCTTACTTATGCTGATAAGTCAACAGGCGAGAAGATTTCCCGCGCATTTTCTATAGCTTCTCCGCCAAATTCAGACTACCTTGAATTTTTTATACACCTTATACACGGCAGGTTTACATCAAAGCTCGAGACAGCAAAAATAGGAGACATATATTATGTAAGCGGCCCATATGGCCAATTCAAGTTTGACGAAGCTTCAGATAAAAAGGTGCTTTTCCTTGCGGGGGGCACAGGCATTGCGCCATTTGTTTCAATAATGAGATACATAAGCAGCAAGAAGCTTGGCACTGACGTTGTACTGATATACAGCATAAGGCGGCCGGATGAGGAAATAGGCAAGCGTTACCTTGAAAGCCTGGCAAATGAAATAAAGCTCAAGCTAGCAATAACTGTAACCCGCCCTGAACCGACAGATCAAGGATGCGGAGAAACAGGGCATATAAATGAAGAAATGATAAAAAAATATGCCCCAGATGTAAAGGACCGCACTGTTTACATCTGTGGTCCTATAGCCTTTGCGCAGGCAATGAAGGAAATACTTGAAGGCATAGGTATGCCAAAGGAAATGATAAAGGCAGACATATGGGGGTAATAATTTTGATGCCAGGGTGGCGGAATCCGGTAACGCGCCAGAAAACGGCGAAACTCGAGATCTGGTTTCCGAAAGGAAGTTAGGGTTCAAATCCCTACCCTGGCGTTTCTTAAAATAAATGCTCTGCCTTTTTATCTTTGCTACTTATTATATGCACCAAAAACTATTAGAGTTAAAAGCTAGCGTTGTGAGCGAAATAAACAAGGATTATTTAAATCTGCAAAAATAAGGCCAATAAAATACTCAAGAATAAGAGAACTTACATAGAGTTCTTACATATGCTATAGTATGCAGTAATCAAGCAAATAAAATTATTAACCTTTAACATCTACTCATTTTCATCCCTTGCCAAGCCACAGTTTCCGCTTTCTGAGTTAAAAATCAATATCATAAATTCTTTGTAGCGCTGCAAGCATTAATAACGCTAATTGTTGCTGTATGCCTTTCAATATGGAAACGTATATATTGCTTGCATTATTTTTGTGCAAATACCTGTTAGCAAATTATTTATTCTTTATTATGCAAAAGGTATTGATGAAATGTATAAAGCGCAGTCTGCAATGGAATATCTTATAACATATAGTTGGGCAATACTGATAATTGCAGTTGTGCTTGGCAC
>JAVYWU010000020.1:3350-11331 GCA_038877355.1 Candidatus Micrarchaeaceae archaeon | reverse complement strand
AGAAAGGTAAACATAAAGTTGCGATAAGTCCGAAGAAAGAAAGCTTGATGTATTATTATCACAGATGAAACAATACCTGATAAAAAGGCTGCAGAGCAACGTTAAAGTTATTCAAACGCTTAACATAAAAGGAAAGAAAACAGGAAAAATAAGATGCAAAAGGTGCTGCAAACAAGGTAAAGCAAGAAGGGCTTTACCTAGGAAATTTAAGTAAACTCGTAAAGGAATGCTTAAGTAGATGCTTGATATATAAAAGCATTCCGCATGTGAAAGCAAGCATCGCCGTTGAAGCAAGAAAGAAGCTCCAAAGTTGCTGGCGCGGCAGAAGCTCCGTATGTAATGGCAGGTAGACCAATACAGTAACCTATAAATAAATATTCAAAGCAATATTATCAGTTCCCGTTATACTGCAAATATGCAGGAGGGTTTTTATGGAAGCAGAATACGCAAAAAAAATTGAAGAATTTCTTGCTGCAAATAAAGGCAAAAGGAAGTTTGTTCAAAGCATTGAACTCATTATAAATTTTAAGGGTATAGATTTTACCAAAGTAGAAAATAGACTTAATTTGGCAATTCCTCTTCCTTACGGAAGAGGCAAAAACACTGTCGTTGCAGTTTTTGCCGACGACCCTGAAATTATATCAAAGGTGCAAAAGCTAAACGGAAAAGTAATAAGTAGCAAAGAGCTTCCTGAATATGCATCTAATGCGTCTTTGCAACGCCAATTGCTTAACTACGAGCTGCTTGCCCAACCTTCGTTTATGCCACAGATAGCTAAATCTTTAGGCCAATTCTTAGGGCCTAGAAATAAAATGCCAAGGCCAATAACAGGGGATATTGCAGCATTGATTGAAGAAATAAGCAAATCTGTATATCTAAGAAACAAAGGCAAGTACCTTCCAACATTGCAATGCCTAATAGGCATCGAAACAATGCCCGCGGAGCAGATAATCGCCAATGCAGATGCAGTGCTTAATGCAATAAAGAAAAAAATAAACAAGCAGAATATAAAATCAGTATATATAAAGGCTACGATGAGCGATGTTTTGAGATTGTGATATTATGCTTAGCAAAAACCAAAAAATTGAATTTGTAAATAATGTATCTAAAGATTTGAAAGCTTACAATTCAATAGGAATTATCAATCTTAATGGCGTGCCTGATTCATTGCTTCAGAAAGTAAGAAACAGCCAAAGGAAAGATATTAAGTTTATAATGGGCAGAAAAAGCCTTCTCATCAAAATTCTTGAAAGCATGCCTTCAGCAAAAAACCTTATACCTTATATTGCAGATACCTCTGCAATAGTCCTTAGCAATCTAGATGTTTTTGAAATGAATAATTTCATAAAGTCATTTGCCTTGGATGTAGAAGCAAAGCCTAGAAAGCCAGCAAAGGATGATATAACTATACCTGCCGGCGAAACACCCCTTCAACCAGGCCAAGCAGTAACAGAGCTTAAGCAAGCAGGCATTGAAGTGCAGATGCAAAAAGGCAAGGTTGTTATAGCAAATCCAAAAACAATAAAAAAAGGTGAAATTATATCCATCCCGCTTGCGAAGGCAATGCACACCCTTTCAATTAAGCCCTTTAGGATTAGTTTATGCCTCAACGCTGCATACTCGCAGAATACATTTTTTAATTCACAGGTACTTTCAATTACAAAAGAAGGCATGATTGCAGATTTGTCAAGGGCTTTTTCATATGCGCTTGATGTAAGCTACAAAGTAGGCATTGTAAACAGCTATACAATAAGCAGGATGCTTGCGGATTGCTATGCTAAGGCAATGGCACTAGGAATTAGTTGCAACATATACGATAAGGGTATAACAGAGCTCTTAGTAGGCAAGGCAGTTGGCCAGGCAGAAAGCTTAATGAAGCAAGCAAATTGAATAATAGAAAGAGATATTTGAAATATGCATCCAAAACAAAAGAGCTATAAGAATTAATAGAAAAAATATTAAGGTATAAATTAATAATATGCTAATAGGTGAAAAAAATGGAATATGTATATGCGGCATTGTTGCTTGATGCTGTAGGAAAGGAAATAAACGAGGAAAACGTAAAAGCTGTAATAAAAGCAGCAGGTGCAACTCCGGATGACGCACAAGCAAAAGCTGTTGTGGCTTCGCTTAAGGGAGTAAATATCAAAGAGATAATAAACAATGCAGCTGCGCAGCAGGTGCAACAGCCAGCATCAAAGGCAGCAGAGAAGGCAGAAGCTCCAAAGAAGGAGGATAAGAAAGAAGAGAAAAAGAGCGAAGAGGAAGCTGTCGGAGGCCTTGCAGGGCTGTTCGGCTAGATCTAGAGTGATACAATGGATGTATATGTTGACAAAACAAAATGTACTGGCTGCCAACATTGCTTTGACGTGTGCCCAGTAGGGGTATACGAAATGAGAGGCAGGGATGATGCCAGCAATCCAAATGCAGATTCGGCGCCAGAGGAAGCCAAATGGAAAGGAGCTGTTAATCCAGCCATAAAAGCAAAATGGGAAAACGTGAAAGACGGCCATAACCATTTTGCTGAGAAAAACGATGGCAAAAGCGGGGGCTTATCTGTCGCAATAAACGGTTCTGCATGCATATTGTGCCAGGCATGCTTAATAGAATGCGAAGGTGAATGCATACATATAACAGACGACAACGGCACCAAATATACATCAATATATAAGTAATTTAAGTAATTGCTTTCTTGCTTTGTGGCAAACCTCTGGTTTGTTTGCCTTCAAATTTGTGCATATTCAGCTAACTATTTCTTGCTTGTTTTTTTATGCTTTTGGCATTGGTAATAATTTATACATAAAGATAAATAAGCAGATATACATATATCATGTTTGATGCCATGGAAGTAAAGGATATCAAGGGGAAGGTTCCTTTTGAGATAATAGAATCTATATTGTCAAGAGGAATAAGTACTTTTACTCCGCCCCAAGAGATGGCAATTAAAAATGGACTACTTGATGGGAAAAACATGGTCATAGCCTCAGCCACAGCAAGCGGCAAGACGCTTATAGCTGAAATTGCATGCATAAACTCTATAATATCAAAAGGCAAGAAGGCAGTATACATAGCACCAATGCGCGCCCTTGCAACCGAGAAATACAACGAGTTCAGTGCTGCATATCCTTACATAAAAGGCGCCCTTTCGATAGGCGACCTTGATTCGCAGGACTCTTGGCTTGCTTCTTATAGCTTAATATTTGCTTCAACAGAGAAATTTGACAGCTTAATAAGGCATGGAATAGATTGGCTTGGCACGGTTGGATGCGTAGTTTTTGATGAAGTGCATATGATTAACGACATTTCAAGGGGCCCTACCCTAGAACTGCTTATTACGAGGCTGAAAGAGGCAACATCCGCGCAGATAATAGCATTAAGCGCATCAATAGGCAATGCAAAAGAGCTTGCCGAATGGATCAATGCAAGCATAGTAGAAAGCGATTTTCGCCCTGTAAAGCTCAAGAAAGGCATAGTCTACAACGGCGCCATCTATTATGAAAAAGAGCATATTACAAATAAAAGGCATGCATTTGAAGAGGAGAAGATATGCGATAGCAACAAGCCTCCTGAAGTATGCGTTGCATATGACACTCTGGCAAGAGGGAAGCAACTGCTTTCGTTCTATTCATCTAGGAGAAATGCAGAAGCAGCTACATTGAGGCTTGCCAGCGTTTCAAGTGAAAGGCTTACAAACGAAGAAAAGGAAAAGCTTCTAGAGCTTAGCGAGCAAGTTAAAAATATACTGCAAAACCCTACAGAACTTTGCATAAAGCTTGCAAATGCAGTAAAATCCGGCATTGCTTTCCACCATGCAGGCCTGCTTAACGAGCAGCGCATGCTTATAGAAAACGCCTTCAAAAGCGGTCTTATAAAGATATTGTGCGCCACAACAACACTTTCTCTAGGGCTTAACCTTCCCGCTTATACTGTGCTAGTAAAAGATACCTTTAGATATGACGGCAATAGCAACAGCCCGCTTAGCATCAATGAGATGGTGCAACTATTCGGCAGGGCTGGCAGGCCCAGATACGACAGCGAAGGTAGAGCGCTTCTTGTCGCCCAATCAAAGGAAGCAGTTCGGAATCTATCAAAAAGGTATTTTGCAGGCAAGCTTGAGCCTATATACTCCACAATAGGTATAGCTCCTGTGCTGCGCATGCATGTCCTTTCGTTTATAGCAGAAGGCAGCATCAACAGCGAAGAAAGCATAAACAACTTTCTTTCAAAAACCTTCTATGGCTATCAATATAAAGGCAATTCTGAGCTTAGCTATATAATAAAAGGGGTAATAAAGGACTTGAGAAATTGGGATTTCATAGAAGGCGAAGATATTTTGCGCCCCACAAAACTTGGAAAGAGAGTAAGTGAGCTTTACATAGACCCTCTTTCCGCTAAATGGATTGTTGAGATGCTGCAAACAAGCAGGGATGAAATCGCCAATTTGTTCATGATTGCAAATACAATAGAAATGAGACCGTATGTCAAAGCCACTGAGCAGGCTGTTGCTGACTTCGTTGCATTTGTGAACGAAAACAACCGCATTAGGCAAATTACCGAAATATACAATGACATAGACTACGGCATTTATGAACCGGAGAGGGTTTTTGCTATGGCCCAAATGCTGCAGCAATGGATAAACGAAGTAAGGGAAGATGAGATTTCTTCAAAATACTCAATAGCTCCTGGGCAATTATACACAAAGCTTACAAATGCTTCTTGGATTGTATATTCATGCATAGAGCTGGCAAAAATAATGCATGTATCATCACGCGATCTTGTAGATTTGTTTGTTAGACTTAAATATGGCATAAGAAGCGAGCTTCTCGATCTGATAAGGCTTGAGCAGGTTGGCAGGGTTAGGGCAAGGGTAATGTTTAATAACGGCATACATACCGTAAATGATATAAGGGAAAATAAAGAAAAAGTAATTAGTCTTTTTGGAAAGGAGATCGCAGAAAAGATTATAAATCAATTACGATGATATCATGTACATATCCGAATCTGCTATAAAAAGGATACTGAAGGATGCAGGCGCGATTAGAATAAGTACAGAAGCAAAAAAGGAATTTGTTAGGTATCTTGACAAAACATCATTTGAAATAGCTCAAAAAGCTGTAAAGCTTGCAGAGCATGCAAAAAGAAAGACAGTAAATGCTTCTGATATAACTCTTGCAATATCATAGCATATAGCGGCGCACCATAGCCTCCCTTCTGTTTTAGATGGCATTTGACTAAGCGGCATTAGAGCCTTGCACACTCACTGCATATCTCGCCGGCACGTTTCATCCAAACCCGCTGCTCGTCGCGTCATTGCATTAATACGGCATTGGTATCGTTTCTGCTCCGGCTACAGGCATTGCACCAAATATGCTCTGTGTGGGGAGAGCTTCCTCCGTACGAAACGGTGGGCCATCCGTGCACCGCCACTAATTTTTGTATTTCTATATTTTTATTCCTTTCTTTGAAGTTGGCAAGATGTTTGCTTTTGCCAATATCAGCATGATTTCTTCCATAAAGAGGCGTTTTGCACTAGCAAAAATCTAATTATTTTACGCATATAATCAGCAAAGCATTGCAAACATATATAATCCTTTATTCTATATTTTTATTTGTGTGAAGGTATTACTAAACAAATATGATAAAGTGATTTTATGGAAAATGCTGATTTTTACAAGCTGGAACTCATGATTCTAAAAAGGCTTAAGGGGCAATTCGTTAAAATCGACAAGGAAAAGGAAAGAGAGCAGCTTATAATCGATATTGCAAAAACTATAAGGCCAAATGTCGATGCAGAATCGTTGTCTACTATTATAAAAGACATTACAAGCCTGCGCCCTATCGAAGGCCTTATAAATACAGAGACCATAGAAGACGTAATGGTCAACAATGTACAAAACATTTTTGTTTATGACTCAAAGGAAGGCCTTATCAAAGTCGATGTGAAATTAGAAAGCAAAGAAGAACTTGAGCTGCTTGTTGAAAAGCTTAAGCTTTATGCAACAAACGAAGCTGCAAACGGCAACATATACGATGTGCATCTTCCAAACGGAAGCAGGGCGAACATTGTTTCTTCTCCTTTAGGCTATGATATAACAATAAGGAATTTCAAATCCACTACTTTAAGTATACTAGATTTAATAAATTACAACGAACTCGATTACCAGATTGCAGCTAGGCTATGGATTTATACAGACGGCTTTAAGGTAAGGCCTGCAAACCTAATAATAGGGGGCATGCCTGCAGCAGGTAAAACCACCCTGCTGAATTCTATGTTTTCATTCTTTAGACCTGAGCAGAGGATCGTAACAATAGAAGAGACCTACGAGCTAAATACAAAAACTATGGAAAATTGCGTAAACCTAGAAACAAGCGACGACCTTCCAATGATAGAGCTTGTAAAGAATGCCCTTAGAATGAGGCCAGACATGCTGATTATAGGCGAAGTAAGGGGCAGCGAAGCCAATGATATGATAACTGCAATGAATGTAGGCAAGATAGGAATGACAACAATACATGCTCCAGCTGCGCGGGATGTTATAAACAGACTTGAGCATTTTCCAATGAATGTTCCACAGGATATAATACCTGTAATAGATGCAATAATCATAGTTGGGCAGGTATATTCAAAGAACAAACCAACAAGAAAGATAATACAGATATCTGAAATTGCAGGCATTGAAACGCAAATTTTGCTATCAGACCTATATAGGTTTGACTACAAGACAGGCAAAGGCTTGCCTATCCTTCCAAGTGTTACATATAGGGATACACTTTCAAACCTGCTAGGCATACCTCCTTCAGATATTCTAGCTGAAGAAAACGTTCGTGCAAATATCTTATACGCCATGAATAAGCTTGGAAAGCGCGATATTGTTTCAATAAACAATATAGTAAAAGATTACTACGATAACCCTGAGGCAACGCTTAAAAAATTAGGATTAAACCTTGAGCCAATTATAAAGGTTTAGCTTTATAGCAAATCTCTATGTATTTACCGGCAAGCTTCTTAGGGTATTTTTTGCTGCAAAAGCAGAAGCTTTGCATATAAGCACCTGAATAAGCTGTAAATCCTGCATTTTAGAAGATATAAAAGTTGAATATAGTTAAGAGCCTTCAAATAATTTCCATTTAGGAAAAAGGAAAAATTATATTGCATATATCTAAGCAATCAAATCTTTGCACCATATTGCTTTATCTTTTTTGGTATAAACTTTAAAAGGTAAATTGTAAGCCGTGATATAAAATTCAACACCATAACTTTCTAGAATACAAAGATATAAATATATTTTTGTACTTAAATTAATATGCGCATGCAATATGCATGTGCATTAATTAATGAAAATTCCTGCTTGGAATTGGATGCAACTTTGAGCAATGTTATAGAAGAATCGCAATCGCTTTAAATAGTGTCGACTCCAGTCGATACTGCTGGAGGACACTGCTATCAGATTTCGACAGCCATGCAAGTCAGCTTTGTGACTTCACAAGGCGGCGTACGGCTCAGTAACACGTAGTCAATCTACTGTAAAAAAGGGGATACCCTTTGGAAACGAAGGTTAAACCCCTATAGGTCAAGACATCTGGAAGGCGTTTTGACTGAAAGGGTGGCGAATTGGAGCATTACCGTTTTACAATGAGACTGCGGCGGATCAAGCAGATGGCGGGGTAACGGCCCACCATACTTATAACCCGTAGGGGATGTGGGAGCATAAGCCCCGAGAAGGGCACTGAGACAAGGGCCCTAGCGCTACGGCGTGCAGCAGGCGCGCAAACTCCACAATGTGCTTACGCACGATGGGGGGAATCTGAGTGGTTCACATTCAATGTGAATCTTTTGCCAAGTATAGCAAGCTTGGCGAATAAGTGCCGGGCAAGACCGGTGGCAGCCGCCACGGTAATACCGGCGGCACAAGTGGTGTCCACGATTATTGGGCTTAAAGCGTTCGTAGTCGGTTTGTGCCGTCTTACGTGAAATATTGGC
>JAVYWU010000020.1:0-3340 GCA_038877355.1 Candidatus Micrarchaeaceae archaeon | reverse complement strand
GAGATACCCACAAACTAGAGAGCGGGTGAGGTAAGGAGTACTCATTGGGGAGGGGTTAAATCCTATAATCTTATGAGGACTAACGGTGGCGAAGGCGCCTTACCAGAACGCATCTGACGATGAGGAACTAAGGCTAGGAGAACAAATCGGATTAGATACCCGAGTAGCCCTAGCAGTAAATCATGCAGACTCAGGTGTTACAAACGTTTTAAATGTTTGTAGTACCGTAGCGAAAGTGTTAAGTCTGCCGCCTGGGGAGTACGACCGCAAGGTTAAAACTTAAAGCAATTGGCGGGGGAGCACACCAGGGGTGGATGCTGCGGTTTAATTGAATCCAACGTCAGAAATATTACCGGGAGCGACGGCAGGGTGAAGGCCAAGCTAAAGACTTTGCCAGACAAGCCGAGAGGTAGTGCATGGCGATCATCAGCTCGTGGTGTAAACTGTCCGGTTAAGTCCGGTAAGCTCGTGAGCAACATGAAAAAATTTAAATTGACTCCAGGCATAAGCTATATGCTTGGTATATACAGCCATAGCAAACAAGAAGGGACTTCAATAAGCGGGGAAAGCGACAACGAAGAAGCAATTCAAAAATTTGTTAAGATTGCCTTGGTTGAGCTGCAAATACCTGCCTCAAGCATAAAGATAAGCAAAACAGGAAATAAAACATGTGCGTCATTTTTCAATTCAAAGATAAAAAAGGCCTTTGATGCTTTGCTATCTAAGCGGGAGAAGATATTCAAGTATGCGAATCAATATGCATGTGGATATATTGGAGGCATGTTTGATGCATGTGGCATCAGCAGAAATGATCTGGCATTTAATTCCATAGCACTTGAAGATTACTTTTTGCTTGAGCATTTTGGGATCCATCTTATACAGTATGGCAAAAAATATGTTGTTTTAAATAAATCAACGTTAATGTACTTTTTTAAGAATTGCAGTATAAAGCTTTCATCTATTATGCTTAAATAGTGCTGCTCACGGGCCCGGATACGAGCGAGACCCTTGCTAATAGTTGCTATTTGCTTAGCGATAGGCAAAGCACTCTATTAGGACCGCCTCTGTTTAAAGAGGAGGAAGGAAAGAGCAATGATACGTCAGTATGCTCCGAATCTTCCGGGCTACACGCGGCATACAAAGGTTGGCACAATGAGATGCAATACCGAAAGGTAAAGCAAATCCCCTAAAACCAACCAAGGTTCGGATTGAGGGTTGAAACTCACCCTCATGAAGCTGGAATCCCTAGTAATCGCTTGTCATTATCGAGCGGTGAATCTGTCCCTGCTCCTTGCACACACCGCCTGCCAATCCACCCAAGTGAAGTCTTAGTGAGGCAATATTTTCGGATATTTTCGAGTTAAGATTTTATGAGGAGGGGTAAGGCATAACAAGGTATCCGTAGGGGAACCTGCGGATAGATCACCTTTTTGATTGCAATTCTCTGCACATATGCTCAAAGTTGCTTTTTTTATATGCCCAATTTTTTGTTGCGGGCTATAAACGAAAGCATTTCTTTTGTTTTATCTTTCTGCTTTCTTAATGAATTCAAGCTGATTTTTTTTCCCATATGCATGTTTCCAATTCCTTCTATTATTGCCTTTTTTTCCTTTTCAGATTCTATTTCATATGTGTTGCCATACACCTTTGCTGCTTTTTCGCCGCAGTAATCCATTCCTTCGGCAATAATGTTTTCTGATATCTTCCATTTAGGGTAGCCGCGGCTTTTTAGCCTAAGGAAAAGCGTATTCAAGTTTATCCTTTTTACTATCACCATGTCTAGAGGCAGATGCATTTCCTGAAGCAAATGGCCGACAACAATTGTTGTATTTTTTGTATTCTTCAATCTTCTTATAATCTCTTTTTGAAGCTTTGCAAGCTTCGCTACTTTCTCATTTGTATTTTTGTCTAGTCTAAATGCCTTTGTCTCTTCAAGGACATCATTGATTTCAAGCACATTGCCTTTAAGCTTTTTTGCAAGCTCTTTTGCAAGCGTACTTTTTCCACTTCCAGGCGTGCCTGTTATGCCTATGCGCATTAGCATGGTGTCACTTCAAATATTCCAATTAGAAATTTCAAATCTTTACAAGAATACTACTGCAGAGACCTAAAAAAATTCAAATTAAACCGCATCTCTATAATAGAAGAGCTTCTATCTAATCGACCCGCAAGAAGCCATGCAAGCACAGAGGAATTGCAAGTACAAGCATTTATATGTTTTTGTAGATGCAATAAAGAATCCTGCTCAAAAGCCATAAAGCATGAAATTGCTTTGCTAGCGCAGAATCCTAAAGTGCAAAAGACCATGCAAAATCGCTGTTTGAGCTTGTTCTCTTTCAGATTTCCAACAGCGAAGCCTCTGCGAACTGAATCTTTATGTACAAAGTTAGTTTGCATTATGTTGTGCAGCATGCTGATCAACTTATGGAAAGCCTCTTTTCTGTTATGTAGAAGTAGTTTACTGCTCTACCAAGCCAGTTATTGCATTTCCAGCTGCATCAAGCAAGTCTATCAACTCATTTTTAGATGTATCAAGAAGCATTACTTCATTTTGTGGCAACGCAACATTTACCACGTAGTTTTTATAGCCACTGAACAACCAGCTTCCTATTGAATAATTTTTATATGTTGTAGTCAAATCTGCAATGAAAAGTGTCATTGATACAAGTTTCTGCACCATGGCAAGCGACGCAGGGCTTGCATCATTCGTAAATATAATTTCGTCTTTGCTTTCGTCTCTGCTTATTGAATCTGGTGTTATTATTGCAACGCCAACTTTTTCTGCTTGATCTTTTATTGCCTGCCTAAACTGCCCTGTTAAATCGTCAGCCTTTTGCAGAGAAGTTTCAAGCGCCTCTTTTTCATCCTCTTTGCTATCTATCTTGCTTTTTACATATTCTTGCACGTCATCCTTTATAGAATTGATTGTATCTAATATGCCTTTGTTAGAAGCAAACTTTGCAGGGTTATTCAAAAGCTCTCTAATCGAAACGCCATACTTGCTTCCTATTTTCATGTCTATTGCTGTTATCAAGTATTCTGTGTAACTGCTCCAAACAGCATCTGCCATATCAACACCTATAAACTTTTACCTTTATATATATAATTGTTTGTATGCCGTTGCAATGCCTCCCTACAAAGGTGTTACGTGCGTTTTCTGTTTATAAGCATACAAATTGCAATTTATTATTCAAATCCTATATAGATAAATAAATAAAAATACATAAATAAATTATCTTAACTATGTATAGCGGGAAATCCCACGCCATTTATGTGGGTGGGATGAAAGCGAGTGCGGAAGTATTATATAATTATTGGTTCATATAATATATGATAAAAA
>JAVYWU010000019.1:0-11909 GCA_038877355.1 Candidatus Micrarchaeaceae archaeon | reverse complement strand
CTTTGAAGGATATGCACGGTATTTATATGCAGTTTTCATTGCAACCATATTTATGAATCTTAAAATTATATGCCTTTTGCTAAGCTTATATCCCATTGAATGATGTAATTTACGTGCATTAGATAATAATCTAATCCTTTCTCAATGGGATATTGCATTTTTTTATTATTAATGCGAAAAGATCTAAGTCATAGTAATCTGCAAGATATATAAAGTAGCCCTGCTTTTTTAGAATTTCTGCTACCTTGCCAATAGGAACTTGGCTATTTGTTATTAAAGCTAAATCTCCCTCAGAAGTAGAAAATAGCTTAAAGTTTGTATTTAATTCTGAGTTGATACTTTCAACCAGCATAGTGTTTTCATCTTTAATATAGTAAGGAGCATCTGGCAAAAGTTTATATTTTTCCATACAATCTTTTTTTCTGCTGCAATCAATAAATAATTTTCTGAACTTTTGCAGTTGCTTGATTATTCACCAGCAGCAGCTTATTAATAAAAACAGCAAACTTTTATATATATTTTTGAATAATATTACTCTTAAATGTATTACAGCAACAAATTGCTTGCTGATTCTGTGGTAATTATGAATATATCTGATATAGCCAGCGAAGTGAGGTTGGCAGTAGATAGTGGCAATGTTGTTTTAGGAGCAAATAGCGTTGCTAAAGCCATGCATGAAAACAAGGCAAAACTTGTTATTGCAGTAACTAATAGTAAACAGAATAATCTGCTTGATATAGAGCATATGGCAAAAATTGCAGGCATAAAGGTGAGTATAATTGAAGGGACTCCCAATGCATTAGGGGCAGTATGCGGCAAGCCATATCAAATATCTATGTTGGCTATTATTGATGAAGGCAATTCAAAGATATTGGAAAAAATGTGATATTATGCCAAATGGCGAGTTTGCAGCAAGAAAACTGGTAAATCAAAGAAAAAGGCAAAGGATGCTAAAAAAATGGCTAAAGAGGAAAATACTTAAGTTAAAGCAAAAATATGACCCTATGGGAACAGTTCCTATGGCAAAAGGGTTGGTTTTGCAAAAGTTTATAGTAGAGCAAAAGCAGCCACATTCAGGCCAGATAAAGTGCGTTAGAGTTCAATTAGTCAAAAACAATAGGGTCGTAGGAGCGTATGTTCCTGGAGACGGTTCAATAAATTTCATAGATGAACATGATGAAGTGACAGTAGAGGGCATGGGAGGATCACAAAGAGGGCAAATGGGAAGCATACCTGGATTAAAATACAAAGTCTCTGCCGTAAATGGAGCTAATTTAGACCTAGTAAGAAAAGGCAAAATCGAAAAACCTAAGAGGTAATTTATATGGAAGGAGATGAAGGAGATAAAAATAATAATAAAGTTGAGAATAGCGAGCAAGAAAAGGCAAATGTAGAAGCGAAAGAAGAAAAAAACGTACAGAAGAAGCCCGCTATAAAGAAGCAAGTGCAAAAGCGCAAAGAAGCGCAGGCAAAAGAAGCAGTAGAAAGAAATGTAGCTTCTGAAGTGCTGTTGTTTGAAAAATATAGTTATGATGTGGAAGTAACAGATTTGAGCTTAGCAAATTATATCTCCTTGCGGCAAATGAAGTATCCAATGAGTTTTAGAAGGGACAGCCAAATGAAATTCTCAAAGGCTAACATAAACATCGTAGAAAGGCTTGCCAATGCACTTATGAGGGGAGGGACCGGAGGCAAGATAGGAGGCAAAGTAATAAGGACAAAAGGAAGGCTGCAGGGCAAAAAAATAAAGGTAATGCATATAATAGAAAATGCATTTGATAAAATAAGCAAAAAAACAAACCAAAATCCTTTGCAGGTATATATAAATGCATTGCAAAACAGTGCGCCTATCGAAGACACCACCCGAGTAAGATATGGCGGAGTTATAATGAATGTTGCAGTAGATATAAGCGCAAGCAGAAGATTGGACATTGCTTTGAGAAACATAGCAATTGCAACAGTAATGGGGGCTTTTGCAAATAAGAAAACATTTGAAGATGCTCTTGCTGAGGAATTGATGCTTGCTGCGGACAACAATCCAAATAGCTATGCAATAAAAAGAAAAGAAAATATTGAGCGCATGGCAAGAAGCGCAAAGTAATTATAAGGAGATATTTATGGTAAGAAAAGAATATGTAGTAGAGGAAATCACAAAAATAATGGATGACGTTGATAATATAAGAAATATTGCTATAATAGCGCATGTACACCATGGCAAGACTACCCTTACAGATTCCCTGCTTGCCAAAGCAGGCATAATACCAAGATCGTCTGCTGGAGAGCTTTTGTATACAAATTTTGATGAGATAGAAAAAGATAGAAGGATGACAATAAAATCTGCTTATATCTCACTTGGATTCAATTATAACAATAAAGATTATATTATAAACCTCATAGACACCCCTGGTCACGTAGATTTTGGAGGGGATGTAACAAGGGCTATGCGTGCTGTTGATGGAGTTGTGCTTGTGGTGGATCCTGTAGAAGGCATAATGCCACAAACCGAGACTGTCTTAAGGCAAGCAATGAAAGAGAAAGCAAAGCCCGTTTTGTTCGTCAATAAGGTAGATAGGCTTCTAAATGAGCTAAGGCTATCCCCACAAGAGACGCAAAGCAGGCTTGAAGAGCTGGTCAATAATGTAAACAAGCTTATCGAAGAGTATGTGCCAAACGAGTTTATTGGAAAATGGAAGGTAAGCGTTGCGAATGGAAGCGTTTGTTTTGGGTCTGCAATGGAAAGGTGGGCAGTATCAGTAAAAACAATGAAAGACAAGAATGTATCCTTTAAAGACATCTTCCAGTATATAGAAGAAGGAAAGCAGGATAAGCTTGAAGAGCTTGCGCCAATAGAAGATGCAGTGCTGCCTATGATACTTGACCATTTGCCAAGCCCAAAAATCGCACAGCCATACAGGATACCGCAGATATGGCATGGGGATATAAACAGTGAGGAGGGGCAAGCAATGGTAACAGTAGATAGAAGTAAAGGGACCAATGTTGTTATCTTCAAAGTTCTGTGGGACCCGCATAGTGGAGAGGTAGCTGTGGGAAGAGTTTTCTCTGGTGAGGTAAAAAAGGGATTAGAGCTTTATGAAACTGGAAAGCTTGGCAAGCAAAGGGTGCAGCAAGTTGCACTTTATATGGGACCAGAGAAGATAACAGTAGATTCAATTCCTGCTGGGAACATTGCCGCAATTGTTGGCTTAAATGATCCGACTGTAGGAGATACACTTTCAGAAACAGTCATTGAGCCTTTTGAACAGATTGTCCACTATTCGAAGCCGGTTGTGACAAAAGCAGTAGAGCCAAAGGATCCAAGGGACATTACAAAGCTTATAGAAGCGCTTAGGGTAATGGCAAAAGAGGATCCAACAATGGTAGTTGAAATAAATCAGGATACGGGAGAGCATCTGATAAGCGGGATGGGAGAGCTGCATTTAGAGATAAAAGAAACAAAGCTTAGAGATGAATTTAAGATTCCGATAATAACGAGCGAGCCTATTGTAGTATATAATGAGACGATAGAAAAAATAGCAGGGCCTGTAATGGGAAAGTCGCCAAATAAACATTCCCATTTCTTGGTTACGGTTGAGCCACTCCCTAAAGGCGTGCAAGACCTTGTAGAAAATGGGGAGATAAGGGAAGGCAAGCCAAAGGGGCAAAATACGATAGAATTGCTTGTCAAAGGGGGCTTGCAAAGAGATTTGGCAAAAAACGTTACACAGATAACAAACAAAAATGTCTTGATAGACGCCACACACGGTGTACAGTATATGAATGAGGTAATGGAATTGCTCATAGACGGCTTCAATGATGCCATGAAGGATGGGCCGCTTGCCAGAGAAAAATGCACTGGTGTGCAGGTAAATATAGTAGATGCGCAGATACACGAAGATCCTGTGCACAGAGGGCCTGCACAGATAATTCCTGCAATAAGGAACGCAATATATGCAGCAATGCTCATGTCTGGAGTTGTATTGCTTGAGCCAAAGCAAAAATTCACAATAGACGTGCCCCAGGAATTCATATCAAATGTTATTGCATTCCTGCAAAGCAAAAGAGGGCAGATAATAAATATAGCGCAGGAAAGGGAGCATGCAACAATAATAGCGAGCATGCCTGTTGCGGAGGTAATTAAAGGATTTTCAAACGAATTGAGGAGCTTGACACAAGGCCGCGCAGTATGGTATACAGAATTTGAGGGGTTTGAAAAGCTATCTAAAGACCTGCAGGACAAAGTGGTAAAGGCAATAAGGACAAGAAAAGGCCAGCCGCCAGAGCCGCCAAAACCTGAGCAGTTCCTTGATTAAGTATAATAATTTATAGGATAAAAATAATTAGGTGCTTTTATGGCATATGTAAAGTTTAAAGTTTCCGAAGAAACGGTAAACAAGACCTATGAGGCGATAAAGCTTGCAAAAGAGACAGGAAACATTAAGAAAGGAGCAAATGAAGTTACAAAGAGTGTAGATAGGAATCTTGCCAGCTTTGTCGTAATTGCAGAAAACGTGCAGCCTGAAGAGATAGTAGTTCATTTGCCGACTTTATGCGAACAAAAAAAGATACCATATACGTATGTACCTGACAAAGAGGCGCTTGGAAAAGCTATTGGGCTGAATTCCGCATGCACAGCAATTGCGATAGAAAGGAAAGGCAAGGCAGAGCCAATTATTGCAGAAATTGTTGCAGCTATCACAGGGGTTTCACAGAAAGAAGAAACGAATAAATGATGATTAGATGGCAGAAGAGGCTAAATTTAATGAAACTAAATTTAACGGATATCTAGTGCAGGTTGTAGAAGTTGAGAAAAACAAAACAGGCATATATGGCGAGATAAATCAAATAAGATGCAAGATATTGGAAGGCAGAGACAAGGATAGGATAATAAGAAGGAATGTATTCGGGCCTATAAAGATAAATGACATAATAAGGCTGCCTGACACAAGCAGGGAGGCTAAGGAAATAAAGGTGAAATGATGAAGTGCTCTTACTGCTCATCTGAGATAGAGAAAGGAAGGGGAATAATGTATGTTTATAACAACGGAACAATCAAGTATTATTGCAGCAGTTCCTGCTACAAAAATGACATGATGAAAAGGAAGATAAACAAAAAGATAATAAAAGGCAAAAAAGCATGATTGCTTTTGCTGATTTCTAGGAATTTTTACTTTTTCTCATTGCTTGATGCCGTAGAAATGCAAAATAATGGCAAAGCTTCGAGGCTTTAAAGAGAAGATTTTTAAATGTTTAAATATAATATTTATTGAATACGGAGTAAAGCGAAAGCTAATTCTACGCATTCAGAAGATTTCATGGAAGAAGAAGGGAGAAATGAAGAGCATAAAGAAAGATCAAGAGGAGGCATTAGAATAAGGCCAAACTACTTTATGCAGAAACCTGTAAAGGTAGGAGACGTAGTAGATGTGAAAATAGAAGCGGTTGCTTCTAAAGGAGATGGCATTGCAAAGATCGAAGGCTTTGTAATTTTTGTTCCCGGAGGCAAAGAAGGCCAAGAGGTAAAAGTTAAAATAACAGAAGTAAAGCCAAGATTTGCAACTGGAGAAATACAAAGTTGACCAACCGCTGAATTCTTTTTCTTTTATTTTTGGTTATTTCTTTGCTAGCCAAAAGGATGGCAAAAGCAGAATGGCAACTGCGCAATTTGAATTAGCAAAAAAGATAAAAGCATGAAGTATTATATATAGGTAGAAAGCAAATATACAAAAAAGAAATATGCAAAATTGGGAAAATACATTTTGCTTGTTTCATAAGCATTTCAAGCAAATATATTGATGCTGCTTTCGGTGAAACATATTTCAATTATTGCAATGGCAAATGTTGAATGGTTTGCAATTGCAACATGCAATAGCATTATTGATAAATTGAATAAAAAGCTTTCAAAAGCAAATGAGATTTTAGATATGCATGCAAATCTGCTAGGAGATATAGATGGTAAAAATAAATACAGAGAAATGGATTGCGTTATGGAAGGAAGCGGAAATTTTCAAATTTAAAAAAGATAGCGACAATCCTCTTTTTGTAATAGATGTGCCGCCGCCATTTACAAACGGGTCTCTGCATATGGGCCAAGCGTACTGGGTAACGTATGTTGACGCTATTGCAAGATATATGAAAATGAAAGGAAGAAATGTTTTATATCCAATAGGTTGGGACACGCAAGGGCTTCCAACAGAACTTGCAGTAGAAAAGAAATATGGCAAAAAAATAAGCAGAGAAGAATTCTTTAACAAATGCAAAGAATTCGCAAACGAGAACAAAGAAAAAATGAAGGATGAGATGCATGCATTGGGAGCAATTTTTGATGAAGACCTTGAGTATATAACAATGTCAGATTCTTACCATAGGAAAGTACAGCTTTCGCTTTTGCAAATGTATGAAAAAGGTTTTATATATAAAGCAAAAAGCCCGGTTGAATGGTGCACGCACTGCAATACTGCAATAGCAAGCGCCGAGATAGAGGATAGAGAAGTGAAGGCAAATATCTACCAAATAAAATTTGCGGTTAAAAATTCAGATGAATCCTTCACAATCGCTACAACAAGGCCAGAAATGCTGCATGCTTGCGTTGCTGTGGCGTTTAATCCAAATGATGAAAGGTACAAAAAGCTTGAAGGAAAGATTGCTATAACCCCTATATTCAAAAAGGAGGTGCCTATCATATCTGACGAACAGATAGACAAGGAATTTGGTACTGGAATTGAAATGATATGCACCTTTGGAGACAAGAACGATGTGCTGCTTTTTTATAAGCATAATTTAAACAAAATAGAAGCCATAGAAGCAGATGGCACCCTCCTGAATGCTGGGCCATATACAGGGATGAATGAGAAAGATGCTAGATTGTCAATAATAAAAAAATTAAAAGAGGATTCAGTGCTTGAAGGGGAAAAAGAGGTAAAGCATACGGTAAGGGTGCATGGAAGGTGCGAAACCCCTGTAGAGATAATATCTTCAGAGCAATGGTTTATAAAAACAAAGGAGTATGCCGCAAAGCTAAAAGAAATTAGTGCAGAAATAGAATGGATTCCTGAAGAAGCAAGGCAAAGAATGGATGATTGGATAAATGGAATAAAATGGGATTGGAGCATTTCGCGCAATAGAATATTTGGCACGCCGCTGCCTTTTTGGCATTGTGAAGATTGCGGGGCCATAATACCTGCCAGCAAAGACGACTTGCCGGTAAATCCGTATTTTGACAAGCCAGATTGGCTTGCCTGCCCTAAGTGCGGGTCAAAAAACATTGCAGGGGAAAAAGACACATGCGATGTGTGGGTGGATTCATCTATAACGCCTATGGTTATAGCTGGATGGCCGGACGACATGGAGCTGTTCAAAAAGGCATTTCCGGCGACAATGAGGATACAGGGCACTGACATAATAAGGACTTGGGCCTTTTACACAATATTGAGGACTTTTGCCCTGACAGGAGAAAAGCCTTTTGAAAAACTTCTTGCAAATGGGATGGTGCTTGGTTCTGATGGAAGGGAAATGCATAAAAGCTATGGAAATGGGGTTACTCCGAAAGAGCTGCTTGAAAAATACAATGTCGACGCTATAAGGCTTTGGGTAGCTTTGTCAGGCACTATAGGGAAAAATAAGGTTTTTTCCTATAAAGACTTTGACTACGCAGAAGGCTTTATAAACAAGCTTTACAATTCCGCGCTATTTGTAAAGAATGCAGATGCTGAAATAGGCGGAAAGGAATCAGATGCAAGCATGAATCTATTTGACTTGTGGATATTGAATAGATTAAATGATGTAACAAAGGAAGTGGAAGATGCTTATGACAAGCTTGACCTTAACACAGCAATGAATAAGATTATAGGCTTTTATTGGCATGAGTTCTGCGATTATTACATAGAAGAAGTGAAGCACAAAATATATAATGAAAAGGCAAAAGGAAGGAAAACTGCTGCATATGTGCTGAAGCATGTGCTTATGTCATCTGTAGCGCTTCTAGCTCCAGTAATGCCGTTTGCAGCTGAAGATATAAACAGCATGTTTGAAAGCAAAAGCATATTCCTGCAAAAGCTTCCAGAATATAAAGAGAAGCATGAAGGCCCTGATTATATTATAAATGGATTTGTATTCTCAAGCGCAATACCTGCAATGGATTTTACAGAAGCAGGCGCTATTTTAAATTATATAATTGCACAAGTAAGGAAGGAAAAGTCAAGGAATAAGCTTGCGCTCAACAAGGAAATAACAGCTATTAATATAAACCTTCCAGAGAAATATTATAGCATAGTAAAGCTTGCTGAGGAGGACATTTTGAATATTTGCAAGGCAAAGAAATTAAATATATTAAAAAATGAAAATGAATCAATAAGCATTGAAATTTAAATGGTGCATTTATGGCAAGGATGTATACAAAAAAACATGGAAAATCTAAATCGAGGAAGCCTGCGATAGATATGGAACATATTGGGGAAGGGGCCGAAGGCATTTCAAAAGATGAAATAATAAAGATGATAGTAGAATATGCAAAGCAAGGCATAGAGCCTGCTATGATTGGAGAAAAACTCAAAAAAGAGCATAATGTAAAGTTCATAAAGCAGGCTACAGGAAAAAGGCTCCTTGACATATTGACTGAGCAAGGAATAGCATTTGACGTGCCTCCCACTCTTCTTGACCTAATAAAAAAGGCGGTTAGGATGAGAAAGCACTTGGAAAAGCAGAAGCATGACATATACAACAAGACAAGGCTAAACAGAATAGAATCAAAGATATGGAGGCTGACCAAGTATTATATAAGAGAGGGCAGCTTGCCAACTGGCTGGAGATATGATCCTAAAACAGCTGAACTTTTGGTGAAAGGTAAGGTGTAATTATGGCAGTACAAAAAGGCATTGACAGATGGAAGCTTAAAAAATGGTTTAATGTCCATGCGCCTGCAATATTTAATGAAGAGGTTATTGCAGAGATCCCTGCAAACGATGAAAAAGCAGTCTTAAATAGAAGGATAAAAATTGGATTGGATACCCTAACGCACAATCCACAAAATGCATATGCAGATATATTCTTTAGAATAACAAGCGTTGCTGGAAACAATGCCTCTACAAGATTAGACAAAATAGAATTGCCAATGAGCTATACCCGATCGCTTGCAAGGAAGTACAGAAGCATTGCAGATGCTACCATCAAAACAAGCACAAAAGACAATGTCAGCATGAAGGTAAAGCCTTTAGTAATTACGCAGCGCAGGGAAACCAAAAGCAGGATAAAGGGCATAAGAAAAGAAATGGAAGATTACATAAAGAACTTTTTTAGCGCAAATGATGAGCAACAGGCAGTAATGGCTATCGTTGAAGGGAAGCTGCAGGCAGACTTGGCTAGCAAGCTCGGGCATATAGCCCAAATAAATAAGGTAGAGATAAAGAAGCTTGAGGTTGGCAAAAGCTAAAGGTGCTAAACTTGCAGGCCTTATTTGCCATTATTTATTCTATTTTTATATACCCTTTGATTTACATCTTGCCTGCTTATGTTGCAAACGGCGCTCCTGTCATATTTGGAGGAGGGATGCCCCTTGATTTTAAAAAGAAAATATTTGGCAAAAGAATATTCGGAGACAATAAAACAATAAAAGGCTTGTTGGCAGGGATATGCGGGGGGGTTGCTGCAGGGCTTGTTGAGTGGCCGGCTTTCCCTTTCATGCTTGGCATAGGGGCTATGCTTGGCATAGGGGCTATGGCCGGCGACCTGCTGGGCAGCTTTATAAAAAGAATGCTTGGCATGAAGCCTGGGAGCAGCCTTCCTGTGCTTGACCAGTATGGATTTGTAATATTTGCATTGCTCTTTGCCTTCCCGCTCGGCTATTTCCCCTCTTTGTATGGAATTGCATTCATTGCTGTGCTTACCGGCCTGCTCCACATTTCAACCAACAGGCTTGCATATGCATTGAGGCTAAAAAAGGTACCGTGGTAGTTAGCAATGCTTTTATTGCTTGAATTGCAAATATAGCGTGATTGCATGGACACAGTAGAGGTAAATGTAAGGTTTGAACCTGAAAAGCTCAAGGCCAATTCAAGGAATGAGGCGTTTGCAATAATAACCTATAAGAATAATGACACAGAAAAAAGTTTCTGGTGCGAGTCTGATGTATCAGTGAAGCCGCCGATGAGCCTTGCACAAGATATAAGCTTATCGATAGGCAGGGCAAGGGTTGGCATACTTAAGCCAAACGGCTCAAAAGAGAAGCGCGTGCGCTTTTATACCTTGCCGAACAACTTCCCAGACAGCTATGAGATAGCTATAACAACTTATGTATATGATGAGGAAGGAGTAATATTCCAAAGGACGGAGAGCAAGGAGCATATAGAGTGCATTTAAGCTTAAAACGCAAGGCATTAAAATATTTATTCACAAAACTATGCATATAAATTTTATATAAATTTGCATGTAATACCTTGAAGGGATAAAATGGCTGGAATATTGTTCTTTGCAGCGCTTGCGTCTTTGGTTGCTTTGGCATATGCGGCATTTCAATCTTTTGCCGTGCTAAAGGAAAAGCCAGGAAATAAGAAAATGCAGGATATTGCATACGCCATACATGAAGGCGCCAATGCTTTCATAAAAAGGGAGTACAAGACAGTGTTTGCAATCGCATTCATAATAGCTATTGCTATAGGACTTGCGCTGCCAAACGGATGGATTCTTGCATTGGGCTTCGCAATCGGGGCGATAGGCTCTGCAATTGCAGGCTATATAGGCATAATGATATCAGTAAGGGCGAACGTTAGGGTGGCAAAAAAGGCAGAGGAAGGGCTTCAAAAGGCTTTCAGGCTTGCCTTCAGGGGCGGGTCTGTAACGGGCTTTGCAATAGTCGGGTTTGCACTTTTAAGCCTTACCCTTTTCTATTACGTGTTTAGAAATCCAGACTTGATGTTCGGCTTTATGTTCGGCGCTTCGTTGATAAGCCTATTTGCAAGGGTTGGCGGAGGCATATATACTAAAGGCGCAGATGTTGGCGCAGATCTTGTTGGAAAGGTTGGATTGAATCTTCCAGAGGATGACCCAAGGAATCCTGCAGTCATTGCCGACAATGTAGGAGACAATGTTGGCGACTGCGCAGGCATGGGTGCCGACCTTTATGAGACGTATGTTGTTACCATCATATCTGCAATGGCGCTGGCGTTCGCGCTTCATCTTGGAAACAGCTTTATAATCCTGCCTTTGGCAATTGGCGCGATTGCTATACTTGCTACCTTGATTGGATTGTTTTTTGCAAAGGTAGGCAAAAACAATTACATAATGGGAGGCCTTTATAAGGGAGTCGCTGCAACTGCAATTATTGCAATCATAGGCTTTTATTTCATAATTGATTGGCTTACAGGAAATGCATCATTGTTTTACGCTTCTGCTGCAGGCATAGCTATAGTTGCTGTATTGATATTCATGACTGAGTATTATACTGGCGATAAATTCAATGCGGTAAAAAGCATTGCAAAGGAATCAAAAGCTGGTGCGGGCGTGACAGTCATTTCTGGGCTTGGCTATGGGCTTAGGGCGAGCTTCATACCAATGGTTGCCATTGCAGGCGCTATACTCTTTTCATATGGCATTGTAGGGGGAAGCCTTTCGTTGGCAAATTTCGGCATGGGAGTTTACGGCATAGCCATTACGGCTGTTGCAATGCTTTCCGTGGCTGGCATGATACTTTCAGTAGATGCATTCGGCCCGATAACTGACAATGCAGGAGGCATAGCCGAAATGGCAGGGCTGCCGGAAAAGGTAAGGGATATAACAGACCCATTGGATGCAGTTGGCAACACCACAAAGGCAATAACAAAAGCGTATGCAATAGGATCTGCTGCGGTTGCCGCACTTGCGCTTTTTGCTGCATATGAAAAGAATGCAATCAACCTGATGGGGAGCAGCTTTGCCGACTC
>JAVYWU010000018.1:0-12240 GCA_038877355.1 Candidatus Micrarchaeaceae archaeon | reverse complement strand
TTACGAATAGGAAATTAACTCGGCAAAATAAGGCTTGGCAAAGATACAATTTAGATGGCTATTTATGCTACAAAGATAAAAGTGGCTTTGCATATGGAAAGTAAGCAAGGTGCTTGCATGCTATTCTTCTGCAAGTAGATGCTTGATACATAAAAAGCATTCCTCAGGAAAGCAAGAACGCCATTGAAGCAAGAAGCCTCAAAGCAAGCATATGCAGAAGCCCCGCCAGCAAGGGCTGAGTAGTTTACTATAATCACAAAATTATCATAATATTTTTATATTGCAAAATAATTAGATTATTATGGAAACAGAAAAGAAAAAATCCAATATTGGTAAGAATATAGTGATATCTGCAGCTGTTGGTACAGCAGTTGCTACAGGTGTATTTTTTGCGTTGA
Organism: Candidatus Micrarchaeaceae archaeon; assembly: GCA_038877355.1. Classification (GTDB taxonomy): domain Archaea; phylum Micrarchaeota; class Micrarchaeia; order Micrarchaeales; family Micrarchaeaceae; genus JAVYWU01. The sequence continues at coordinate 11,842 of JAVYWU010000018.1, read as the reverse complement.
AGCATTCTGATGATATAACTTGCTTTCTGCGCGAAGATATAAGCAAGCCAATAGTTAAAGAATATGATAAAGCAGAAAATATTGTAGAAGACTTATCAAAAAAGGTAGGTTTAGGCATAAATAATCAAATAAAAAGCTTTGATTCATATTTTGCATCAATAACGTTTTTGCCAAAAGCAGGAGACTATTTGCAAGTAGAACAAATAAGTAATGAAAATTCTTCTATGCCTGGAATTACTAAAAAAGTATTTGTTAATATATTCAGATACCCTTCAAACCCTGATGGCAATATATTGGAAAAGCAATATATCCTTTACACTTTTCAAGGTGAAGATATTTGCCTCAACCGTATATACAAAATAGAAAATATATCAAGCAACGGAAAGTTTTTCCTTATAAAAGATATAAAGAATGGCAAAGAGCTAATTTTATCAGAAAAAGCCCCTTCACTAACATATTAACAGTATGCAAAATTAACATAAATGTAGCATTCTAAATCTGCATTTTCTGCATTGCTACTGGCAGCTAGAAGAGCAGCATATATAATCCAACAAAAATTGTTATGCCGGCAAAAAGCGGAGGTATAGCGGGCAAAGCCCTTTTGTATCTTTTAAGTATTGCCATAGTAGCAATTAGTCCGATTATTGCGCCGAAAATTACAAAAAAGCTCAGCACAAAATTCATTGTTGTGCTATAAGCTGCTATTGCCACCATAAGTGGTATTCCAAGATCCCCATTTCCAAGTTCTAATCTAGCAAGTATCGGAACAAGCTTTTTACTTTTAAAAATCTGGGCTATTTGATCATTTGATTTTTTATATTCTTTTTGTGCCTCATTCATTATCTGCATATTTGCCTCTTTCTCAGGCACACCCTTTATCTCGTTTACTCCTACCATAAGAGCAAGGTTGTTTTCTTCGGCAAGCCTTGCAAGTGAAAGCATATGCTTTGTTATGAAAACAGCTATGAAGTCATATATTGCAAGTATGCCCATAAATATATATGCAGTCTCAAAAGTAAATGTTAAACCTAATACAAATCCAATTCCAACGCTTCCTATTATGGCTGCAGTATTCCTTAGTACTTTGAATTTATTTTTTGCAAATATAAGCGCAATGGCAGCTATTATGCTTATTGCAACAGCTATGTTGTTATTTGCAATTGCATAATCAATTAAAGCATAAAAAACGAAAAACGATGATATCAATATGAATATAGCCTCCAATATCTTAAAAAGCAAGCGCCCGTTTATATATTTAAATATCAATATAAGTATTGCAGCGGCAATTGCTATATACACTATATAAAATAATACCTCAACATATGAATTCATTATTTCATTGGTTGCAACTTGATGCATTGTTGCTCCACTAAAGGTAATAATTGCAAGGAGTAATCCAAAAAACTGCACAATCATGAACATTGCAAGTATTTGTAACATCTGCCTGAATTCTACTACTTTTTCTTTCAAACAAAACACCTACCTGCCAAGAAAAGCTAGTAGTTCTTTTAGATGCAATGTATTTATTACCTTTTCCTTGCCAAGCCATCCCCTTCTTGCAATGCCTATTCCATACCTCAAGAATTTGAAATGTTCCTTTTGGTGCGCATCTGAATCTATTGCAAAAAAGATCTTATAAGAGGAAAGGTCATGAATAAGCTCGTCATTTAAGTCAAGCCTGTTTATGAATGAATTTATTTCAAGTGCAACATTATTTGATTCTGCAGCTTCTGCCACTTTCATAATATCTATTTTATATTGCTCCCGCTCGCCAATTACTCTTCCTGTTGGGTGGCCTAATATATTTACTTCCTTGCTTTCTATTGCTTTTATTACTCTTCTTGTTATCTCGTCTTCAGTCATGTTGAAGCCAGTATGAACAGAAGCTACTACGCAATCCATGCTTTCTAAAGACTTCTTATCCAAATCTAAGCTTCCGTCTTTCAATATGTCGACTTCAGCGCCTTTTAATATATATGGGAATGCGTTTTTGCCATTTATTTCATCAACGTGCTTGAAGAAATCCGCAAACTGCTTTTCGTTCATTCCATGCGCTATTTTAAGGCTTTTTGTATGGTTTGTAGTTGCAAAGTATTCAAAGCCATTTGCTTTTGCTGCTTCTGCCATTTCTTCTATTGTATTAAGTCCGTCACTTTCCTTGGTATGGGTATGCAAGTCGCCTTTTAGGTCTTCATATCCTATGATTGGCGGAATCTTATGCTCAAGAGCAAGTTCAACCTCCCCTCTATCTTCTCTCATTTCTGGCGGCATCATCTCCATGCCTATTTTTTTATATACTTCCTCTTCATTGCTGCTTGCAACGTCATTTCCATTTTTATCAAATAGGCCATATTCATTTAGCTTATACCCTTTCTTTATTGCAATTTTTCTTACTTTTATATTATGCTCCTTATTTCCAGTGAAATACTGCAATGCCGCACCAAAGCTTTCAGGCTTTACAATCCTCAAATCGCAGCTTATGCCAAGATTAAGCCATACAGTAGTTTTTGTATCCCCTTTTGCTATTACACTTTTTACTTCGTCTAGATTAATAAAAAAATCCATTGCCTCCTTGCTTTTGTTCGATGTTGCAAGTATATCAAGGTCTCCTACTGTTTCCTTCATCCTTCTTGTTGATCCGGCAACAACAGCATTTTCAACTAACCTGCTGCCAACAAGTTTTTTTATTATTGATTCTGCTTCAGGAAGTGCCTGTCCAAGCAGTGCCCTGCCAACACTTGATTCAGCAAGCTTTATATTTTTTAGAATCTGCTCTTCGCTTTTTTCCCCAAAATTCGGCAACTTGCTTATTTTGTGTTCTAATGCAGCTTTTTTCAAAGATTTTATATCAGTGATATTTAGCTCTTTATACAAGCTTAAAATCTTCTTGGGGCCCAATCCCTCTATGCTAGTAAGCTCACTAAAGTTTATAGGATATTCTTTTTTCAATTCTTCATGCTTCGAAATTTTGCCAGTTTTTATAAATTCTTCTATCTTTTTTGCTATTCCGCTTCCTATGCCTGGAAGGTCCATAAGTGCTTTTATACCTCCTTCATTATAAATATCTTCTATTGGCTTCTGCAAGGATTCAATTGTAGAAGCGGCTTTAAGATAAGCGTTTATTTCAAATCTTGATGTAGATTCCTCCCCTGCTGCAAGCATATATGCAATTTCACTTAAAATCCTTGCTACTTCTTTGTTTTTCATATCTATTTCCTGCCTTTAACTCCTCCAATTTGCTTTCCACGTTCTTTAGGCAGTTTTTTGTCTTCTTCCTGTGCAAGTTTCTCAAATTCTATTGCAAATTCCCTTGCAGCGCTGAATAGCATCATGCCCCCGATTATACCAAGCACAGCAACAAGCATTATTGTTGTTATTTCGTTGCTTAATGTGATCTGCAAGGTTGAGGCAACTGGCGATGTAAACATTACAAATCCAAACATTATCCATAAGATTGATGCTCCAAAAGCCATTTCGTGATAATAGCTGTTGAACAATAATGCCGTAGAAAGGTATACGATCCAAAATATGCCTCCAACTGTAAACAAATAAAGCGTTGAATCCACATTTGCAAAGAGTATAAACGGCAAGGAGAAGATAACAATGCCTGCAATGACAATTGAAAACCACGCAAGCATATATCTGTTATGCTCCTCGTGCTCATTTTTTGTCATATGCCTTACAGATAGCACATGCGCGTTTGCAAAATTCAATAATATTACAGCAGCAGTAAAGAACCCTAAGATTAATACAAGTATATAAGAAAAGCTTGATGAAATTGCTTCAAAACTGATTTCAAACAATGTACCGATTGCAATTGCGATCGCAATTGTTAAAATAGATGCACCTATAGCCCTTCTATAAGCAAAGCGCCAATATCTTTTTATATGCTCTCTTACTTGTTTCATAACCCCGCCTCTATCAAATTAATTCATTCTTGCAAATATAAATTTAAATACCTTTCTAGAACTTGCCTTTAAGGTTTATGCCTTCTTACACAATTTGCATGCAATGCCTGCTTTTACTGCAAAGATTTTAAATTATTCTTTTTTAATACATATGATGCAAAATCCAAAAAAAATTTTTCTTGAAATAAAAGAGCTACGCATCCAAGGTGCAGAAGAAGTTGCAAAGGCAGGCATAAAAGCTTGGCAAATTGCAAAAGATAAAGAGGAAATAACAAGGCTTCTTTTAAGCGCTAGGCCGGATGAGCCTATGCTTAGAAATTCGTTAAAATATCTTGCCAAGTATGGAGATGCCAATTCACTTCTTGAAGAGATAGAGAAAAGCAGGGAAAAAATAATGCATGAAGGCAGCAATCTTATAAAAGATGGAAGTACAATATATACACATTGTCATTCATCGACAGTTGAAGCCATAATAGAGCAAGCAGCATTATCTAAGAAGATCAATGTGCATGCCACTGAAACAAGGCCTCATTTACAAGGAAGAATAACCGCAAAAGGCCTTGCCACGCACGGAATTCCTGTAGATTTTTATGTCGATTCTGCTGCTTTGTATGCATTGCAGGGTGCAACCATGATGATGATTGGTGCTGATGTTATAACAAAAGCAAGCATAATAAACAAAGTAGGCAGCAGGCTCATTGCAATGGCTTCATATGCTTTGCATATTCCTGTCTATATAGCAGCCGACGCGCTAAAGTTTGATCCTCTTTCCTTGCATGAAAAGGTAAAAATAGAAGTAAGAAATAAAAATGAGATATGGGGCATTAAAGATAAAAATATAAATATACACAATCCAGTTTTTGAAGAAGTTCCTGCCAGATATATAAAAGGAATTATAACGCAGTTCGGTATACTCAGTCCAGCAGAACTTTATTATAAGCTAAAGGAATATTACAAATGGATATTTGAAAGGTAAACTACCCACCCATAAATGGTGTGGGCTTTCATCAAGATGATCAACATGGAATACCGTTCCACAAAGTCTGAACATCTGTCATCAGAAAGCTTTGAGAGTCGGTTTACAGCGACTCCGCTATTGGAAAATCTGGAAGAAACGAATCTTCCGCTCCAACAACAATTTTGCATGACCTATCGCACTTCAGGATTTTACGCTGGTCAGGCAACCTCATATCCTATATCCATATCCAAACAGGATATTTCATTTAATTTGCTCATGCAACAGCAAAATATTTATATTTATGCTCGACAATTCCTCCCACTGCTAATGCGTGTGGGCTTCCTTGTCGAGATTTAGGTGAATGAATGACAGAGCAAAAAGATCCGTATAAAGATTTTGTAGATTTGAAATATAAGCCCTCTGATGAAGACATGGTTTGCCTTTTTAAGCTTTCTCCTTCAAAGGGAATGTCAATAAATGACGCAATTGGCAGAATAGCTAGCGAAAGCAGCAATGGCACATGGGCTAACCTCACCACACTCAAGGAACATATAAGGGCAATACGAGCCAGAGCGTTTTCAATAAACGGCAACTATGTCAAGATAGCATATCCTCTGCCGCTTTTTGAGTTGGGCAACGCTCCACAGCTTTTCAGTTCAATAGCAGGGAACATATTTGGAATGAAGGCAATAAAATCGTTAAGATTGGAGGATGTAACACTCCCAAAAAAGTATATAAGAAGCTTCAAAGGCCCACAGTTTGGCATAGATGGTGTATATAATAGCATATTCAAAATGAAAAAAAGGCGTGTGCTTCTTGCCCATGTACCAAAGCCAAAGGTGGGGATGACAACACAGGAGCATGCAGAAGTCGCCAAGAACGCATGGCTTGGTGGCGTAGATCTCCTTAAAGACGATGAAAACCTGACAAGCCAAACATTTAACACCTTTGAGAAGCGAATGGAGCTTATGTTCAAATACAGGGATTATGCAGAGCAAAAGACTGGAGAGAGAAAAAGCTATCTTGCGAATATAACAGCAGAAACAAATGAAATGATAAGGCGCGCTAGGCTTGTCAAAGAGCTTGGAGGAGAATATGTGATGGTAGATATACTTACCGCGGGCTGGGCTGCCCTGCAGACAATAAGAAAAGAATGTGAAGATTTGGAGCTTGCGGTGCATGCTCATAGGGCATTCCATGCGGCATTTACAAAGAGCAAGGACCACGGCATGAGCATGCTTATGGTTGCGAAGATTGCCAGGTTGATAGGTGTTGACCAGATACACATAGGCACTGTTGTTGGAAAGCTTGAAGCTTCTAGAGAAGAAGTTTTGTCATTGAAAGAAGAGATTACATCAAAAAAAGTCGAGGAAGGCAAGGAGGTGATGCAGCAAGATTGGCAGGGCATAAAAAGCGTTGTGCCTGTTTCAAGCGGAGGCTTGCATCCTGGCTTGGTTCCATATGTGGTGAAGATGCTTGGCAATGAGATAGTGATACAGGCTGGCGGGGGCATAGATGGCCATCCAAAGGGGGTATTAGCTGGAGCAAAGGCAATGCGCGCTGCTATAGAAGCTATGCAGGACAACGAAACTTTAGAAGATAAAGCAAAGGCAAGCAGGGAGCTTAATGAAGCCCTTGAATATTGGGGTTATAAAAAGCCAATATGAGGTGTTTGAATGGAAATAAATGCGAAAAACCTTAATATAGAAACTGGCGCTAGCGTATTGCTTCTCAACGATGCAGATGCAATGAAGTTCAATGTACATGCAGGAGATAGAATAGAGGTTTCCAGGGGGCGCAACAAGGCAATTGCAATAGTGAACATATCTTCAATGGTAAATCCAGGCACTGCTGGGCTCACCAATGAGCTTGCGAAAGAGATAGACGGAAAAGATGGCTATATAATTGACATAGAGCCTGCAGAGCAGCCCAAATCATTAATGGCAATAAAGGAAAAGCTGAGTGGCAGGCATTTGGAATATGAAGAGATATATGAAATCATAAAAGATATAGTGGGGAAAAAGCTTGATAAAAACGAGATAACGGCTTTTGTAGTAGGCCTGCACGCTTTTGGGCTTGATTTGGATGAGGCAGAATACATGTCATTGTCAATGATAAAGACTGGCGAGACGCTGAGCTTTGGCAAAGGCCGCATATATGACAAGCATTCTATAGGAGGCATACCTGGAGACAAGACAACGCTGCTTGTAGTTCCGATAGTAGCTTCAGCAGGCCTTACCATACCAAAAACCTCTTCAAGGGCTATCACTTCTGCAGCAGGCACAGCTGACAGGGCTGAGGTATTGATGCCTGTGTCGCTAACGCTTAGTGAAATGAAGAAGGCAGTGGCAAAGACAAATGGTTGCATAGTATGGGGCGGATCCATACATCTTGCGCCTGCCGATGACATTTTCATAAAGATAGAATACCCTTTTTCCATAGACCCACTTCTGCTTCCTTCAATAATGTCAAAAAAGAAATCTGTCGGCTCAACAGATATGGTACTTGATGTTCCCATAGGGGAGGAAAGCAAGATAAAAAATGTAGATGAGGCAAAAACGCTCATAAAGGATTTTTCAATGCTTGGCAATAGGCTAGGCATACGCCTTCAAGGTGCCATAACCTATGGCGTCCAACCAATAGGCTATGCAATAGGGGCTGCAGCAGAAGCCAGGGAAGCCCTTTCAGTGCTGGAAGGTAAAAGTACAGCAGAAGATTTAGTTGATAAAGCAACAAGCATTGCTGGCATGCTGCTGGAAATGTCTGGCAAAAAGAATGGCAAGCAGCTTGCCTTGGAGATTTTGAGGAGCGGCAAGGCAGAGAAAAAGCTTAGGGAGATAATAGAAGAACAAGGCGGAGATCCAAACATAAAGGCTTCAAGCATACATATCGGCAAATATTCCCATACTTTCTTTTCTAAAACCTCAGGCAGGGTATTCCATATAGATAATACTGCCCTTGCTTATGCTGTAAGAGTTGCCGGAGCTCCACTGGATAAGGAAGCAGCAATAATACTAAACAAGAAGCTAAATGATCCTGTTAAGAAAGGTGAAGCCCTCTTCACTCTATATGCAAGGACAGCCCCTCTTCTAAAGGATGCAGAAGCTTATATAGAGCATGCAAACCCTGTGCTTGTAAGCGCCGGCAGCTCTATGCTGATAGAGAGAATTTCATCTGCAAAGGCGCCATCTATGCTAATGTTTGAAAGATAGTGGAAACCGCAATGATCAAGGATATAAAAATAAGAAAAATATTTGATTCAAAAGGCAATTATACTGTAGAAGTTGCAGTGTCAGACGGCAGATTGACAGGCATTGCATCGTCGCCCTCAGGCACAAGCACAAGCAAATATGAAGCAGTTGCATTTCCTGAAGGCAATGTGGATCTTGGCATAAGGCGCCTTAATGCCTTGAAGAGCCAATTTATAGGTATTGACGCACATGAGCAGAAAAGCATAGATGAATTGCTCCATGAAATAGACGGCATGCATAATTTTTCCTATATAGGGGGCAACGTGGCAACAGCGCTTTCCATTGCAAGTGCAAAGCTTGCCGCCCTTGAAGATTCATCTGAGCTTTATGCATATTTGTATGACAACTTTACAAAGCGCTTTGCCCGCAAATCCATCCCAAGATTTATAGGGAATGTTGTTGGTGGAGGAATGCATTCAAGCAGCAACATGTCTATCCAAGAAATATTAGTATCGCCTGATTCTAAGAATCCAATGACAAATGCATACATAAATTTGGAAATCCACAAGGCAGTAGGCGAGCAGCTCCATGGCAAGGGCATACCGGCAGGCGTAAATATAGAAAATGCCTGGGTTACGCCTTATAATGACATAGAAAATTTATCTATAGTATATAACACAGCCAAATCCATCGAGGAGAAGTTCGGCATAAAAATAGATATCGGCATAGATTTTGCTGCCAGCGAATTTTACAATGGAAAATATAATTTCTCAGGATTGCAGATAAGCAAGAACGATTATATTGCCAGGCTCAAGCAGTTGTTTGCAACCTTTGATATTTCTTATATGGAGGACCCTATTGAAGAAAATGATTTTGAAGGCTTCTCATATATTGCATCTGCATCATGGAACAAGGCCATGGTTGTTGGAGATGATCTTTATGCAACGCATTACGATAGGCTCCTTGAAGGGATAAAGCGCCATTCTACAAATGCAGTGCTTATAAAAGTCAACCAAGTAGGTACGCTTTCTGATGCAATCAAAACAGCAGAGCTTGCAAAGAGGAACGGCATTGAAGTAATAGTGTCGCATAGAAGTGGAGAGACGCTTGACAATTTTATAGCGCATATTGCCGTTGCCTTTGGCGCAAAAATGCTTAAGTGTGGCATACGCGGAGGCGAGCGCATCTCCAAGATAAATGAGATTATCCGCATAAGCGAAAGCTTTTAGTGGTTAGATGGACAAGGAAAAATTAATGAAATTAATAAAAGCATATGATGATTTTCCGATAAACGGCATAAGATTCCTTGATATTAGCTATTTGATTGCAAACCCTGCAGCAATGGAATATGTCTCTGCAATCATTTCCGAATCAGCCAAATCAGTAAATGCGGATCTGCTTGCAGGCATAGAAGCAAGGGGTTTTGTGTTTGCAGCCTATGCAAGCTGCGCATTGAAACTTGGCATGGCGATGATAAGGAAAAAAGGCAAGCTTCCAGGCAAAACCATTTCAGAGCAATATGATACAGAATATTCAAAAGAGGCAATGGAAGCAAAGCCAGAAATTTTTTCAGGCAAAAATGTTTTCATAATAGATGATGTGCTTGCTACAGGGAATACGCTTCTTGCTGCCAGCTCTCTTGTAGAAAAAAGCAACGGCAAGGTGGCAGGGCTATTTGCAATTATAGAAATATCGAGGCTTAACGGCAGGGAGAAACTGAGCAAGTACCCTATTTTTTCGATACTTCATTTTTGAAATTGCCAAGTATAACCTGTACGCAACTTAATAACGCATAAATTGCAGCGTCAGTAAAACGAGTAGTATAAAGATATATATTAGTTTGCTTCTATATTTTATCGTTGCGATAGCGTGGTAGTTTGGAAAACAGCGGAGAAAGGCTGCTTGTGCTTGCAGTCGATATAGATAATGACTTATATACAAAGACGAAGGTTTCCGGTCCGGTGATAGGCAGGAATGCAAATGTAAAGGCAGCTACCCAACTTGCCATTGCGGATCCAGAGGATACAGACTCAAACACAATCTTTGAGGCTGTGCGCAAGTATGATGAATTAAGAAAGCAGGGTTACAAAGTCATAATTGCAACATTAACTGGAGCTGAAAAAGAGGGCTATGTCGCAGATGCAGAATTGTCCAGGCAGATAGATATGCTGCTTGAGCGCTTTAAGATAGATGCCTGCGTGCTCGTGACTGATGGAGCAAGCGACATGAGGGTTGTGCCGTTGATGAAGAGCAGGATAAAGATAAACAGCGTTGACATTGTAAGGATGAAACAAGCAGAGCAGTTTGAAAATGCTTATTTTACGTTGCTTGAAAAGCTTAAGGAGCCGCATTATGCAAGGATTGTATTCGGCATACCTGCTGTGCTTCTGCTGCTTTTTTCAATAAGCTATTACTTCAATTTAGGCTGGCAGCTGCCTGTTATGCTTATAGGCATATATTTGATTGCAAAGGGCTTAGGAATTGAGGATGAGCTTATAGATTCAGCAAAGAGGCTTGGATTCAGCATAGATCGGCTGAGCTTTCTTTTCTATATACTTGCGCTTTCATTATTTTTCATTGCAATACTTGCTGGATATGGCAGTTATTCAAGTAGCAATGCAAAAGACCTTGGCAGCATAGCCTATTCAATTGAAGATTTTCTTATACTCTTTTCAGCAAGCCTAATGCTTTATACAGTAGGAAGGATTATAGATTATGAAAGCAGGAGGATGCAGTTCAGGGCAATCAAGCAAGGCATATATATGGGATATGGCTTCATAGCAATTTCGCTTTTTTATCTCATTTCTGCATGGATAATCGGTCAGATATACTTTTGGCAGCTTCTTCTCTATTCATCTTTTGGCATAATTGCAGGTTATGCAATTTCTATATTTAGCAATTATCTGAGGATAACTGCTGTAAGGAACGCGCATCTTACCGGCAAGGACGTCATGAATGACATCGGCGCTTATATAGGCAAGGTAATAAGCATACAAAGCAAAAGTGGCAAAATACAGGTGAAGACAAATTACGGCACGGTAATCTCTTATGACTTGGACCGCATAACCGGAATAGCAGAAAAGGTAATAATACGATAGAAGGAATATTCAATGAAATAATAGGCATGCGCGCCAAAGTAATAAAAAGTAAAGACCGCTTCCAGAAAGGTATAAGCGGCATTGTAGTAGACGACACAAGAAATACCCTTTTACTGCATACCACGCATGGAGAAAAAAGGATAATAAAAAAAACCTCAACATTTAAATTTATTGCGAATAAAAATACCTTTACGATTCCAGGCACGTTGCTTGAATGCCAGCCTTATGAAAGGACAGGCAAATTAATGCGATATTATAAAAACTTTAAAGTATAAAGTATAATTAGTATAAGGCAGTGATTTTTTGGAATGCAATGATCCGAAATGCCCTATTCACGGCAATCTCAAGACACATGGCTATGAATTTGAGGGTATAGTTGTTAGTGATAAAGCGCGCAAAACTGCAATAGTAGAAAGAGAGTACACAATATACCTGCATAAATACGAGCGTTCTCTTAGGAAGACGTCACGTATACCTGCATACAACCCAGATTGCATAGGCGCAAAAACTGGCGATATAGTGCTTATATCTCAGACAAGAAGGTTGAGCAAAACAAAGTCTTTCGTTGTGACGAAAGTCATAAAGAAGAAGGAATGAGTAAACTGTCTATAAAAGAGGCTTTCCATGAGTTGATCAGCATGCTGCACAACATAATGCAAACTAACTTTGTACATAAAGATTCAGTTC
>JAVYWU010000017.1:5835-13241 GCA_038877355.1 Candidatus Micrarchaeaceae archaeon | reverse complement strand
TAGACCTGCTATTTTGCCTCAACAAGCAGAGCATATCAGATAATATAGATGCTGTTGATAAAAGCACCATAATAGTATATGATAGCAAGGATGGAGAAATAGATGAGGAAACTAAGGCAACATGCAAGCAGGCAATTGCTTTGCCAATACTTGACGGAGCAATAAAAACAGGCGGAGACAGCATTTATAGAAATACTGTAATAATAGGGATTATAGCAAAGGCACTAGGCTTAGATAAGGAAAGCACGCATGCATCAATAAACGAAGTGTTCAGAAAAAAGCTTGATGTTGTCAATGCAAACATTGCGGCAGCTGACTTTGGCTATAGCCTTGATTCTAAAATATCTGGCTATGCATTAGAAAAAAGCAACGAGAAGCCTGGAAGGTACCTGCTGGATGGCAACACAGCTGTTGCGCTTGGCGCAGCTGCAGCAAACTGCAGGTTTTATGCTGCATACCCAATGACCCCTGCAAGCAGCATACTAGAATGGTTTGCTGCGCATGAAAACTACGGCATCATGTATAAGCAGACTGAGGATGAAATTGCCGCCATAAACATGGCCATAGGCGCATCATATGCAGGCGTCAGGTCAATGTGCGGGACAAGCGGAGGCGGCTTTTCGCTTATGGTCGAGGCACTTGGAATGGCAGGCATGGCAGAGGTTCCTTTGGTGGTAGTAGACTCGCAGAGGGGAGGCCCGAGCACAGGCTTGCCAACAAAGACAGAGCAAGGTGATTTGCTGTTTGTAAGCACAGCATCTCAGGGGGATTTTCCTAGGGTTGTGATAGCCCCTACGAGCATAGAGGAATGCTTTTACAAAGCTGCAGAGGCATTTAACATTGCAGATACATATCAATGCCCAGTAATACTCCTTTTGGATTTATTCCTGTCAGAGCATATAGAGACTGTAAATATAGACAAAAGCAGGATTGTAATAAAAGAAAGAAAGTTTGGAGAATATGCAAATGAGAGATTCAAAAGGTATGCAATTACCGAGAATGGCATATCCCCTCTATCTATGCCAGGCATGAAAGGTATGGAATTTGTTGCCGCTACAGACGAGCACGACGAATACGGCGACCTGATGAGCGACATATATGTAGGAACCCCAAAAGGCAAGGAATGGCGCGTAGCAATGCACAGCAAGAGAATGAAGAAAATAGATACAATGCTAAACGACAACGCCATACCAATGCCTGAAATAATAAATCCTAATGCAAAGAATATGCTTGTGACTTTCGGTTCAGCAGCAGAAAGCTGCAAGGAGGCAATAGAAATGCTTTCCGGCAAGGTTGATATAGGATTGATCGCCTTCTCGTATGTGCTCCCTCTTCCAAAAGGCATATCAGAGGTTTTTGAGGGCAAGCGCCTTATAGATGTAGAATGCAATTATTCTGGGCAGCTTGAAAAGCTGATTGCAATGCAAACAGGCATAAAGATAAAAGATAAAATAGTTAGGTATGACGGCGAGCAGATAACGAGCAAGGAGATTGCTGACAAAGCCATGGAAATTTTGAAGAGGTGATTGAATGATGACGCAACAATATTATAAATCTAATGTAAAACCGATATTCTGCCCTGGATGTGGGGATTACGGAGTGAATGCAGCATTGACCAAAGCCTTTGTTGACCTTCAGCTTGAACGCGAAAATGTTGTAATGGTTTCTGGGATAGGGTGCAGCTCAAGCATGCCCCACACATTTGCAACATATGGCTTCCATAGCCTCCATGGAAGGGCCCTGGCAGTTGCAGAAGGCATAAAGCTTGCCAACAGCAAGCTTACTGTTGTTGCCACTGGCGGAGATGGAGACGGCTATGGCATAGGCTTAAACCATTTCATACACGCAGCAAGGAGGAATGTTGACATAACATATGTTGTCATGGACAATGAAATATACGGCCTTACCACAGGCCAGGCATCCCCAACAAGCGGCATGGGCCATAAGACAAAGTCGACCCCTTTTGGCGTCATAGAGAAGCCGATAAACCCAATTGCAATGGCAATAACAGCAGGTGCTACATTCGTGGCGCGTGGATTTTCAGGGGATCCAATCTTCCTTGCAGACCTTATAGCAAAAGGCATAAAGCACAAAGGTTTTTCCCTCATAGATGTTGAAAGCCCGTGTGTTTCATTTAACAAGGTCAATACCTTTGAATGGGCTAGAAGGGTTGTATACAAGCTTGATGAAAGCCATGACAAAAGCAATATGGCGGTTGCGCTTGACAAAGCTTTTGAATTTGACAGAACTCCAGAAAAATTTGCAACGGGCATATTCTATGAGACTGAAAGGCCAACTTATGAAGACCTTGCAGAGTCACTTAAGAAAGGAACTCTTGCAGGAAGCAGGGTTACCGATGAAGAAACTGAATTGTTTTTGAATGAATATGCAGTATAAGCATGAGCGAGCACGTAAAAGGCATATTTGCAAAGATAGCTCCAAGCTATAATGCAATGAATCATCTGCTTAGCTTGGGCTTTGACATAAGCTGGAACAAGCAGGCAGTATCAGAATGCATGCTTGCCAAGCATGAATACTCTATTCTTGATGTGGCCACAGGCACAGGCAATGTGGCATTTGGCATAGAAAGCGAAGCGGTGAAAAAAGGCAAGAGGGTTAGCATAATAGGCATTGATATAAGCAAGGAGATGCTTGACATAGCAAGGGCAAGAGCTGTTTCAAAAAACTCTAAGGTAAGATTTTTGGAAGGCGATGCATTGCAGCTTGCATTCCCAAACAGCACATTTGATGCAATTGCAAGCGCGTTTGCCCTTAGGAATATAGACAATCTGCATACATTTGCAAAAGAGGCGTTTAGGGTTTTGAAAGTTGGAGGCAAGGCAATATTTATGGACATGGCCCTTCCATCAAGCAGGTACAAGCGATTGCTATTCAAGGCTTATTCTCCAATAATAAAAATTGAAGGCGCAGCGATAGACAAAGATGCATACTGCTATTTAGTGAAGACGATAAATGCATTTGACAAAAGCGCATTCCTGCAAGCAATGGCTGAAGCCGGCTTTTCAAATATCCGCATAAAAGAGCTTGCTTTAGGAATAGCATTTATTGTTACCGGCAGAAAGGCTTATTGATGCATATGCAAAGCATATTCTTTATCTGTGCAGTATAAAAATAATTAATGGAAGTATAGAACGGGCGTCCTCTCTTATCTTAGAGATAGAACGCTTGCTGTGCATTCTGCAACCTGCCTTTAAGATGATGCAAGCAACCGCATTTATGCTGCTCAGCTTTTCTCTGGCGCCGTTTTCCCGCTCTTCTTGTTAAGCTTTGCTGGATCAGTGTGCTTGAAATACATATTAAATACAAAATCCATGCTTCCCTTAAGCGCTGGCCAAGCCATCATTGCCATACCTTTTTTCATAAAGTAATTGAATCTGCTTGGCTTGAGCTTTACAACAGGCTCTGTATAGCTGCTTATTACGAACGTGCCTTTTCCGTAGCCTGTTTCAAACGGGCAGTTTGTCCTTCCGTCAAACCTCGCATCTATTCCGGCAATCCTTTTTTCAACGACCTTTGCCTCAAGGTGTGCCGTAACAGCAGATTTGGAAGTTGGTATATTTGTAGCATCTCCAATGCAGAAAGCGTCATCATGGCCGCCAATTGTCAACGTGTACTTATCTGCTTTTACAAAGCCGTCCTCATCGCAGTTGTCTTTTACAAGCCCTGCCCCTACATGCGGCGGAACAAGTGCTGCAAAATCATAATTTATTTCATCGCCTTCTATAGAAAATATCTTCTTGTTTTGCGTATCTATGCTTTCCACATCAAAAAATGTTTTTACTTCTATGCCCCTCTGCTTCATTAGTGGCTCAGCAATCTCATTCATAGGCTCTGCTGGATAAGCTCTTGGAAACGGCGTTACAAAGGTAATGTGCGTGCTTGCCTTTAGTTTTTTTGAATTTATATATTGTTCAAAAAGGAAAGCTGCTTCGAGCGGTGAAGGCGGGCATTTATATGTTGGATAAGAAATGCCGATTACTGCATTTCCGCCTTTGAAGCCCTGCACTTTTGAATAAAGCTTCTGTGCAGCTTGAGTGTTGCTGTGGAAGTCCCCAAATTCTTCATATAAAGCTTTATGCCCAGGTATTTTTGAATAATCCCCCATACTTCCAGTATCAACCACCAAGTAATCATAGGCATAGGCTTTTCCGTTTGCCACAACCTCCCTATTTTCAATATCTATTGAATCTATCTTCTCATTTATGAATTTTGCGCCTTTAGGGATTAGCTTAGCTTTGTCTATGCTTTTCTCCTTTGCGCCTTCAAAAGCTATATGCAGAAGCAAGGGCTGAAAATAATGCCTTGTTTGCATATCTATCATAGTTATTTCATAATCCTTTGCTTTTAGGCTATTAGCAAGTATAATGCCCCCATCTCCTGCCCCAGCAATGATAATTTTCTTCATAAAATCTACTTTTGTTTGAAATTTTAGGGCAATTACCTTTTGTCAATCTCTATCCTTACAGTTATTACCCCATTTTCCTCAGATATGCTGAGTATTTTGTTGCCTGTTCTTTCCGCCCAGGACTTTGCATCAGCCTTTATGCCTTGGTCTGTTGCGAGCACTGTCATGATATCTCCTACCTTTGCATTCCTATAGGCTTTGGAAATCTCAGTTATTGGCCCAGGGCATGCCGAGCCCCTGGCATCTATTTTTATCTCCATATTATCATATAAAAACTACTTGGCCTCCTTGGGCTTCCTGTATAAATGTCGCTGCGCCAACAATATCATCTATAAGATCACTGAACTGCCCTTTTTCTATCCCCATGACGCTTGCCATCATTGAGCAGGCATATATCTTTGCGCCCATGCCCTTCGCTTCCTTTACCATATCCAACCAGCCAGGCGTCTTTGTTTTTAACATGCCTTCCTGCAGCTTTGTTGCAAATCCTGCAAATTCAGTAGGAAACGGCGCTTGCATAGGTGCTTTTGTAAAATACATCAACGCCCATCCTGTCACAAATATTTTTACCTCATAGCCCATCGCCGCTGCAGCCTGCGACAGTACTCCTAAAGGAATAAGTTTATCTGCCGTTCCACTAAATGCTATTATAGAAAATTTTTCAATTTTTTGCTTCATCTTCTCACCATTCTAATTTTCATGGCAAAAAATAAAAGCATTTTTATTCAAAAATGCAGAGCCGTACTGAACTCCAATAGAAAGGCAAGTAAAAATTACCATGAAATAAATTGGAGCGGAATGATATCACTAACCACAAAGCCTTCCTTATGAGGCAGGTTGCAAATGCATAGCAAATACTCTATCTAAAATAGAATAGAATGCAGATTTTTGGCGCATAGCAAGCATTGGATTGCATAATGCAACATAGGTTTGCCTGCATTCGCATTTAGCCAACAGGAAAAGCAGCGCAACAAAAGTTGCGTTGGTCAAAGCTTTCCTACTCTGCGCTTCTGTGCACGCTTTAATCTTTTCCTTCTTTTTTTAAGCCATTTCCAGCGCATTCTTCCTTTTTTCTTCCATTTTCTAGGTATGCTTCCCAAAAAGACACCGTTATAATTATTTAATAAGAAAAGCTATATAACATTTTACTTCACACGCTAATCAAAACACCTCGCTTCCTTCCTCAACATGCTTATCTGGTACAATCAACGCTATTTTGCCATTTGATTCAGCAGCCAAAAGCATCCCTTCCGATACAAACTTTCCTATCTTCTTTGAATCTAAATTGAACACAACAACAATATTTTTGCCAATCAACTCTTCCTTTCCATAATATTCCTTTATGCCTGCGGCAATATTCTTTATCCCTTTTTCGCCGAAATAGACTTTTAGGGCATACATTGGTTTGCGCGAATCTAAATCTTTTACTTCAATGATCTTTCCTACCCTAAGTTCTATTTTGCGCACATCTTCAATCGTTGCCATTTTATCCACAAAATTTGCAGGGGGTGAGATTTGAACTCACGAAGGTGCTAGACCACAGGATCTTAAGTCCTGCGCATTTTTCTGTGGCTACCGCCTGACCAGACTTTGCTACCCCTGCGTTTATACATACATTGATTGCGAATCATCAAAAGGATTATTGTTCTCCTTTCTCTTTTTGATCAGGTTCTTTGTCTTGCTTTCAACAGCCTTTGCTTCAGCTTCCAATTCTGTCAAATCTATTTCAATTCTAAGGAGTTTGCTTATGCTCTTCAAAGCAATCTCAGCATATTTTGGGTCGACTGCTCCTCCTGGTACAATAGGAACAAGGATGTTTATGTCAGACAAGTTGTCTATAGTAGCTCTTGCAATAAGCAAAGCGCTAAGCCCAGCGGCAACCCCATCTACGATTTCCTCCATGTTTGAATTCTTTGCCATTTCTTTCATACGCTGGTTTGATGCAATAGCATAAACCTTGTTTGTTTCGTCCTTTGTTGGTATTTCGCTTATAGAAATTATTTGCTCTATGCCATTGTCCTTTATGAATTTGTATACGCTGTCAAGCACATCATAAAGCGATTTCTCTGCTATTGGGTTTATTTCTGCAAATATTGTAACAATCTTATATTTCTCAGAATAGTAAATCCTTATAGGAGGCAACGGCACCCCTTGGTGTATAGAAACTATAGGCGGAAATTCATCGCTGCTAATAAAGCCTGCATATTCCAGCCCAAGCTTGCTTATCAAGTAGCCTATGCTTATGGGGCCAACAAGCCCTGAACTTGGAAATCCCTCAATAAGAGTATATCCTTTGAAGCTCACTTTTTTTAGCATATTTATTTCAATCATAGAAATCAAAATAATTAAGGTTATGAATCATTAAATACTTTTCTCTGCTATTTTCAAAGGACTAGCTGGCTTTTCGCTGCAGCCATTTCTAATGTGGCGTAAACATCCTTCAAGGAGATATAAGCTTCAGAATAGCATATAACTTTTAAGATTCATAAATAATTGTAATAAAAACTGCATATAAATACCATGCATATCCTTCAAAAAAGTAAAATGTAAAAGTAGATAAACAGATGTTTCTTGCAAAAATCTCTACAATCTTATTGAAAAACCAAAAGCGTATTGCAAAGAAACAGGAAAACGCTTGCAGAATACAAAATAAATATATGACTTACAAGATAAAGAGAAGGAAGCCGAATTACAGATATACCTGCAATAAGGACTCAAAATAGAAAAGAAAAAGATGAAACTCTCAAAGATAGAGTCAAGAAGCCAAGCTTGCAGAGACAATGCAATGCCCCTGCAAAGGAAGCTGCAGAAGAAGCAGGAATTATATGGGCATCATGGCAATCAACCAAGTCTCATTGACGCTTCGAATTTATTCATAGTACTGTAAGATAAGATATCGCCCGAAGCAGGGATTGAACCTGCGACCTACTGGTTAACAGCCAGTCGCTCTACCACTGAGCTATTCGGGCATGTATATGTT
>JAVYWU010000017.1:0-5825 GCA_038877355.1 Candidatus Micrarchaeaceae archaeon | reverse complement strand
ATGGCAATCAACCAGGCTGCCATGAAGCCCTAAATTTATTCATAAAAGGATGTTACTCAATCTTTACTTCATGTGCATTTGCCCCTTCTGCTTTCTTCATTTCTATTTCAAGTGTTCCTTTGTCATATTTTGCTTTTGTGCTGCTAGAAACAACTGCACATGGAAGCTTCAGCCTCCTATAGAATCCCTTTGACGATGTTTCCTTTATGTAATAATCACTGCCCTTTTTCTCTTTTTCCTCTTCCTTCTCAGCTTTTATGGTTAGTTCATCGTTGGAAACGCTTACCTTTATGTTTTTCTTGTCTATGCCTGGAAGCTCTACCCTACATATTATCGATTGTGCATTGTCAATAATGTCTACCTTTGGCATGGTAAAATCCCTGTCGAGCAATTCCTCCATGAAGCCATGCCCAGCAATGCTGTCCATTGTGCTTTCTATCAAGTCATTCATCCTTCTTACAATGTTTTTTGCAAGGTATACATCAAGCTTGTTTTCTCCATCTTCCTTTTCGCTCTTCATTTTATCACCTTGTCAAGTTTTTTTTGAAATTTCAATTTATTATATTTATAAAACAAAAAATATTTATATTTTGTCTGCTCTAATAACATCAGCATCCTTGTTTTGTGGTAATATGAAGCTCGTTATACGCTCGCTTAACAAACCTCCCAGTGGCGATATAGACTTGATAATAGGATGGTTTTGCGAGGTATTTGGCCTTTCAAATAGCATAAATGATAGGCTGGAAATCCAGCTGCTCAAGAAATTTATGCTTGCGGCAAAAAACGGGCAAGGCCTTGCAAGCAAGGATATAAAGTTTGGCATGCCGCGAAGTACTATAATATACCATCTCAATAGGTTCATAGAAAGCGGCATACTTGTAAAAAAAGGCAGGAAGTACTACCTGCGCGCAGCAGAAATGACGGATTTAGTAGAGGAGGTGGAATATGACGTAAGGAGGGAATTCCAGCGAATCTATGATATAGCCGGCATGCTTGACATACAGATTTACAAGAAAAGCAAAAAGCAAATGTAAGGTGTTGGCATGGCTGAAGCTGATGGAAAAGATAATACAAAGGTAGATAATGCAGATATGCAAAAGGCAAGCAGAGAAGTAGAGAATAATGAAAGCATGCAAAACCTTAAGAAGGAATACGATGAACTTAAGGAAAGGCATGCACGCACAATGGCTGAATTCGACAATTACAAGAAGAGAGTGCAAAAGGACATAGACTCGGCAAAGGAGCTTGGTACCATTGAATTAACTAGGGCTTTGCTTGGCACGCTTGATGAATTTGACCTAACGCTCGCAGTCGCTTCGAAATCTGATGACAAGGTCCTAGCAAAAGGCGTTGAACTTTTATATGCAAATTTTGTCGAAACCCTTAAAAGCTTCGGGCTTGAAGATATAGATGCAAGCAGCAAGGCAGATCCATATAAGCATGAGATAGCAATGGTTGCGCAAAATGACAAGCCAGAAGGGTCAATAATTGAAGTAATAAAAAAAGGTTATAGCATGCACGGCAAGATAATAAGGCCAGCTACAGTAATAGTATCAAAGGGCAATGGCCAATCAAACAACAATGTTTAAAAGTTTAGGTGATGCAATGAAAATAATAGGAATAGATTTAGGGACTTCAAATTCAGCTGCAGCGGTTCTGCAAGGAGGCAGGCCTGTGATAATTCCAAGCAGCGAAGGTGCCAGCCTTTATGGCAAGGCATTTCCAAGCTATGTTGCCATAACAAAGGATGGCCAGAGGCTTGTTGGGGAGCCGGCTCGAAGGCAGGCTGTTGCCAATCCTGAAGGAACCATTACCGCTTTTAAGAGGAAGATGGGCAGCGACTTCATTTACAAGATATACGGCAAAGACTACAAGCCCCAGGAGCTTTCAGCAATGCTCCTACAAAAGATAAAAAACGACGCAGAGGCGTTTCTTGGGGAGCCAGTCACAAAGGCTGTGATCACCGTGCCAGCATATTTCAATGACAACCAGAGGCAGGCTACAAAGGATGCAGGCGCAATAGCAGGGCTTGAGGTTGTAAGGCTTGTGAATGAGCCTACCGCTGCATGCTTGGCATACGGCTTGGATAAATCTGACAAAGAAATGAAAATACTTGTATATGACCTTGGCGGCGGAACCCTTGATGTAACAATAATGGAATACGGCAAAGGCGTATTTGAAGTCAAAGCCACCAGCGGAGACACCCAACTTGGCGGCACCGATATGGACAATGCCATTGTAGATTTCCTTATAGAAGAGATAAAGAAGCAGTATGGGGATATAAACCTTGACTTGCAAGCAAAGCAGAGAATCAGGGAAGGAGCAGAAAAGGCAAAGATAGAGCTTTCCACGGTGCTTTCCAGCGATATAAATCTGCCTTTCCTTGCGCAGAAGAATGGCCAGCCTGTGAATTTTACATATACGCTTACAAGGGCAAAGCTCGAAAGCCTTGTTGTGCCAATAATAGAAAGATCAGCAAAATCTGTCATGCAGGCACTAAATGATGCAAAGCTAGAGCCTTCAAGCATAGACAAGGTAATACTCATAGGCGGGCCGACACGCATGCCGATAGTGCAAAGGTATATAGAGCAGCTTCTTGGCAAGAAGGCTGAGCGTGGCGTAGACCCTATGGAGGCGGTTGCGCTTGGCGCAGCTGTGCAGGCTGGCGTGCTTACTGGAGAGATTAAGGATATAATACTTCTTGACGTTACGCCCCTTACCCTAAGCATAGAAACCCTTGGCGGAATTGCCACTCCACTAATAGAAAGAAACACAACCATACCCATAAAAAAATCCAAGGTGTTTACAACAGCTGAAGACAACCAGACGCGCGTTGATATACATGTAGTGCAAGGCGAAAGGGCCCTTGCAAAAGACAATATAGATTTAGGAAGGTTTGAACTTACCGGAATTCCACCTGCTTCAAGGGGCATACCTCAGATAGAAGTGACGTTTGATATAGACTCAAATGGCATACTTCATGTTACAGCAAAGGACCTTGCAAGCGGGAAAAGCCAGAGCCTGGACATAATAGCCCCGCACAAGATGAGCAAGGAGGAAATAGACAAGAAGATATCTGAGTGGAATGCCTTCAGCGAAGAAGACAAGAAAATCAGGGAGAACATAGAATTGAAAAACAATGCAGAATCTCTTGTTTATACTGCAGAGAAGACATTAAATGAATACAAAGGCAAGATGCCTGCTGATGAATATGACAAAGCAAGCAAGGCAAAGGAGGAGCTTGCAGCAGCGCTTAAAACCGAGAACTATGAAGATATAAAGGCAAAGATGGAGGCACTTGAAAAATTGCTTCAGGAGGCCGGAAACAGCATGTACAAAAGCGCTGGAGGTCCAAACGCACAAGGCGGCGGCCCAGATTTCAGCCAAGGTTCTGGAGGCTCAAATGCAACAGATGCAGAATTCAAGGTTGAAAAATAAGCATGTAACTTCAATGCGAATTGGCGTTTTGCAGCACCATGCAGCATTACTGCCTGCATGTATAAGCTGCAAATGCCAAGAAAGGCTTGCCTCCCAGCATGCATTTGAAGCCAATTTGATGGTTTAATGGACGATTATTACAAAATACTTGGGGTTAGCAAAGATGCATCGCAGGACGATATAAAGAGAGCTTATAGAGAGCTTGCGCTTAAGTACCATCCAGATGTCAACAAGACCAAAGATGCAGAAGAGAAATTTAAGGAGATAAACGAGGCATATGCAGTGCTTAGCGATCCGGAGAAGCGCCGCCAATATGATGCATATGGCCCTGAAGGCTTTAGCGAGAGGTATACCCAAGAGGATATCTTTAGGGATTTCAATATCGACGACATATTCAAGGACCTAATGGGAGGCATGAACTTCTGGGAAGACATAGGCAACCCGTTTGGCTCTTCGAGAAAGTACGCGCGTGCTTCGAGGGATGTGGGATCTGATATTGCAGATAGACTGACAATAAGCCTGCAGGAAGCATATACAGGCACAGAAAAGAGATTAAAGCTAAGGCATATTGCAAAATGTGAGCACTGCAACGGCACGGGTGCGGAGCCAGGCAGCAAAATAGTAAAGTGCAAAACATGCAAGGGCACAGGCCAGGTTGTATCAGTAAAAAGGACCATGTTTGGCATGATGCAGACTGTCTCTATCTGCCCTACATGCAATGGCACAGGCAAGGTTTATGAGCATCCTTGCGCATACTGCAATGGCACTGGAAGAAGGGCAGTGGAGGAAACTGTAAGCATAAAGATTCCGCCGGGAATAGATGACGGCATGCAGCTTATCCTCCATGGCATGGGAGATTATGGCCAAGGCGGCTCTGGCGACCTATACATAGAAGTGCGGGTAAGGCAGGATAGCAATTTCAAGCGCGAAGGCAGCAACCTATTTGCGAAGGTCCATATTCCTTTCTATGTAGCAATAATAGGGGGCACAGTAAAAATCCCTACAATAACTGGCGAGCGGGAAATAAATATAAACGGCGGCATCCAGAACGGCGAAACAATTACACTAAAGGGCAGTGGGATGCCAATCTTCAAAGGTTCTGGCTTTGGCGATGAGATTGTTACATTTGAGATAGACATGCCCAAGAACGTTTCGGCCGAGCAGCGCGACCTCATAAAGAAATTTGCAGAGCTTGATAACAAGAAGAGGTTTGGATTCTTTTGATTCAATTGCTCCCATTTATGACAAGATTGCATCCACTAGGCTCAAGCACATTGTTGCTCATCAATAGCTTTATATATCCAATATACGGTATCTTAAGCATAAGCTCTCCTTCTATATACCTTTCATTTACCGGATAATTGCCATACTGCATATCAAGCCCTGGATTGTTGTCCCCTTTTGTTAATGCATAGTAAGTGCCAGAGACATTTAGCACAGCATAAACCCTATGCACAATATAGCTGCTTGTAGCATAGAAATAATCTTGCGGTATTGTTTTATATACTATTATGGAATTGTTCCTATCGCCCTGTATATAATGCCCGTTTATGCTTATCGCCTTTGTATATGCAAGCTGAATTTTCGTGCCATTTACATATGTCGCATTTGCAATCCCGCAATAATACCTTACAAGGCCAAGATTCTGCGTGCTCCCAATAGGAATGTACCCTTGCTTTGAATTTTCAAATAGCCCTACAGAGTCTCCCGGATAATATTCCTGGCTTATTTCATAGGCGCTTCCAAACTTCTTGTAAGCCAAGCAAACAAGGAATTCGCTGCTCATATTTTCATACATTTCCTGGAATTCTTCATTGCTGACGTTTACAATAGGCGCGTTTAAATTGCTTACCTCCACTTTTTTTATTATAATTAAATCCCCTCTTGAGAGTACCGGAAGCATGCTGCAGCTCGGCACGACATTCAATGGATCCGTGGTGTGCATAGCAAATATAAGTGCAACCCATATTGCAAACACAACTCCAATTGCAATTGCTATCTCTATAAGCTCTTTCTTATAACCTTCCTTGTTTCCTGTATGCACAAAATCAAATACAATTGCAATGATGATAAACGACAAAGCAGCTAGCCCAAAGAAAGCAGAAAACCTTGTTGCCTGGGTGGCAATGAACATTATTATCATAGCCAAGGCTATCAAATACAACGTATTTTCCATGCTTAATGCATGCCTTCCATTTTTTCTCGTTTTTCTAGTTTTTCTTGCTGCCAAGAAGCTCTCCTTCCTTTTTGCTGGTTTCAGCAATTTGCCACAAGCATTGTTGCCTTTTTCAGCAGCATAATGTGCAATTTTGCTATTTATACCTTTCTGCTTTGCTGACTTTGCTCAAAAACTCCTACTCTATGGACAACTTTCATACTTTTTGGAC
>JAVYWU010000016.1:6239-13858 GCA_038877355.1 Candidatus Micrarchaeaceae archaeon | reverse complement strand
GCTACCGCTTTCAGGCATAGAATAAAACTTTATATCACCAACAATTTTCTTATCTTTATTAACCAAATCAAAGCTTTTATTCTTGCCCTTAATACTTACATTCCCTTTATTAAGTGGGCAGTGTACTTCGGTCTCAATAGCAGTTCTTGCAATATTTTCAAATTTTTCCCATTCCGCCATAAGCACCACTACTTGATTTTCTCCATAACTTTCCACAAACTTTTATATGCTTCTGTATATACCACAACGTTAACTTATTTATACCTTGCTTTTTGAGGTATTGTGATGTTACTAAAACTACAAGTTTAATGACGGATTAATTCTTGCAGCGCATTAATATACTACCGATGAAAGTGGCCATATTGCTAATACTGCAAAGAATAGTATATGGCTACCACCAGCAAAGAACTCTGCTAAAGCAACACCTATAATTACCAATACCAAAAACCATATGAACCATATGGCAAAGCGCACATTTCTTTGGTGTCTGGCTAACTTTTCAGGATGCTCTTTCCAGTATTTGCCTCATTATTATCAAGTTCTGACCAACCAAGCCACTCTGGAATCCCCATAATTTATTCGTAGGAGATGCCATGAAATTAGATGAAGTTTTGGTAGTATCATGCAGGAATTCCGTATCCTACAAGCTTCCATCGATTGGAAATATTTCTTAATATTGCAATTTTTGCTGATGCTTCCATGCATACAGGATAAGTAAGTGCTATGTCAAGATTGCTTTTCTTTATACTTGTAATTCTACCAACAGATGTTGCAGTGCCTATACCTAAAATTAGCGTTTCGCCATCAGCGAAGCCCTTTGAGGGCACATCGTCGCGGTTTATGCTAAAATATTTTATGCGGATATTTTTCTTTACTTCTGGAAGTCTATTAACGTGCCCCACTAGATTTCCAACCATATTATCTGCTTTAACAAAAGAAGGATCTATATTTGTAGATAGGCCGACCATATTGCCAGCGTAAGCTTCAGTAAGGTTTTCTGAACCAGAACTTATACTTTCAATAGTAGTCAAAGCAGGTTTATAAATGGAATCGTGCTTTCCAGGAATGCTTATATTTATGCCTGGCCTTATTTCTATTTCGTCTTTAACCTTAAATTTCCCTCGTAGTATTATACCTCCAAGTACGCCTCCTGATAACGATTCTATTTTCTTTCCAGGTTTGTTTATATCAAATGATCTTATTGTGTACATAATTGGATCTGAATCAATATCTCGTTTTGGTCTAGGAAGCTCCACAATCTTTTCTAATAGAACATCAATATTTATTCCAAGAGTTGCAACTACAGGTATAATAGGCGCATTTTCTATTGGTGATCCTTTTATAAACTCTTTTATTTGATTATAATGCTTTATGGCTGCATCTCTACCAACTATGTCAATTTTTGTTTGTACTATTATCACATTCTTTATTCCAAGAAGCTTTATAATCATCATGTGCTCTTTGGTTTGTGGCATTGGGCAAGGCTCATTTGCAGCTATCACAAAAATTGCAGCATCAATTATACTTGCACCAGCTATAGCGGTCGCCATCAGTGTCTCATGACCTGGCGCATCAAGCATTGCTATCTTTAAGACTGGCTCTGTTTCGACACCACAAGCTTCACAGGTATTTTTTGTTGTATATATATTGCATTTCGGGCATTTTCGTATTGTTGCATCAGCATAACCCAACTTTATTGTCATGTTACGTTTTATACTTTCGCTGTGCTTATCTGCCCATATGCCAGTAATTGCCTTAGTAAGAGAAGTCTTACCATGATCTACATGACCTAAAGTTTCTATGTTTAATATATCATAAAGAGCAGTGGTTTCCATCGTTAACATCAAGTTTCAGATTGCTTAGCAGGTATAGCCTGCGCTTCACTTCCCTCGGGAGCCTGTAATATTTTTGCGTTTACTAATGCTGTGTCTTCTGCTATGGTATTGCCTCTTACTATCGTTTTGCGCATAACCTTATGCGCATCCCTCTTTCTTTGCCTTTTTTTCAAGGTTTTTATTTTGCTTGCATTGCTTATACTCTTCTCAAGGGGCGAACCGTTGATATCTGATCCTCCAGTTATCTTAAATTTATATCCAGGCATACCTAAAGGAGAGCCATCAATCTCGTCACCTATTTTTTTGCTTATCAAATAGGCTTTCTCTTCATCAGTTAGTTCTTTGCTTACAGTAGAGCCTTTTTTTGTATCTGAATAATTAAATTTCATTTATATCATCTTTTTATCTATACATATTTTCAGGTGCTTCTTTAAATTGCTTTATTTTATCAGCAAGCTCCTTTGGAATTGCAGGGCGTATTTCGTTCAATGCGCGCATAAAGTACGCCTTATCTACCACATCCTTGTTTTCCTTTATAGCATAAAGACCTGCTTCCCTGCATAAATTCTCAAGCTCAGCGCCAGTATAATTATCTGTCAATTTTGCAAGCTCTTCGAGATTAACATCTTTTGAAAGAGGCATGCGCTTTGTATGCACCTTTAATATAGCAAGCCTTGTTTCTTCATCAGGCATAGGTATCTCAATAATTTTATCAAATCTTCCAGGGCGAAGCAAAGCTGGATCAAGAAGTTCAGGCTTATTTGTTGCCGCAAGCACTATAACGTTTTTAAGCTCTTGCAAGCCATCCATCTCTGTAAGCAATGTATCTACAACTCTTTCTGATACCAACGAATCTTCAGTATCTCCTCCTCTAGCAGGGGCTATTGAATCTATTTCGTCTATAAATATTATGCATGGCGCTGCCTGCTTGGCTTTTCTAAAAACTTCTCTAGTTGCCTTTTCGCTTTCACCTACATACTTACTTAGCAATTCTGGGCCTTTGATGGAAATAAAGTTTGCTTCCCGCTCGGTTGCGACAGCTTTAGCAAGCAAGGTTTTGCCAACACCAGGTGCACCAACTAGCAATATGCCTTTAATGGAGCGAATTCCCATTTTTTCAAAGGCTTCTGGATGCTTTATGGGCAATTCTACGGCATCTTTTAATTGTTCCTTTACTTCCTTCAAGCCACCTACATCCTCCCAATGTACATTTGGGCGTTCTACAAATACTTCACGTAGGGCACTAGGCTGTATAATTCCAAGTGCACTAATAAAATCATTCATTGTAACTTTTAATTCCATTAATAATTCGTTTGGTATGGATTTCTTATCAAGTATTTTTGGAAGTATTGTACGAAGGGTATGCATTGCTGCTTCCCTTGCCAAAGCGGCAAGATCTGCACCTGTATAACCATGAGTTAAATCTGCCAACTCATCTATATTTACATCGTCTGTTAAAGGCATATTTCTTGTATGTATTTGAAGTATTTCTTTTCTTGCGTTTCTATCTGGAACGCCTATTTCTATTTCTCTATCAAATCTGCCTGGACGTCTTAATGCAGGGTCTATAGAATTTTCTCGATTGGTAGCGCCTATTACTATAACCTGGCCACGAGAAGCAATGCCATCCATTAAAGTAAGAAGCTGGGAAACAGTTCTCCTTTCGACCTCGCTTGTTGCTTCTTCTCTCTTTGGAGCTATTGCATCAATTTCATCCATAAATATTATTGTAGGCGCTTTCTGCTTTGCTTCGTTGAATATTTCGCGGAGTTTTTCTTCGCTTTCGCCCACAAATTTACTTACAAGCTCTGGACCTGATATATCTATGAAATTTGCATCGCTTTCATTTGCAACGGCCTTTGCAAGAAGAGTTTTTCCTGTTCCAGGAGGACCATAAAGAAGTACTCCTTTTGGCGGTTCTATGCCTAATCTTTCAAAAAGTTCAGGGTATCGTATAGGAAGTTCAACCATCTCTCTAATTTTTTGTACTTCATTTTTAAGCCCTCCTATATCTTCATAATGCACATCACCAATTCTAACATCCGATTCTGACATCGGCTCTTTTCTAAGTTCGACAACAGTGTTTTTTGTAACTTTAACTATTCCGTGCGGTATAGTTTGAGCAACTATGAAGTTAAAAACATAACCAAGCATTTGTATGGGGACAACATCTCCTCTAACAAGCGCTTTTTCTTCGATTTTATTTTTTGCATATTCTATAAAATCCGGCGAAACTGGTTGAGAACGCTGATTTGGCGGAGGGGCTAAAACTATTTTTTCGGCTTCTTTAACTTCTGCCTTAATAACAAATACCTTATCCCCAATTCCAATACCTATATTTTGCCTAATATAACCATCAATACGTATAAAATCCAATCCCTCATCTTGAGAAGATGCCGGCCATACAACTGCTGCAGTTGATCTTCGTTTACCTTTAATTTCTATAATGTCGCCAGGCGTAACTTCTAGAAATTTTCTAGCCTTTGAATCTATTCTAGCTATTCCCCTACCATCATCAGTAACTAATGCACCTGCCACAGTAAGTTCTATGCCATTTGTCATAAATTATCACATATTAGAATAATATATTAAAAAGTAATATATAAAAACATGAATCCAAAAATCATAGAAAAAAGGAAATTAATATATTTGCTAAAAATAAAAAAAACAAAAAGAAGAGAGTTATTTTATAGATTATTCGTCTTCATCAAATTCGTCTTCATCATCCTCAAAGTCTTCATCGTCTAATTCGTCGTCATCTTCTTCGTCTTCATCCTCGTCTTCTTCGTCTTCATCCTCGTCCGCATATTTCTTGTTTTTCTCCTCTTCTTTCTTTTTATTGCTACCCTTTACATCATTGGCTTTCATTTTATTCACCTTATCTAAAGGTCTAAGTGTTTATGAACAATATGATATAAATAACTTTCTTATAATGGGTTTTACATAAATGTATATCTGCATATGCTTTTAATAGGGCAAAAATCACATAACGGATTTATTTTTTTGCAATAAATTTTATTAAGCGCTATAATCTGAGCATGTACGTCTTTATATATAGCAACATCTTTTTTAAAGGCATCGCTAAATAATTTTTGCAAAAAGGCATAATCGAAAATTTCAATTCCAAAAACTCGATTTATCAATCTTTTTGTATATGCATCTATAACAAAATAAGGTTTGTTACATGCATATAATAGAATAGAATCAGCAGTTTCATTGCCTATTCCATGAATGGCAAGCAGTTGATTACGCAAGATCTTGTCGTTAGCATTTGTAAATTCTTCCATGTTTTTATAATTTTTTTCTATATATGTGCACAATTCTTTTAATGTCTTTGTTTTCTGCCGATAATAACCGCATGAATACACGCATGATTCTATTTTTTTTGAAGAGGAATGCGAAATTGAATAAAGATCAAGAAGATTTGCCTCTTTTAAGCAGGATATTGCATGCTCAACGTTTTTCCAAGAAGTTTGTTGGGTAAGCACTGCTCCTACTACAACTTCAAAACTTGTGTCTGCAGGCCACCAATTTTGAAAACCAAATGCAGATAACAGTTTTTTATATATTTCTGGAAGCGTTTCTTTTATCACAGCGAGATTTCCTTTGAATTTATTTTTGCTATAATCTCCCTTGGATTTTTTCCTTCGCATGTGACACCCATACTTTTACAAGTACCGAGTATTTGTTTAACCTTATCTGCAAGAGTCTTACCATATATGTTAGTTTTTTTCTCTGCTATAGATTTTACTTGTTCAAGTGTCAAGTTGCCTATAATTTCCTCTTTGGTTTTTGCACCGGCGGGAGCACCCAATGTCTTTAGGATAAGTGCACTAGTAGATGGTACACCTATTTCAATATGATATTTCTTTGTTGCTGCATCGATATATACTTTTGCTAATATCTTTATACCTGCAAATTCTTTTGTCTTTTCATTTATTTCTCCAACAATAGCTGGTATATTTACCCCCAAGGGGCCGAGCATTGGACCCAAAGGTGGGCCACCACTCGCTTTGCCTCCTTCAATTAATGCTTGCACTAAAGTTTCCATACTTATCCCTTACGTATATTTTTTTTCTTTTTGAATTATTTTAATAGTATCCATCTTTGTTGTTATAGGTATTGGAACCACAACATCCATTAATTCTACAGTAACTTCTGCTTTTATAGGGTCTACTTTTAGTACTTTTGCTTTATAGCCTTTAAAAGGGCCACTTGAAAATTCTATTATATCTTTGATGTCTATCTCTTGCTCAGTAGTTTTTGTAGATAGCAATCTATCAATCTCTTCTTGTGGCACCGGATCTGGCAAAACTCCTTTAACATTTTGAACCCCTGATACAAAAAGCCGTACGGCGATCTCACTCTCTCCTTCTACTATTATATAGCCTCGAATATTTCCGATTACCATGATTGAATATATATCCTGGGCAGGATCAAGATTAAATTTATTCTGAAGCAAACTTGTGATAATCTTTTCTTGACCTGCTGTTACTTTGACAACAAAATACACATTGTCACCAATCATTATTTTAATTTTTATACAAATATAAACCTTTATGTTATATTTGCACATAAAGGTTAAAAAAGGATTTGCAGAAAAAACAAAAAAATATCTATTAAAGAAAGATGCACTAGATAGAACAAAATGCGTAGTTCATAAAGAAGAATATGTATATTTTCCAGTAAAATATAAGATAAAAAGCATACCTTTTCCTGCAGAATATGTTAAAATTAAAGCATTAGAACGGAAAAAAGAATATGATGAACTTACAAAACCGCTTTCTGCTAGAGGCATAAACATAGGATATGATAGGCTAGGCAATATTGCAATAATAGATTATATGGAAGAAAAAGACGCAAAAAAATTGGCAGATATAATAATTGCATCAAATAAAAGCATAACTACAGTAATCAAAAAAGCAGGCCCGGTAGCAGGGAGATATAGAACAAGAAAATATACATTTGTGTCAGGAAAGAAGACTTTTATTGCTAAATACAAAGAAAATGACTGCACTTTTGTTTTTGATGTTAGGAAAACTTTTTTTTCTTCAAGGCTTTCATTTGAAAGAGCCAGAATATTAAAATTGGTAAAATCAAACGAAAATATAATTGTTATGTTTGCAGGAGTTGGGCCTTTTGCAATCGAAATTGCAAAAAGATACAGCAGCACACAAATTATTGCAATAGAGCTTAACCCAAACGCATATAGGTATATGAAAAAGAATATTCAAATAAATAGAATCACAAACATTAAACCAATATTGGGCGACGTAAAAAAAGTATATGTTAGATTTAAAGAATTTGCAGATCGCGTTGTTATGCCGTTGCCAAAAATTAGTACGGACTTTTTAAAAGAAGCTTTTTATACTTCAAAAAATAGAAGCAAGATTCATATATATTTATTTGTTGAAAGGGAAGGAGGTATTGAAAAAGCAAAAAAACTACTAAAAAATAAAGCTAAAGAATATATGTGTAGAATAAAAATAGTTTTTATAAGAAAAGTAAGAGATTATTCTACTAGTGAAATAGAGATAGCAGTGGATATGATAGTTTATAAAGATAGGTAGCAAGAAAATACGCCAGGGCTGGGATTTTCAGGCTTTTTAAGCGTTTTGAACCCAGAAGGCTCGTGAGAGCCATACGCTGCCTAGTAAATCTCCAGGCGTACGCGTTACCAGTTTCTGCCACCCTGGCATATAACTTAACCACAAGTGAACTATCTTACCCTTATGAATGAACTCTTACTGTGCCTAATAACGTTGGAGCTCCTCTAATATGCTT
>JAVYWU010000016.1:0-6229 GCA_038877355.1 Candidatus Micrarchaeaceae archaeon | reverse complement strand
GCAATTCATGTATATATCTGTCGTTCTTATAAACCTGCCGACTTCTATAGGGGTGCATGCCTTTCTCTTTAGGCATTCGCAGAATTCCCCTATGGATATTTGGTAAATTCTTCTTCCGTAAAACTTTGACCAACTGCGCATGCTGTCATTTTGGTAAGCAACATATTCATAATTTTCTGTTATATAATGTACGAGTTTGTTATTTATGCTTTTCTTTTGATTGCTCTAGTGCGAAAATTCCTTGCTTATTTACCACATTTGAAAATGTGATTTGGTTCTTTATAACTAAGTCAATGCCTATTGCCTTGCCGTTATGCATTTTTCCCTTTTTTAGTGTGTATGCGATACATGTAAGAGGTATTGTCATTTTTTCTATAAAGTTTGCAGTAGCAAACTCTGCTATTCAGATAATGCGTAATTTACAAAGGATAAAGTAACAGCTCCCTTCTTAACAATATATTCAATTATTTCTTTTGGACATATTTCTTATACAAAGCCATGCCCTTGTATACTGTAGTTTCTGCAATGGAAGAAAAACTAGTAAGTGATTTACCAGCGACAACTTCAAGATGCCATTTTTCTTTTCTAGTAAGAAAAATATGGTCTATTTATATACCTGTATTATTTTTTATCTTTATTTGCTCTTCTATAAATTATATTTGATTATCTTATATAATATATATGCTAAAAACATTACTAAAAACATTAATAAATTCGCTATTTTTGATAAGATTAGCATGACTTTCTTTCCAATTTTTATTCGAGCACAAGATTTACATATATATTACATAAAATTTGAAAGATTAAATTGCTTTACAGGAGTTACGCCGCCACCAACATGACCGAAGGTTGCTTCAACTTCCTCTTTAATAAGATATAATCTTTGTTTTATATAGTCTTCTAGCTTATATTTATTTGCTAAATTTATTGCTATATTTAGATATTTTTCTATTCCTCCTTTTGAAATAGTAAGTACGAGCTTTCCGCCACATCTTGTGCAAACGCCTTTAATAGGCACACGGCGATATTTTGAATTGCATACAATGCAACGAAAAGTTTGCTTGCTAAAAGAGTGTAAATTACCAATCAAATCAGGTATAAAATGACTTAATATCAATTTTCTGGCGGTATCTGCTTTGTCTACAGAGGATAGTCTATCTATCAAATTGAATTGCTCATTTATCTTTTCTTGCATGCTTTTCAACTGCGTATACATACTTTGTTTAGGAGCATAAGATATTGCAGAAGCGCTACTTGAATGTGTAAAAAGCAAATTTGAAAATACTGCATCTGTTCCAAGCCGCATACCCACTCTATCAAAAGATATTAAGCTCGGTGAAGGGTATTCAAAAGTTTTGTCATAAAAATCTTTATCATATGCTTGTACAGTCTCCATTTCCCATACTTCATCATCAACTTCTTCGGGGTTTATATTAAGCGTCAATATAAGAGGAGCATCCATTGTACCCCCTATTGAACTAGGAAGATAGCTTTTAGAAAAATTTATTAGTGCATCAAGAAGGAGCATTGTTGTATCTTCATCGCCATCACAATTTCTCCTTCTTGCAGATATCATATAAGGGTGGGCAAAACCAACATTTGCATCAGTAAATCCAATTATTCTGCCTAGCACACCTGCGGAGGTATGTGGAGAAAGAGTCACAACATATTTACCTATTAGATCATCGATTGTTTTTGCATTGTAAAAAGGCTCTAAATTGTAAAATTTTGTCAATAAGGCGTCCATAAATTGCGCTGCTTTTAATAAATAATTTGCTCCTTTTATATTTAAAATGACATCTTGATGCTTAAGCTCAACAAGCTGATCAGGGTTTTCAAGCGGACTTCCCAAATAATCAGTTGTATACCCCATACTTTTTAATTTTTCTATTGAAACTTGCATTTCTTTTGGATAAAAATGAGTTAAAGGAGCATCTGTAGCATCAAATCTGATGGTACCATCTTTGAAAATATACACATTATAAAGGCTGCGCAGGATTCCTTTTTCCAATGGCTCGATGTTTTTCTTTTTGTTTATCATTCCTTTTACTCCTTTTATTATTTTTTGCCTTGGCATCTCAGTATGCACATGAGCCATTGCTGCATCTAAAAGATTTGCAAGATCTATATAAGTAGGTTTATGAAAAACAACTTCGCCTCCACAATAAGGGCATATGTTTTCTGAAGAAATTCTGCCACACCTACTACAAACACCTTCTATATACGCAGGTGAATTGTGCTTATAACAATAATTTGAGAATAATTCCTCCCCTCCTTTGCTGCATTTATATTTAGCAATTTCGATTAACATTGTTGGCTTGCCTAATCTCCTTTTGTCATATGTATATGCTTTAGTTATACTTCTCTCCTTTCCACCATATTCTTCTATAGGAAAAAGAACGTTAGGGGCTGGTTTCATTAGCCTTTCATAAGCTTTTTCAGGCCTTCCTATTCTACCTCCAATTCTAGTTGCTCTACGCATTATTTTAAAAGGAGAAACAACGTTTATTGCTGAAAGCGCATCATCTCCAACTATTTTTTCTATAATATCTTTTGATGCATAGACTTTTTCGTCTTTTAAAAAGCCTATTGAAGCAACTAAGCTCTGCAAATCACTACCGTTTATTGAAACAGTTACATTTTCTATATGAGGGATACATAATTTTTCTAATATTGGAACTATAACTTGTGAATAAGAACCGAAATCTATGCTTTTAAGTTCATTTATTGGTGTCTCTTGCAAGCTTAAGAGTGCTTCAAAAAGAGCAGATGCTAATGTACGAAGTTCTTCAACACTTATATCGCTATAATCATATATATAAAGAGGGTGCATTGGTATAGAATATTTCTTTGAATAGAAATAAGCATCGGTAAATGAATGAATCTCAGGCATTGGTCCAGAATATCCTGCAGATTGAAGTTGCATATACCAATATTCTTCTACATAGCTAGTAGGTTGGAGCACAGTGTTCGTCTTTCTAAAATCCCCAATAGTAACAAGTATATCCCCAACAGATAATATCTTACGTATATGATGTTTATATTCACGAGCTTGTTCAGCGCTGTTTATTCTAAATGCCCTGCCGTCATCGAGCTTTACAAAAGGACCTTCAATGCTATCTACAGGCATAGCTATGCAACCTTTTCCTGGCTTTTCAATCTTCAGTTGCGTCCCTATCGCTATAAATTCATCAAGTATTTCCATTGTAGCGGGATTAAAGCCTTTTGCTGCAATACCTGTAAAGCGTGATCTACCATAACGAAGCCTAAAACTTCCAGGATAATTTGGATAAGCAAGCACAGGCCTGCCTGCTACAAGTTCTTGCAAAAATACAGAAACGTGATTATCTTGCTTATTAGGTTCAGCTTTATCAACAGTTATAATATTATTGAGCCAGAACCAATCAAGGTTTACATTCTTTGTATATTTCAAAACGCTTTTTGCTTTTTGAGCTATTCCTTCACATATTACTAAAGGCACGCCACCTCTGATTCTATTTGTTATTATTTCTTGTTTACCATTTCTATCCCTTCTTTTTATATCTCTATGTACACTTATTTCAATTTCACCGATTGGGAGGCCATCAATGCATACTGGGCAATTTTGAAGAATTGTACGTATATTTTCTTCACTAGGAAAATATTGCAATCTAGCAATTCTAGAATTGTAAATTACAATTTCTTCTATGTATCTGTCTATTTCTTCACTAGTTGGCTTATATTCTCCAATATTTAATAGCCGCCTACAGTAATCTGCAAGTGCAACGGACAATGCAGTGCTTGTACCTCCTGCACCTCTGATAGGACCAGCAAAAACTATAGAAATGTAATCGGAATCATCAATGTTTTTATGAAGAAATATACCTTGAAAACCTTCTGTAGGCGCAACCAATATGCCTTCAGTAAGTATTGCAAGTCCAACTCTAACTGCAGTCGTAAGCCTTTTTTCTGGATCATCATCGAATTCTTTATCTATGCATATATCCTTTGCAATTGCAAATGCAAGTTCTTGGCGTGATTTAATTTGCTTAGAACGTATACGTTCAGCTATGCCAGGCATATTTATTATACCCTCAACTCTAGCAGCCAAATCTGGAGCGGGCTTAATTTCTACAAATGGCTCTGGATCATAACCTTTTGCACGCGCTTTTGACGCTATTTCATATTCAACATTAAAATGTTCAGACAAAATATTAAAATAATCATTTGCCATTAGATAACACCGCTAAAATCTATTGTAGTTACCTTATAATCTTTTGCTTCAAAAACCGGCAGATTGCAAGGAGTAGGTATATGCCCTTGCTTTATCTGGAAATCTGTCCTAGATTGCCAAGTGCCACTATTTATAACAAGCGTACCATGGTAATTTGCAATGCCGTTTTTATGTATATGACCCATATGTAATATATCTGGCACTCTCTGCATTACTAAAGAATCATTTTTTGATGGAACAATCATGTTGCCTCCATATATAGGAGAGAGATGCCGCCTTTTTAATAATTCTATCATTGCTTCCTCTGGTTTTGCATAACTCATGCCGGGTATTGCACCTATTATAGAATCCAGAGAGGCTCCATGATAAGAAACGACATCAAGTCCATGTAGATTTATATAAAGAGGGTTTGGAACTTTATGCACGTTACTTTGCTTTATTTCGAGAAACTTATCTGGAAACTCTGGTTGAGGTTCTGATCTTTGTACAGCATCATGATTGCCTGGCAAAATAAAAATTTGAATGTATTCAGGCAAATTTTCCAAAAATCTTGACATTATAGAATATTGTTTATAGATATCCGTTACAGCTAAATCTCGTTCTTGACCTGGATAGATTCCTATGCCATCTACTATGTCGCCACCAATAATTATATATTTTATTTTGCCTGCAAGAGATCTAGATTTGCTATTGACATTTCCATTTATCCATTCAAGCATTTTTGTAAAATTCTTCTCCATGAAAAGCTTACTACCAACATGTATATCAGAAATAAAAGCAATAGCAATATCATCTTCTATAACTTTTTGTTCTTTTATTGGTATATCTGGCCATAGTAGTTCTGAAGCAATTACGAAAGGACCCGAAATTTTGCCTACAACCACAAGTACCTCATCAGTTATTATTTTTGAAGCGGATTCAAAAATTTTTTTTCCTGATAGAGAAGAAGAATTCATAAATATTACTTTTACCTCTCCGGTTTCATCTTCAAGAATTACCATTATATTTCCATTTTTAGTTACAATTTTATTTGAAACAATGCCACAAATTGCTACCTGCCGCCCTTCTGTGAAATTTTTAAGAAGGGCGATATTTTCAATAATGGAATACCTAGGTGTATCAAACAAATTCCTAATTTTATTAAGCCGATCTCTAAAATAAGAAATAAAATCATTTACACTACCTTCAACTCTATCACAGCTATATGGTTCAATTTTATATATTGCTTCAACTTCGGCAGCAATAGGCTTGAATGAGGCAGTTCTATTTATTTCTATAGGCTCTGGCATTTTTGCAACTGCATTATTCCTTATATTTTGCAATGCTTTTTCTATGTCTTCCTTAGATACAATTTTCAATGATCCTGTTTCTGTTGCAGTTTTTATTGAAATTATTGCTTCAGCAAGAGTATTAACTTCGCTTTCAGCTAAATCTAAAGGTAAAGCGTCTGCTTCTAACATTATATTTGATTTAGAAAGATAATTTACAAATTCTTTTTTTATCTCTTCATTCATTAATACCAGCTATTTTTTTAAGGACTCTAGCAGATTAAGTAAATTCCATAAAGCTGTTCTGGCATGCGGAGGTAAATTTATGTCATTACTAACATTATCTATGCTGTATATGGCATTTGATATCCTTATGACGTAGTCTCCATTTTCATTCAATTTTTCT
This sequence comes from Candidatus Micrarchaeaceae archaeon, assembly GCA_038877355.1. Lineage (GTDB taxonomy): Archaea > Micrarchaeota > Micrarchaeia > Micrarchaeales > Micrarchaeaceae > JAVYWU01. The sequence continues at coordinate 342 of JAVYWU010000016.1, read as the reverse complement.
TTTGCTTCAGATATTGCGCTTCGCACGTTTTTAGGTACTGAAAAATCACTTGTAAGCATATCCATTTGTTTGTTTATTTGCGTTATAGCTTCTGCTATCTTTTTGTCATCCATTCAAACACCCCTTTTATAATATTATTATTCATAAAAACTATTTATATATAATGATAAATTAGTCAATAGGATGTTGACTTTTCTATAATAATATATTTCTCATCTCTTTATTATTTGTCAATTACATACAATTTTCTCACGCATATCGCATCTAATATGCGATGAGGCATGCAAACACATGCGCAGTGATTTTCTTTATGCTTTATTTATTCTTTGCAAGACCGAATAG
>JAVYWU010000015.1:0-14678 GCA_038877355.1 Candidatus Micrarchaeaceae archaeon | reverse complement strand
GGCATACGATGCAACTGATGTATACCAAGAATTGCACTATGATAATGTAAAGGCAGTCACCGCAGCAAACGGTAGAGGTTTCTACAAATCGAAGAGACCAAAAGACAAAGATTATGGCAAACGGTGGTCAATAGAGAGAATATTCTTGAGACTGAAAGAACTATTCGGTCTTGCAAAGAATCGATTTATCGGCATAAAAAAAGTCGCTGTGCATGTGTTCGCATGCCTCATCGCATATTGGATGCGATATGCGTGAGAAAATCGTGGAAGTGATATAAATTGGTAAATGATAAAAAGGTGAGGAATATGTTATTATAGAAAAGTCAACATCCTAATAGCGTATTTACAACAAGTATATAAAACTTTTATTTTTCAAAAACAAATTGGTTTAATCTTTAAAAGGAAAAGAATAAAAACTTCAAATCAAATGTAATAACATGGCCTTAGTTGTGTAATGGCTAGCACGGAGGACTGTGGATCCTTCAGACCGGGTCCGATTCCCGGCTAAGGCCTTCCTGGGCAAGATCCTAATTAAATTGCATAATACCTAATTATATCCTAATTCTCTAAGTTTTTTCATTACTGTTTCACGTACTATTCCCCTGCCTGCTCGTTCATGTGCATTTGGATCTGTGTTAGGAGTCGTATCTATTGTGGATCCTAAAGAAGTATACCCTTTAGCGTAGAGAGGATTTGTCGGTAAATTAAATTTCTTTATATAAGCGAGTACATCTTCTTTCTTCCAAAAAAGCAAAGGATGTACCCTTATATGATCTGGGTTTTTTCTTTCAGAAAAAAACGATTCTTTTGCCCTTTCTTCGTGTTCAACACCTCTTATGCCTGCAATAAATGCATCTAACCTTAAATTAGCTATAGCCCTAAGCATAGGCTGTATCTTATGATAATTATTAAAGGCTATAGTAAACTCTGGTGTCTTATACCCATATTGGTCAGTGAATTCTTTTACCATATCTTTTTCTGCTCTCACAATCGTAAAATTTTCAAAGTTCCACGTTTCCCTTAATTCTTCTATAAACTGAAGTGTTTCTGGGAACTCATATCTGGTATCGACAAAAACTATAGGAATATCATGCTTTAGTGGAAGTGTTAAGTGTAACGTTACTTCACTATCCGAACCTCCGCTAAATCCTATTCCTACGTTATGCTTTTTTTCAAGGCTTTCTTTTATAATTTCCTGCGATTTCTTAATCTTTTTTTCAAGAGGAAGATCAACTAAAGATCTTACTTCCGGTCTCATCAATTCCAAGCATTTATCTGTTCTTTCTGCTGTGAACTTTCCCTCTAAGCCATTCTTCTTTATAAATTCTTCATCTTCTTTGTCCATTTTCTCACCTTGTCATAACGTGTTATAACATTAAAATATATAAACATATGTTAAAAAAAATATAAAACGAAGTATAAACAAAAAGTAGAATAATTTAAATATACTTATTTTTTAAAACTTTTAGGTAATCAAATGAATAATAATTCTTCCCCAAATATAGTACCAAATATAGTAATAATAGTAATAGATGCATTTCGACCTGACCATATGAGCCTTTTTGGATATAAAAAAGAAACAGATAAAAATCTAAAAAGAATTGCAAAAGAAAGCATACTATTTTCAAATCATTTTTCAGTTGCAAATGGTACTGCTCCTGCAGTTACGACTATTCTTTCAGGCCTATTTCCTAGTACTCACGGCGTGAGACATCAATTCCCATATACAAAGCCAGAAGAATATGAAAAAGTTAAAAATATCTATTTTTGGTTACCTACTTTTTTGAAAAATATCGGTTACTCAACAATGGCTTTTGATTGGCTTGGGGAATGGTTTGAAAAAGGATTCGATTACTACAAAGAAAGTGAAATTGAGACAGATAAGCTTTTTGTGCCTACAAAAGATACAATAGATTTAGCAATTTCTAAAATAAGCAAAGCAAAAGAGCCTTTTTTTGCCTTTATGCACTTATGGGATACCCATTTTCCTTTTCCAAATACTATATATAAAGGAAAAGGGAAAGATGAGTCTGAAAAAATACTTAAAAGCATAAAAAACGAAAAACAACGTGAATATGTAAAGAAAAGAATGGATAGCGCAAAACTTTACTGCATAGACGAAATAAAAGAAAAATATGATCTTACTCTAAAAGAAGTAGATAAAGAAATAGGTAGGTTTTATGATTATCTTGATTCTATTGGAATACTAGATAATACCTTACTTGTAATACTGGGCGATCATGGTGATGTTATAGCTGATCATGGAATATACTTAGCAAACTGTAGCCTTTTTGATTGTGCAATAAAATCACCGCTCATAATAAAAGTACCAAATGAAAAAGAAAAGGTAATAGAAGAATATGTACAAAATGTAGACATAGTCCCTACTTTGCTTGATTTTATCCGCAAAAAAATAAATATCGATGAAAAAATAAAACTCGACGGTGAATCTCTCTTACCTCTTTTAGTTGGCAAAGAAAAAGAGCATAAAGAAATGCTAATTTTTGATGCTTTTGCAAACGATGTTCGTGCAGTAAGAACTAAAAATCGTAAACTTATAATTGCAAAAGATGAATTTTGTAATATGTGCAAATCAAGTCATCATCATGGAATAGAAGAATATGATTTAGATAAAGATCCAGGAGAAACAAAAAATGTGTTTTCTACAAATTCAAAGCTTCTTCAATTCGTTACATCTTCTGATTTTTAACGTTTTTATAAACAATAAGGTGAAAAAATGTCTGCAAAAAAAACGAATGAAAGCAAAAAAAGAAATTATACTACAATAACAATTCCATCTACACTGTTTGAAAAAATACAGAAAAAAATAAAAGGAACTAGCTTTTCTTCAGTATCAGATTACGTTACCTATATATTGAGAGAAACAAGTTCTGAGATAGCTGTCAAAAAAACTACAAAAAAAGAAAATGCTACAATAATAGAAAAACTAAAAGCGTTGGGATATACTTAACAAGTAATAATATGGTAAAACTTTATCTAATCGGTATGGATTCTGTACCCTTGTGGATGTTGGAAGAACTAAGGAAAGAAGAAGGGATGGAAACTTTTAATATGTTACTTACAAAGGGATTAATAACTAATCTAGAATCAACGTTGCCTCCAATGAGTGGACCCGCTTGGCCAAGCATATATACTGGTTTAGCACCAAAAGATCATGGAGTTCCAGATTTTTTTGTAATGAAAAAAAACTATACCCCAGATGTTATATTATATGATTCAAATTTGGTAATCCCTTTTTGGAAGATTATAGCAGATAATGGCAAAAGATGTCTCCTTATTACACCTGCAGAAGAAGTACGGATCCAGAAATGGAAAAATATAGATATAATAACAGGTTTTCCACTTCCTGCAAAAACAAATAGTCCTAAATTGAAAAGACTTATGGAAAAATATAATTTCAAAGGCGAACCAGATATAGAAAAGGATATAAAAGCAGGTAAAATATCTATAGATGAAGCAATTAATTATTTTACGCAAAGTATAAAAGCCCGCAGTAATATAGCAAAAGAAGCAATAGAATGGAACTATGATTTTGCATATGTTTGTTTTACCGAAACAGATAGAATACAACATTTTTTACTTAATCAAAAAAATTGGAAAGAAAAATTATTATTGATATATCGAGAATATGATAAATTTCTATCTTATTTAATAAAAAAAGCAGATTTAGAGGGTAGTGCAATAATATTTTTATCAGATCATGGATCGCAACCAATAAAAAATAAATTTTTAATAAATAGCTGGCTTATAAATAAAGGCTATTTAGCAATAAAAAAGGAAATAAAAAATAATATAGAAAATACTGAAAGTAATGGATCAATAAGATACAATATACGAGAAAAGCTTTTAAAGACTAGATTAAGAAGAGTATATGACAACCTGCCGTATGCATTTAAAAAAATAATTTTTAATTTTATGTCTATAGCTTTTAAAGGAATGGGAAAAGGAGCATATACAAGACTGCACCTTTTTGATTATGATATGGAACATAGTAAAGTTTTTGCCGCTATATCTAACGATCCTGTTGCAACATTATGGATAAATGATAATAGATTTGTAAACGGAATAGTATTAAAAAACGAAGTAGAGCAACTAAAAAGTAAGCTTACAAAAGATCTAAAGAAGATTAAAACTCCAGAGGGAAATCAATTAATAGTAAATGTTTTTGACGGAAAAAAGTATTATGGAAATACAAATAAGTTTTTATATGCAGATTTACTTATAGAAGCAACAAAAGGTTATACAATAGATATCTTTAATTTTTCAAAAGATCGTTTTTTTATGAGTCCTGAAAATGCAAAAAGTGGCGATCATACACGACAAGGAATTTTTGGTTATTATCCAGATCGATTGAAAATAAAAGTAAAAAAAATAAGCGTATTAGATATATATAATATAATTATAGCTTATTTCGGACTGAACAAAAGTAAAAAAAATATTAATAATAATTTAACAAAGTAAGCAGAAAACTCTACGCTTCTCAGTAATTAGGAGATGTTACTTCTATATAATATCTTAAAAAAGAATAATTTGAATCAATTGATGGTAAAGATATATTAAAAGAAAAAGAGTTGACTTGGTAAGAATTTTTTCTTTGCAAAATAAAGAGAAAATATGTTGCACATATAAGGATATACTCATAGAATTATGTATAAGTATATACTGAAATACGCATATATTATAATAATTTAGCATTATATAAAAAGAAGCTCCAAAATGCAAATAGAGCAGAAATCATTTGCAACGATAAACTTTCACTGAAAAATATTATAAACATTACAAAGAATATAATAATTTTGCCGAATAATAATATAATGGTGAAAACAAATGTCGGTTGTAGATATAGCTGAAAAAGATTTTGAAAAAGAGGTATTGCAATCTTCAATACCTGTTATTGTGGATGTTTGGGCAGAATGGTGTGGTCCTTGTAGAATGTACTCTCCTGTAATAGAAGAAGTTTCTAAAGAATATGAGGGCAAGATAAAATTTGTTAAGCTTAATGCTGATGAAGCTCAACAAATAGATGCACAATATAATATAATGAGTATACCTACTACACTTTTAATAGTAAACGGAAAACTTAAAGCGCAATCTGTTGGTGCAGTACCAAAAGCAATACTTAAAAAATGGATAGATGAAAATATTTAATAAGGGAGTTTATGCAAGATCTTCAATTGCCAAGAGGAATGCATGATTTGCTCCCAAACGAAGCTCTATTTAAGCAAAATATTGTAAAAAAGATAGAAGAAAATTTTAAAAAATTTGGATTTCTTGCAATTAATACTCCAAGTTTAGAAACTTTAGATATTTTAAAAGCAAAAAACGTAATAGGTGAAGAAGATAAGCTTATATTTGAAATAAAAGATGAAAATCTAGGCTTGAGATATGATCAAACGGTATCATTAGCTAGATATTATTCAATGCATAGAGAAGTGCAACTTCCTTTTAAGAGATATGCAATAGGAAACGTATGGAGAAAAGAAGAGCCACAAAAAAATAGGTATAGAGAATTTACACAAGCAGATGTTGATATTTTAGGCGGTAATCTTCTGTGGGCAAATGCAGAGATTATTGCAACGCTTGCAAAATCACTTGAAGAAATAGAAATAAATTATTCTATAAAAATAAATGATAGAAAATTTTTAGATTTAATATTTGAAAAATTAGGGATAAATGCAGAAAGTCATAAAATATTTCGAATCATTGATAAATTAGATAAACTTGGCAAAGATGAAATAGCAAGGCAGTTAAACGAAATCCTAGAAGAAAATCAAGCAGATGAAATAATAAAATTAATAGGGCGAAATGGAACTAACAACGAAAAGTTAGACTTTTTATCTAATATTTTTGGAGAAAACGAAGACATAAAAAACATGAGGAATTTGATAAATTTACTCAACATATATGAATTGAAAGGTAGTTATGATATAGATTTCTCATTAGTTCGTGGACTTGATTATTATACTTCTTTAGTTTTTGAATTTAAAAATCCTAAAAATGAATCTGACCCTTCAATAGGTGGTGGAGGGAGATATGACAATCTTATAGAAAAATATTCTCCTGTTAAAATAACTGCAGTTGGTGGAAGTATAGGTATTGATAGAATAATTAACATGCTTAATCCTGAAGAAAAATATACTCCTGCAAAAGTAATTTTGTGTTATATAAATGAAAATAATTTTGAATACGCACTTAAAATTGCAAATCAATTACGAAACAAAGGAATATACACTGATTTAAATATTTCTAATAAAAATATTGTGAATCAGCTCAAATATGCAAATGCCTTGAAATTCGAATACGCAGTTATAGTTGGGGACGAAGAAGAAAAAGAAAGAAAAGCAAAACTCAGGGAACTTTTAACAGGAAAAGAAGAAAAATTAAGTGTTGATGATATAATTCAACGACTACTTTCTTAGTATTTTTAAGTTTAACTTCGACGAGCGGGAAGCTCCTTTAACTCGGCAAGGGATGAAAGCGAGCAAAAGCATTTATAGTTATTTGTAAAATAAAAATTTGTTATTTGTAAAATAAAAATTTAAAATAAGCCTATAATTAGTATTAAGAAACTTAACAACAGCAAAAAGGCAATTGCAATAATATAAAAATCAATGTAAACTTTGAAATAAATTGACGAAAGATGACATCCTATATATGGAATAAATTTATCAAATAAAAATTTGCATGCCTTTTGTACAACACTATGCTCAATATAAGTTATTTCTATAATGAAGATAAAGCAAGAAAGTCTTTGCATAGGTTAAATCAATGCCTACAAATATAATTATGCTCGAAAATATTTCTACGAAATAATAAGTTCTAAATTTCAGGACATAGTTGAAGCTTTATCTGCAGAGCAAAATGTCCAATTTGCAGTATTCAAGATCATATAAATATTAAAAGTCCACTTAATTCTGTCAGTTCTATTAGAGATGATAATTACATATATAGTCAATTACAATATAGTACATATATAGTATAAGTTATAGTATACATATATAGTATAAGTTATAGTATAAATAACAAGATATCAATAATTAATTTAAAGTTTTTATTTGAATTAGGTGAAACAAATGGCTAAAGATGAATTGACTGCAATCACAGAAGATGCAATAAAAAACGGTGGTTTGCTTTTAAGACTTTATTTTGACATGCAAGATAAAGATAAAAACAAATTGCAACCCTTACTTGTTGATTTACTTAACAATAGGCTACTTAAAGAAAAAGATGTAATTTACGGATACGGAAAAATTCAAGAACCTATAGAAAATGAAGGTTTTTTTGTAACTAGCGCAATTATAACTGTATTGTTAAAAGGAATAAGATCTGCCATAAATATTATGTTTAATTATGCGCCTATTGCAGTAGAAGTACTTAAACCTGAAAAAGAGGCATATATAAGTTCAGCAGAACTTCAAGCAATGTTACTAGATATTTCTAATATATCTATAACGTACTCAAAATATATACTTGATAAAGTCCTTAGTAAGGAGGATAAAATTATGATAGCAAAGCAATTAGAAAATAGAGCAGAAATAGGAAAAAAACTTATAGGGAATAGCGAACACAGCAATCCAGAAATATAAAAAATATATTTAAAAAGAAAAGTTTTTATTAATTATATTTATCAATATTATTGAATTTATATATATTAGTTGATTAAATGGCAGATGATAAGAAAAGCGTGGAAGAAAATTCAAATGAAGCAAGAACAACGATTGATGATTTATTAAATCTAATAGATACAAAAGGCAAAACAGAGTTAAGTAAACTTGCCTCTGAAACAACGTTGCCAGAATCTATCTTAGAGGATTGGGCAAAAATACTTGAAAAAGGTGGCCTTGTAAATATTACCTATGAACTAGGTAAAATGTATATATCGCCATCAAGTATGTCAAAGGAGCAAAGAAGCGGAATTGCTGCTAGAATAAACATTGAAGAAGAAACTTTTACAGCGGAATTACAGGCAAAACTTGCACAAGTGCGTAAATTTTCAGAAGATATAGAAAATTTGAAGCATTTAGAACTCGAAGTGAGCAAAACTTATTCAGAAAAAATGCCAACCCTTAAAGAAAAACTTGACGAGATAAATAAAGTTTATGAGCAAGTAAACGAAGAAAATAGAACCGTAGCAGCAATTAAAACTAAAATAGAAGAAATATATGATAATGTTAATAAAAAAGTTGGAGTACTATCTGACAAAATTAAATATTTATCCTCTGATGAATTTGAACAAAAAATGGACGAAGCTATTGAAAAAGCAAATCAAATAAACGATTATTCAAGTAAGTTTGAGCAGCAAATAAAAGAAATAGAACAAGAAAAAAATAAGAATTTTGTTGAATTAAACAACATGATAGACAAGCAAGTTACAGAAATTAAAAAAGAAATCAAAAAGAAAGAAGAAGAAGCAGATAAAGACATAGAAGAATACAAACAAAAGGTTGAAAGTAATAATAAATTATTTGCTGATGAGCTTAAGGAAGGACAAGAGCTTATAAAAGAAATGAAAGAATTTAAAAAAGACAAAGAAAAATACGAAAAAATCTTAGATGACAACGTAAAGGATTTTGTTGATAAATATACAAAAAGTCATAGTATTATAGAAAACGGTATCAAACTTTTAAATGCTAGAGCAACAGATATGATGAATAGTATCATTTCCCTAAAAGAAAATTTTGGCAGTATATCCAAAGTATACGACGAAACCAAAGAGTTGCAAAATAATATAATTAAGGCAGAGGCAGGGCTAAAAGAAATAAATATAGAATTGGATAAACTTGCCAAAGATATAGAAAAATTGCATAATACAAAAACTCTGACAGAAGAAAATAAGCTTAATATCATACAAAAGCTTTCAGAAAAAAACAAAAATATAAATGAAAAAATCGAAGAAGTAAAAGCAGATATACACAAAAGTTTAAAAAACGACAATGAAGCTTTAGATGAGACAAAAAACTGATATAAAGCGTGAATAGATGGCTGAAGAAAGTATTGAAGAACTAGCGGCATACGACCTTGATGTAGAAGGAATGAAAGTACATATTCGCATTTATAATTCTGAAAAAGAATTTAGCCCTATTTACGAAGTAACTTTTCCAGGTATCGGAAAAGCAACAAAACTTTTGCTTGATTCTTTTAAATCACAACTTATATCGCTTGTTCATGTAGACCCTGCAAGAATAAATGAAGAAGAGTATATAGAAGAAATAAAAAACAAATATATTGAAGCTAGCAATGTATTGATTAATAGATTTTTACCAGGAACAGAAGAAGAAACAAAAAAACTTCTTATTTCTTATATACTAAATATGATGTTAGGTCTTGGAGATATACAACCTCTTATACGAGATTATAATCTAGAAGAAATTGCAGTGAATGGTTCTTCAGATTTTGTTTGGGTTTTTCATAAAATTTTTATGTGGTGCAAAACTACAATAAAATTGCAAAGTGAAGATGAGATTTACAACAGGAGTGAACAGATAGGGAGGGCAGTTGGAAGAGAAATAAATAATTTAGTGCCAATAATGGATGCTGAACTTACTGATGGTTCTAGAGTAAATGCAACACTTTATCCAATATCGCAAACTGGGAATACTATAACAATAAGAAAATTTGCCAAAAATCCTTGGACTATGCCTGCGATGATAAGCAATAAAACTTTAAATTCACATGTTGCTGGATTAATATGGGAATGCATAGAAAACGAAATAAGTCTTTTAATAGCAGGTGGTACAGCAAGTGGAAAAACAAGTTTTTTGAATGCAATGAGCATATTCTTTCCTGCAAATAGGCGAATAATATCTATAGAAGAAACAAGAGAACTAACTCTCCCTAGTTTTTATCAATGGCTTCCAATGTTGACGCGTGCGCCAAATCCTGAAGGAAAAGGTGAAGTTTCATTATATGATTTGATGATAAATGCACTTAGGCAGAGACCAGATATAGTATTGGTAGGGGAAATAAGAACAGAGAAAGATGCAGAAACGTTATTTGAAGCTATTCACACAGGACATGCAGTATATGGTACCGTACATGCAGATAATGCACAAGATACAGTAACTAGGATGACTAATCCTCCAATAGCTATACCAAAAATATTGCTTAATGCATTAGGAGGAATAGTTGTGCAGTTTAGGCACAGGGCAAAAGGAATAAGGCGGGTCTTAGAATTTGCCGAAATCTTAAGAACAGGAGACCCAAATGTATGTTTTAGATGGAACATGAAAAGTGATATGATAACGCAGATAAGTGAATTATCAAGGCTTGAAGAAACACTATCTCTTTATACTGGACTTACAACCCAAGAAATTGAAGATAATATAAGTAAAAAAGCAATTATATTAGAATGGATGGCAAACAAAGAAATCTTTAATGTAAATGATGCAGGTTTAGTTATTGCAAACTACTATAAAAACAAGGATAAGGTATTAGAAATTGCAAAAAGCAATATTAACTTTTCTATTGATATATTTAAGTGAGCTGATGGAAGAAACGCCAACATATGATTATTTTGTTGACTTAATAAATAAAATTGTAAGCAACAACCAAGATCAAAAAAGTGTCAACATATCATATTTTTTAGATATAAAAAGCGAAAATGATAATACTACACCAAATCTAACTGATTTAATTGCTTTAATAGAAGAAACTGAGCACAAAAGAAGCACAAAAGAAGAAAAAAGTATATTTAATAAACCTACATGGGTAATCACTCCTAATCCTGTAGTTACAAAGCAACAACCAAAATACGAACCCCATCTCTTTGGAGGAACAATGGAAGCAAAAAAAGAACTTAAAGAAATTACACAGAAAATAGAAATGAAAAAACATTTCTTTAATTTCAGAAACACAAAACTTGAAGATTTGGTACTGCCTAATCTTTCAATAACTGATCAGATTTCAGAACTTGAACGCATAATAGAGGGTTTAAAGGAAAATGTATTTGATAATGAGCATCTTGAAATAATAAAAGAAGAAATATACGGGCTTGCTGATGAAATAAACAGAAATATGAAAAAGATGAAAAAAGAAAAAGTTGCTGTAAGCGAATATGATCAAGCAGCATTAGAGCTTAGAAATCAGCGACTTAACGATGCAATAACTCTTATAGAAAAGAGATAAAATGTTTAGCAAAAAAAAGAAGATAATTACTGATAATAAAGGAAACATAATAGAACTGCAGCCTAAGCCCGGATTTTTTTCTAGGAAAAAGCTTGCGGCAAAGTCATCTGCTACTGCAAATGATATAACTGCATTTCAGAAAGAAGTTTCAAGTGAAATAAATACAAAAACAGAAAAACCTACAAAATTTAGAATGTATATAGAAAGTATTGGAAACAAACATAAAAATATAGAAGTTGCACTAAGGGCTCAAGGTATGAAGGAAAGTGTATATGAATTTATAAAAAGAATGCTGATTGCCGCAATTTTAATGTCTGCAATAATTGTAATTGCAATGTCTTTGATACTTATAAATATAGGAGTTGAAATTGCTATAGCATTAATACTTAGCATATTGATGGGTGTTGCTCTATTTCGTGTGCTATTCAATGGTTTTCTTAATTTTCCAACGCAGAAAGGTAAAAACAACAGCAAACTTGTAGAGCGAGATATACTGTTTGCAGCAAGAGATATGATAATTTCGCTTAGATCTGGAATGCCTCTTTACAATGCCATAATGGCTGTAAGTACAGGTTATGGGGAAGCCAGCAAAGAGTTTGCAAAGATAAGCCAAAAAGCTCAAATTGGCGTGCCACTTGTTGATGCAATAGACCAAACTATAGAGGAATCAAAAAGCCAATCCTTCAAAAGACTTATGCTTCAAGCAAGCGTAAGCATAAAATCTGGGGCAGATGTTGTTGCATCTTTGCAAGGAGTTATAGATGAACTTACACAAGAAAGAAATATAGAACTTAGAAGATATGGACAGAAGCTAAATGCGCTTGCAATGTTTTACATGCTTTTTGGTGTTATATTGCCTAGCATGGGAATTGCAGTAATAACAATATTGACAACTTTTATTGCAATATTTACTGTTAATCTTACTGTTTTGGAAGCAGCATTAGTTGGAATAATATTTTTGCAAGTAGTTTTCTTGCAACTTATAAAATCTTCAAGGCCTAGCTTCACTATGTGATTAAATGAAAATAAACTTTGAAAGGCTTGTATCAAGAAATGTTTCATTGTCTATCTACAAACAATTGAGCTTGGCTGGAATGAAGATGACTGTAAACAAATTCATAAGTATAATAGTAATCTTCGGCATTGCTGCGCTTGTAATTGTTTCAACTTTTCTATTTATATTACTTAATTTACCATTACTTATAGCTATAGCTATAGGAATAGGAAGCTGGGCTTTGATAGCAATTGTAGCTTATATGATAGTGCAGTATAAGATAGATGGAAGAAAGACAAAGATGGAAAGGCTATTAGCAGATTATTTTCAACTTGCGGCAGCTAATCTAAGAAGCGGAATAGCACTTGATAGAGCTTTGCTTATTGCCGCTAGGCCTGAATTCGGTTTCTTCAGCGATGATATAAAGGATATGAGCAGGAAAGTGTTTGCTGGAGAAACTCTTGAAAATACTCTTACCGAGCTTGGGCAAAAATATAGATCTACAGAATTGCAACGTGCTGTAAGGATGATGATAGAATCAATAAGATACGGCGGAGCTATGGCAGATCTCCTTGTGCAGCTTTCAAAGGATATGAGGGCAGAAGAGCTTGCAAAAAAAGAAATCTCCGGGCAGATGCTCATGTATACAATATTCATAGTTTTTGCAGGGCTTATTGCTGCGCCTCTTTTATACGGTTTGACAAGCCAAATGATTGTAGTAACAGATAATGTATGGACTGGGATACTCAAGCAAAATCCTGGCGGCTTGCCTACTGCAGGTATTTCTTTTCTAAAACCCAGCCCGCCAAAAATAACTACTGCAGAATACAAAGATTTTTCAATTGTGGCAATTATTGTAGTTACTGGCTTTGCTAGCTTAATAATGGCAGCGATATCCTCCGGTTCACCAATAAAAGGTCTTAAATATTTGCCACTTTTTATACTAGCAGGAATTGGCATATACTTTGTAACTAGCTACGTAATAGGGCTAATGTTTTCAAGCATAGGGGGCGCTTAGGATAAATGCAATAACCAAAAAGCACAAAGCAGCAAAAGGCAAAATACTATTCTATATGATTTTTTTGCGTATTCTTATATCTTGCTATATTCTACTGCGCATCTGCCATTTGTAACATCATTGCTTCTGCACATGCTTCCTGTTGAGTTTACATATAATACGCCGTTGTTTCCGCTTACCATGTTTTGCGTTACATTAAACATGCCATTTAATCCACCATTTAGTGGCCAGTATGCAATAGGCAGCAAGCCAATAACACTGTTGTTTACATAAAGCTGCCATATCTGCGCTTGCGAAAGTGCTGTGTTATATACCTGTATATCCGCAAGCGAACCATTAAGTGCTCTTGTATATGAAGAGGAGCTATATCCAGGAGTCATGCCCATATAGAAATTTGATGATGCAGGGGTAGAAATGCTCAAAGTGCCGCTATTTTCCAAATTGCCATTTACATATAAGCTTATGGTATTGCTAGAATCTGATACAGCAACAAAATACCATCTGCCGGGTGTAAGCACCGTCTTGCCACATAAGGCTGAGCCCCATTGCGAGAAGCAAAGTACATTTGCTGGGCTGCTAATTGCTGAAGTGTAAAGCGTAAATGTATTGTTATTAGTGCCTGCTTGCCCGTAGTAGGCAAATGTTGATTCTTGTGCCTGATATTTGTTTACTTTGACCCACATGGACATTGAACGGCTGCCACTTCCGCTCGGAAGGTTGCTTGCTGAAGCTTTTATATATCCACTGCCGTTGAATGTCGCAAAGCCTGGAAAGGATGCTTTTGTAAGTCCCAAAGCCTGCATTGCAGAAGTCGACACATTTGAATTATTGACAAAAAATGCACCATATGTTTTGCAATTATTGTTATATGGGCTATAGTCATAGAAATTCCCGTTCAATGGATACCATGCGACAAGATAGCTTTGGTTTATTGGTTGAGCTCCAATCCCTGCAGAATACATTGACTTAATCTGCTTGGCTGAAAGGGAGGTATTGTAAATCTGTACATTTGCCATGCTTGCATTGGACCAGTCGCTGCATGTTGGCTCATATCCCAAAATATCAAAATCGCTTATTGAAGTAAGCGGTCCTGACCATGAAACTGACGTGCCAGGCACGCCGTTTTTGTATAATACTGCGGTTCCATTGGAAGCCAATATGAGAGACCAAAAGCTCCATGTGCCTGCCATTGCAGAAGAAATGCCTGTGACAGTAGTATCTGGAATATTGCAATAATTATTGCCGCAGTATATTCCTGAACCTCCTGGGCATGCGTTTCCTGAGTTCAAATGAAGTAAAACACTTGTTGGGCCTATTGGTTTCACCCACCAGGTTATAGTAAGGGCTTTTGCAGTAGAGATTGCTATGCGTGGAGTTTGTATTGGTACATACCCATTGTTTACGCATACGGAATTGCTTGAAAAGCTTGCAACTTTTCCAGGCATAAGGGTTTCGTTTCCTAGGTAAAGATTAGTGCCCTTGCATTGGAAATCATTGCATGAAAAGCCGCACATCGGTTGG
>JAVYWU010000014.1:0-15134 GCA_038877355.1 Candidatus Micrarchaeaceae archaeon | reverse complement strand
CCTCTGCAAGTAGATGCTTGATGCATAAAAAGCATTCCGCATGTGAAAGCAAGCATGTTCGTTGAAGCGAGAAGCTCCAAAGTTGCGGATGTGGTGGAAGCCCCATCCGCAAGGGCGGAGTAGTTCACCTATATAATGGAAATCCCACGCCATTTATGAGAGAATAGTTTACCTTTGTGACCTCCTCCCTGCTAAAGTCCATTGTCTTTCTTGCCGAGAATAGATGAATAATAGATAAATTGTATGTTGTGGTATAAAATTTATCACCATTAGACGGAAAACGAAATATTATTAAAAATATAACTTCAAAATATATGATTTTTATTAAGGTTATAATATGGTAACAACAAATCCAATATACGTGATTGCGGCTGCAATTGTAATGGCTGCGGGCTTAATAGCAACAGGCATAGTGCAACAAAGCATGGGAGCAGTAGGAATGGGTATAGTAGGAGAAAAACCTGAAAGGCTTGGACAAGTGCTCTTTCTATTTGTAATACCAGAAACATTATGGATAGTAGGTTTCGTGCTTGGCTTAATACTGCTTATGCAGATAGTATGATAGCATGGGATTTGAGCAGATATTAAGCAGCATAGAAGATGACACTAGGGCACAGATATTAGATATAGAAGAAAAAGCACAAAAGCAGAAAGAGCAGGTGCTTCGAGAAGGAAAAGAAAAAGCAGAAAGCATAAGAAATAAAGCAATTATGATTGCTACAGAAAAAGCAGCAGCAATAGAAAAGCGAGAGCACTTTCTAGCTATAATGGAAGCAAGATCATTATATAGGAAAAGCATAAAAGAAAAAATCGACAAAGCTTTTTTTATATTGAAAGAGGAATCAAACTTTCAAGATGATGAAAGTTATGCAGCTATATTTGAAAGCATGGTGAATAAGGCTATATTAGAGCTTGGAGATAATTGCAATATAAAAGTTGCAAAGGCAGATCTAGAAAAGGCAAAAAAGATAACTTCAAAAGCAAACATAGAAGCATCAAATCTTGTTTTTGGGCTTTTTGCGGAATCTAAAGACGGGAAAAAATTAATAGACTATTCCCCCAATGCCCTTATTGAATATTTGCATGAAGACCTTGAGGAAGCATTCTATGCAAAGATAGTAAATAACGAAAGCTTGGATGTTTTATAGAAGATAGTAGAAGATAGCATGTTCAAACTTCTTTGCTAGGGATGACATGAGAAAATATGACGGAGCATATGGAGGCATTTCTGTATTAAAGACCCTTCTTTTGAGCAATGGCACTATTGCAAAAATGAGCAACAAGAAAATGGAGGAGTTTGTGGCGCAATTATATGACACAGAATATAAAAAAGAACTTGACAAGCTTTCAGTTTTCTTCTCCGGTCCAGACCTAATTGAAGCAGTTGCTTCTAACCATATGGCGCTGATGCTTAATGAACTTAAGGCTGTGCTGCCTCTTAGTGTACAGAATCTTATAACTGCTTATTATATGAAGTACGATATAGAAAACATAAAAGCTATTATTTCAGCAAAGCTTCTTGGCTATGACACAAAAAAACTGATAACAATGCTAACAAGCAGCGAATACACAATCGGATTAATAAAGAGTAAAGATCTATCTGCAATGGCAGAAGAGAGCTTAGATGAAATTATTAAAAGGCTGCAAAAATTTACCTACGGAAGAGTTATTGCAGCATATGAAAAAGAAATACAGGAAGGCATACTCACAGGAATGGATTTTGCATTAGACCTTTTCTATTTTAATAATCTTTTAAACGAAGCAAAAAAGAGCAAAAGCAAAGTAGAAGATTTTGTGATGGATATAATAGATAAACAAAATATTATGGCTATTATAAAAGGCATATCTGCAACGCAAAGCTTTGAATCATTGGAAAAATATATTATAAAAGGAGGAAATATAAAAATTGCAAAATTGCAGGCTCTAGCTGAAGCAGGGATGCCGAAGCTCTTGGAATTATTGCCTTTTGATATAGGTGAAGCTAAGCAGAAATATGAAATTTCTGGTAAACTTGAAGAGATTGAAGCTGCAATGACTCGATCGATATACTCTAACTATATTAAAAAATTTGAATCAATGCCAAGAACACTTGAATTTATATTTGGGTTCATAATGGAAATTGAAAGAGAAAGATATAATGTAAGAGCAATAGGATATAGCAATTATTACAATCTGAATGTTATATAGGTTTTAAAAATGGATGAATTAGCTGTAGTTGGAGAGAGGGAAGTTGTACTTGGCTTCAAATTAATAGGTATACAAGATGTATTTATAGAGGAAGGCAGCAATGCCGTAAAAAAAATTGAAGAGCTAGCAGCAAGTGGAAAATACGGGCTTATCCTCGTATCAGAAAGCATTAGAAAAGTTGCAGGTTCATCTAAATCAAAGCAGTTTGAGTCTTCGCTTAAACCTCTTATAGTCTTCATACCTCTTCTTGAAATGAAAAATAAAAGAGAAACAATGGAGCAGCTGGCGAAAAGGATACTTGGCATAGATATAGAAAAGCTTAAATTTGGAAAAAATACCGAAGGTGCTTGATCATGGATGGAACAATTTATCGAATTTCTGGTCCAGTAGTTGTTGCAAAAGGAATAAAAGAAGTAAAAATGTATGATGTTATAAAGGTCGGTGAATCAAAGCTTATTGGAGAAGTTATAAAACTTTCTGGTAATGATGCAATAATACAGGTATATGAAGATACTACTGGGCTTAGACCTGGTGAACCTGTTGAAAATACACATATGCAATTGTCCGTCATGCTTGCACCAGGGCTTATCGGCTCTATATTTGATGGAATACAAAGGCCTTTAGACGTAATAAAAAAGAGCGAAGGGAATTTTATAAAAAAAGGCGAAAAAGCAACTTCACTTGATACAAAAAAAGTTTGGCATTTTATTCCTTTAGTAAAAAATGGCGATAATGTAAAACAAGGAGACATTATAGGTGAAGTGCAAGAGACAGATTTGGTAAAGCATAAGGTAATGGTTCCTATGGGCCTTTCTGGAAACATTTCTAGCATAAAAGAAGGTGACTTTACAATACTTGATACGATTGCCAGCATTGATTCAAGAAGCAAAATAAGCATCCAAATGCTTCAGTATTGGCCGGTTAGAATTGCGAGACCAGTTGCAGCTAAGCTTCCACCTGATGTACCTTTGATAACTGGGCAAAGGATAATTGATACATTGTTTCCAATTGCAAAAGGAGGCACTGCTGCCATACCTGGGCCGTTTGGGAGCGGCAAATGTGTAAGCGGAGATACGCCCTTGTTGGTTGGAGAAAGTATTATTGCAATAAGGGATTTATATGAAAGAAATGAAAAAAACAGCAAAAAAATAGTAGGTAAAAACGAGGAATATATTTTGCTGGATAAACCTATACCGCTATACTCATTTTTTGAGGGGAGAATTGTAAGAAGCTATTCAAGAATCCTTTATAAAGGAAAGAGCAATGTTCTTATAAAAATAAAAACAACTTCAGGCAAGGAAGTTAAGGTAACGCCAATACACCGCCTTTTTAGAATAGGTAAGACAATCGAAGAGATAGAGGCTAGATTTATCAAGCATGGTGACAAGATTCTTGCTGCAGGGAAATCTGATGGATTCAAAATGAAAATGCAAGGAAAAAAGGAATTTGCAAGCAGATATGAGCAACTTCATCTATCATACATGCTCAGCCTTTCTGGAATAAGCAATGCACTTTCATATGATAAAAGCTTTGTGGTCGAAACCATTGAGAGCATGCAAGCTAGCTTATCAGGAAGGATAGAAGAATCAGCCATCGCACAAAACTATATAGAAGAGGAAGTTGATAGCATTGAAGTAGAGATTGGAGATTTCGATGTCTATGATGTTTCTGTGCCTGATTACGGAAGCAATTTTGTCGGTGGCTACGGTGCATTAATACTGCATAACACAGTTATACAGCACCAGCTTGCAAAATGGAGCGATGCCGATATAATAGTATACTGTGGTGTAGGAGAACGTGGAAACGAAATGGCAGAGGTGCTTACTGAATTCCCTGAAATAAAGGATCCTAGAAGCGGAAAGATGCTTATGGATAGAACAGTTTTTATAGCAAATACAAGCAATATGCCGGTAGCCGCGCGAGAGGCAAGCATATATACTTCCGTAACAATCGCAGAATATTTTCGCGATATGGGATACGATGTAGCGGTTATGGCAGATTCAACTTCAAGATGGGCTGAGGCAATGCGAGAAGTGTCTTCAAGGCTTGAAGAAATGCCTGGAGAGGAAGGCTATCCTGCATATCTTCCAAGAAGGCTCGCTGAGTTTTATGAAAGAGGTGGAAGAGTAAAGGCTATAAATGGAAAAGAAGGGTCTGTTTCTATCATCGGCGCAGTATCGCCGCCAGGAGGTGATATTTCAGAGCCGATATCCCAAAACACCCTTAGAGTAACAAGGGTTTTTTGGGCTCTAGACGCATCACTTGCCAGCAGGAGGCACTTCCCTTCTATAAACTGGTTAAATAGCTATTCGCTTTATGCTGAAGATCTGAAGCCATGGTTTGACAGCAATGTTTCAAGTGATTGGAGCTTGCTAAGAAAGGAAGCAATGCAGATATTGCAGGAAGAAGCAGAGATAAATGATATAGTGCAGCTGGTTGGATATGATGCCCTTTCTGAAGGGGAAAAGGAGGTATTGGACATAGCAAAAAGTATACGTGAAGACTATTTGCAGCAAAGCGCATTTGATAATATAGATACATACACTTCTCCTAAAAAGCAATACTTAATGCTGAAAGCAATAATGGATATGCACAATGCAGAAAGGGAAGCAGTTGGAAGAGGCGTTGAGGTTCAAAGTTTTAGGCATTTGGAAGTAAAGGAAAAGATAGCAAAGATTAAATTTGCCAAAAATGAGAAGGAAGCATTTGACGAAATAGAGAAATCAATGAAAGATATAGATAAGCTTCAGGCAAACGCCTGAATGGTGTATAATGGTGTATAAATGTCAGAAGTATATTATAAAACTATTGACCAGATAACAAGCATATTGGTGTTTGTAGAAGGGGTTAGAGATGCAGCCTATGGTGAGCTGGTTGAAATAGCAATGCCGGACGGTAGCAAAGCCACAGGGCAAGTGCTCGATACAAAAGAAGGATACGCTGTTGTGCAATCTTTCAGCAATACAACCGGCATGGACACTAAAAATACAAGAGTAAGGTTTTTGGGAGATGTTGCCCGGCTGAAAGTAAGCACAGATATGTTTGGCAGAGTTTTTAATGGCATCGGCAAACCAAGAGACGGCGAAGCGCCTATTTATGCTGGAGAAAAAGTTGATATAAACGGCGCAGCTATAAATCCATCTGCAAGAGACAATCCCGCTGAATTCATACAGACAGGCATATCTGCAATAGATGGAATGAATACCCTTGTAAGAGGGCAAAAATTGCCAATATTCTCAGGCGCAGGCCTTCCGCATAACAAAATTGCAACCCAGATAGCGCGCCAATCCACAATTCTTAATGCATCAGAGCCTTTTTCCATAGTATTTGGCGGAATAGGCATAAATAGCGAAGAAGCAAACTTTTTCATTAAAGATTTTGAGCAAACTGGAGCTATGGAAAGAACTGTAATGTTTCTTAATCTTGCCTCAGAGCCTTCAATGGAAAGAATAATGCTTCCAAGGCTTGCCTTGTCAACAGCAGAATACCTTGCTTATGAGCAGGATATGCATGTTTTAGTAATACTAACAGATATGACGAACTATTGCGAAGCGCTTCGTGAGATATCTGCAGCAAGAAACGAGGTGCCTGGACGCCGTGGATATCCAAGCTATATGTATACAGACCTCTCTACAATATATGAGAGAGCGGGAAGAATAAAAGGAAAAAAAGGCTCTATAACGCAGATACCTATACTTACAATGCCTGATGATGATATAACGCATCCAATACCTGACCTTACTGGCTATATTACAGAAGGACAGATAGTATTGGATAGAAAGTTGCACATGAAAAGCATATATCCTAATATAAATGTATTGCTTTCTTTATCAAGATTGATGAATAATGGAATAGGCAAAGGCAAGACGCGAGAAGACCATAGGGGTGTAGCTGACCAGCTTTTTTCAGCTTATTCAACGGGCAAGGATATAAGGAGCCTTACAGAAATTGTCGGAGAAGAAGCCCTTAACGAAAATGATAGGAAATATCTGAAATTTGCAGACAGATTTGAAGCAGAATTAGTAAACCAAGGATATTACGAAAATAGGAGCATAGAAAAAACTCTTGAAATTGCATGGAGTCTTTTTTCAAGTCTAGACAAAAGCGACATGAAAAGGATAAAAGACGAGTATATAAGCAAATACGGAAAGTGGGACAATGGCTCCGCAAACCCATGATATAGCTGTTACAAGGCTAGAACTTACAAGGCTTAAGGCAAAAAAAAGAATAGCGGAAAAAGGGCTTTCTTTGCTTAAGAGCAAGCGAGGTGCCTTGATTTCAGAATTTTTTAAGCAAATAATAAAGCTCCAAGCAATTAAGGCAAATGTTGCGCACGAAGCATCAAAGGCAATAGAAAGCCTGAAGATAGCAGAAATCAGGGCAGGGCGAACCGCATTGGAATTGAACGCAATCCGCCAGCAGAAGATGAAAGTAAACATAAAGGTAAACAATATAATGGGTATAGTGGTGCCGGATATAGAAGGTATATATTCCAGCATAAACAGCTATGAATACGCATTTATGCCTGCGTCAATACTTGATGCAAAAAACAGTTATGCCATACTATTCAAACTGCTTATAGAGGTTGCAGAAAAAGAGAGCTCAATGAGAAAACTGCTTTATGAAATAGAAACTCTTAACAAACGCGCAAATACAATAGAAAACGTTATCATACCAAAAATAGATGCATATGCAAAATACATCGAGCAGAGGCTTGATGATCGCGACAGAGAAACCATTGTAGTATTAAAGTTTATAAAAGAAAATTTGACTGTGCAAGATAAAAGTTGATTTTGTGGCAATAAAAATGGAATGTATAAAAGGGCAAAAGAAGTTTTACATTGCAATTATTGCTATAAAGCTTTTCGGTGCAATGCTTGTTGCAATATCAATTGCAATAATACTCGCAATAATGAGTGAATGAGTATGGAAGAAGATAAAGCGAAAATACTTGATGATATAAGCAATAAAGAGCAGGAAAGCAAAAAGCTTATAGATGAAGCTAATAAAAGAGCAGAAAAAGAACTTGAAGAAGCAGGAGCTAAGGCAAAAATTGAAGTAGAAAAAGCAGAGGAAGAAAGTAAAGCAATCCTAGCTGACTGGGAAAAGAAGGCATTAGAGAAAGCAAAAAAGGATAGGAATAAAATAATTTCTGAAGCTAAAGCAAAGGCATCAAAACTCAAAGAACTAAAGAAAAACGACATAATTGAAATCTTCAAAGGCATTCTTTCAAAAAAATTCCGTTGATATAATGCTACCTGAAAAAATGGAAAAGGTACGGCTTATTGTCAAGAAGGACTATGCAAGTCTAGTGCTTGAGGAGCTTTATGAGCTTGGCTTAGTCCAAATAGAGCCACTAGGCGAGAGCGCAAAGAAAGCAGCTGTGCATATAGAAGCCAAGGAGCATGAAAAGGTAGTAGAATACGCAAAAAAATTCAATAGCCTAGAATCAATGCTTTACAAAAAAGAATGCCCTAAGGTTTATGAATTTGGAAACCTCGATGAGCTTTTTGAATATGCAGATAGCATAAGCATATTTGACAGAGTTTTAGAACTCAAAAATGCGATCGATGAGATAGAAGCCCATAAGGCGGTGCTTAATGATAATATCCGCATAGTTAAAAGCATAAAATGGTATAGCAAGGATTTGAGAACCCTTTCAAATGCAGACATATCTTCTTTTATTGTATATACTGGAAGGAAAGAGCTTGAGATAAATATAAGGGAAAAAATTAGCAACATAATAGCAATTAATGGAAATGGTCCAGCTAGCATAATAGCAATTGAAAAGAAAAATGAAGGAATAGTTGCAGAGATCCTTTCAAAAAACCCAAAGATATACGCCGAGCATATGCCGCAACTATCTGGCACGCCTGCACAGGCAGAAATGGCAATTAGACATGAAATTGAAGAAATAGACATTAAGGAAAAAATTCTAAAAAAAGATTTGGATGCAATATCAAAAGAATATTATGGAAACGTTGCTGCTATTGCAGAGCAATTTGGAATAGAATTAGAAAAGATAGAAGCACTTGAAAAGCTTGGAAGCACCAACAGCGTTGCATTCCTTGAAGGATGGATGCCAAAAAAAATGTTCATGCAATTTGACAAAAAAATGAATGAAGCAACAAAAGGCATGTATGTGCTTGAAAGCATAACAAGCAAGGATGATGTTCCACCAACAAAGCTTATAAACGGGCCAGCAACAAAGATATTTGAATTTTTTATAAGATTTTATTCATTGCCAAAAGGCAACGAAATTGATCCCACATTGGCATTTGCGTTCCTATTTCCGATATTTTTTGGAATAATGATAGGCGATGCAGGATATGGAATAACGATGATAGGCATATCTGCATTTATGCTGCATATGCTAAAAACCAAGAAAGCAATCAAAAACAAGCTTGTCGGCAGGCTTGCCAGGTTTGCAACAACAGTGCTAAGCAAAAACACCATGTATATTATTGCAAAAGCCATTATCCCCGGTGCAATAGTGGCAATAGCACTTGGAATATTATTCAATCAATGGTTTGGATTCCAGCTGCCTTATGCCCCTATATTTGATATAGAAACCAATATAACAAAGTTGCTTTTTATTTCAGGGCTTATAGGCACTGCAATAGTGATTGCAGGATTTGCGCTTGGCATAGCAAACGAGCTTATATTGGGAGAAAAAAGAAGGGCTCTTGGAAAGCTTGGTTGGATAATGCTTGCAATTGGTATTGTTGCATTTGGAATTTCAGTGCTTTATAAGATTCCAATAGGCATAAACCTTGAAACAATTGCTTCTTTAGTTTCAGCCTTTGCAGGGATTGCACTTGTGCTTTTTGGTGACAAAGCAAGCAATCTACTTGAACTGCCTTCCATGATAAGCCATATACTCTCCTATACAAGGCTTATAGGCATACTTCTTGCTTCCGTGATACTTGCGCAAGTAATAAATTACATGTTCTTGCATGCAATAAGGCATTCCCTTCCTCTTGTAATTGGCGGCTTTATAATTCTTTTTGCTGGTCAGGCATTCAATATAGCAATAGCTCTTTTTGAGCCCGGCATACAGGGTGCCAGACTTATATATGTAGAATTCTTTTCAAATTTCTTTTCCGGCAACGGAAAAGAGTTTAGGCCTTTTGCAAGCAAGAGAAAGATTACAAAGCGCAAAATTTAAATATATACTGTGAATTGTTGCAGAATAACCATTAATTTTAAATATAGGAATTAATTAAGCTTCTGGATGATATAATGGCAATAGAGAAGAAAATGGAGCGAAACGATGAACTTGTGAACCGTAAAGAGGAAATAAAGCAGCATGAAGAAGCGAAACTTAAGGAAAAAATTCAGGAAATTCTACAAGAAAAAGAAAAAAAGCAAAAAGAGATTAAGACATCGCAGGCCGCCCTAGCTGAAATCCAAAAAGCAGAATTAAACGCGTTAGATTACAAAGCAAGTAAAATAAAAGAAAGAAAAGAAGGGATTCAGTCAAACCTAGAAAAAATCACTGAAGAAAAGCCAATAAACAAAAAGGATAAGAAGATTTCAAGAAAATTAGAAAAAATAGATAAAGCTCTTTTTGACAATCTAAATTTTGAATCTAAAGCATTAAGCATTGCAAAGAAAGTAATAAGTGAAAAAGGCAGCGGAAGCAATGCGGCGATGCAGGAGCTAGAAGAAGGGTTTAAAGGAAATGAAAAAGACATTTACAAAAGGGCAGCGAGCATAATAGAAGAAGCAGAAAAAGAGCATAGGAAGGAAGAAAAAGCATTGCAAGCAGTAATAGAAAAGGACGCAAAAGAGATAAAAGAGCTCAACAACGTCTTAAATGGATTAAATGAAAGCGTCAGAAAAATAAGCGAGCATCCAGTTCTTTATAAAATAAGAAGAGATGATGACGCGCAAGAACCTACGCAAGCAGTTCAAAAGTCATCAGAACAAGCTCAGCAACCACAAAGCCAGCCAAGCCAGAGCCAAGAGCAGAAAAAGCAATAAATTAAAAAATTTAATCTTCTAAATGAGTGATTTTCCCCTGCCACTTTAATCACAGGTAAGTGGGAAATTCCACGTATTTTAGTTTACATGGAAGGCATATATAAACTATATAACAAATAAGGTTTCTATTCTTTCTAAAACTTGCTTGCAGAAATCTCAATTTCTTTTAAAATTTTTTTCTTGTTTTCTATCTTATTGAGATCCATGTTCATTATATCTGCGCCACAGGCATATGGATGCCCATTTCCTCCAAAATATCTTGCAATGCTTAAGCACTCAACACCCCAGCTGCGTAAATGGAGAACGTTTTCCTTTATATTTATATATATAGAAATATCGCATTTTGTTTTTTTCTTTATAGCATAACAAGCTTCATTGCTCGCAACATTTTTTCCAAAGCCAATTCCTATCCTCTTTCCACCAAAAACGTAAACTTTAGAATTTCTAAGCAGTGCGCCCATATTCTTTTTAGACTCTTTTACATATCTTAAATAATTTGCCTTTATAAATTTGTTTTGCAATTCGTTTTTGCTTATAAAACTTGCCATTTTTCTTAAGTTTTGCAAATTTCCCTTATTGCTTAAAAACGATATTGCCCCTCCAATAATTTTTAACATTTCTCTATATTTCAGATTTTCTATATTAAAATCAGATATATGCGCCAATGTACATATATTTTTTCCATATTCATCTGCGCCTTTTGCAGGTTTTATTATATTTTTATATATTAATTCCGTAGCACAATTTTTGTATTCCTTTGCCATTAAAAAATCGCACATGTTAAGTATTTTTCTACCTTTTGCGTCTATAGCATGATGATCTATCCAAGCAATATAATTTCCGTTGCTTTTAATTGCAGTAATCATATTATTTATTTCATCATGTACCACAGAATTATAAGCAATATCTGCAATTACTACTAAATTATTTTTTGGCATTTTTCTTTTTATTTCTTTAAATACTGTTGTTATTCTCCTTCCAGGTTTGCCAAAGAATATATGCTCTGCTGGCATATTAAAATAATGCATAAGCAAGGCAGCTGAAGCAATTCCATCGAAATCTTGGGCATGTACAATAGCATAGCCTCTCTTGCCATATTTTGATAGAAATTTGTACAAAACCTTTTTTGTGATTTTCATTCAATCACCTTGCAAGGAGACTCAACGTGAACATAGAAGAATTTGCAGGCATGAGTATAAAACTTTTGCTGTTGCATAAACAATTGGATGAAATATCATATTTGGATATTGATAGGATATGAGATTGCCTGACCAGCGTAAAATCATAAATGCAAAAGACCAATGCAAAATCATTGTTGAAGCGAATCAATATGATTCAGATTTTCCAATAACGGAGCTGTAAACCATCTCTCAAAGCTTTCTGATGGCAAATGTTCAGGTTGTGCAGATTTGCATTCGCGTTATTCATCCCACAATGAAAGCCCTGCCATTTATATGTGGTAGTTTACGCAAATTTTTTCGCCCTCCTTCCGCGCATTGCTGGTAATTTCAACTTTGTTTCGGGATAAATTTTCGTAAGAATCTCTGGAGTTAGCTCAGAGTTAAAGCCTACATTACTTAATATTTTATTTAACAAGTAACTTCTTGCTATTGGTTCTAAAGTTTTTGCTGTGCATGCACTCTCAATTGCTTTCTTTGTACTTTCTTCATCAACTTTTTTAACGGCATCAGCAAGTGCAGCAATCTTTCTTCTGTTTTTTAACTTATTTGCTATTTCATCAAGAATTTTAGTATCTATTCCGATTAATTTATAAACCTTACCATTTATTGTTTTGTTTATACTCGCCAAATGAAAAGCAATCTCTTCCGGTTTTGTTATCTCTCTTATTTGCATTCTCTTAACTGATATCCAATCTTTATACTTTGCCATGAAATCTATATATTCCTCCGGTTCTTCCATGAGTGCACCTTAGTGCTGTATAACATAATATCCTGCAGCCTTTTCTCTTGCAACTCTTTTTATTACTCCTTTTTGTGCCAATGATACAAGTGCATTTGTAACCAATCCTTTTGGCCTATTGCATTTCTTTGTTATGTCATCAGCAGTTTTGATGCTTGTTTCTTTCGTTGCTCCAAGCTCCTGCATTGCTTTAATAATTGCTTGCTCTATAGGTGTCAATTCTACCATAATATCATTCAAGAATAAGATCATTTCTTTCTTTTTACTACTTTATTTTTCATTCTCAATGCAGTATATCCACATTTTCTGCATTTTGTACTATTTATGTTATTTCTTGCTTTGCATCTTTTACATATCTTCACTGTCATTAGCTGTGCATCTGCTACTGCAAATTTTCCCACATTAAACACCAAGCTATTTTCTATCTTTTAATTTTTGTATCTTATAAGAGCATAGATACTACATTGCAAAATTCATTGTAAATATTAAACAAAAAAGTATATAAACTGTTTGTAAAAGTTTCTAATATATTTGTCTGGCTAGCATAATCCTAAAATGCAAAAGACCAATGCAAAATCATTGTTGAAGCGAATCAATATGATTCAGATTTTCCAATAACGGAGCTGTAAACCATCTCTCAAAGCTTTCTGATGGCAAATGTTCAGATTGCGTATATTGCATTTCATGTTGCCTATTTTGATGGAATCCAAAGCTATTATGAGTGGTAGTTTACAGAAGTTTTAATCCTGATGTGAATTCATCAACCTTGCTGCTTATCCACGGCCCAACTCCTAATGCAGTTTTTGAGCCTGGTGGAATTTCTGTCAAACCAGCATCTGTAACAAGTGCGCACGGAACTTCTCGAAATTTAAATGCATTATAAAGCTTTATTAGCGCTTCTTCATTGCTTACTTTAAGCACTATCTTTTTTTCTCCAGTTTTAAGCCATTCATCTGTTATGTTTTTATCTTTTTTTTCAGCTTCAAAATAACTCATAAGAGAAGCATGTGCTGCCTGTGCAGCCATCTTCCCTCTGCTCATTTCAAGATCAGATCTTATTATTATTGCTTGCTTTATTTCTTCCATGCTTTTATTTTATACCTATTCTTTATAATATTTATCTTGCAATATTATTGATTGCAATGCTTGATGCTGCTGTAGAAAATCTGGCAAGAGCCAAGTTCTATTCATTCTATAAAAATGCAAGTATACCTATAGAAAGCATAGCAAGCAGAGAATTTGGCTTTGGAGATTTCGAGAATAAAATAAACAAGAGGCACATTGCTTTCAAGACTTACAAGGATTTTAAAGACTACTTAATGCTTAACGTCCCTGCTTTTATATCAATTTCGACAGCTTTTTATAAAGATCCTGCAGCCCGGCCAATGGAAAATAAGGGCTGGCTAGGGTCTGAACTTGTTTTTGATTTAGATGCTACTGATCTTAATCTTGAATGCCAGCTTAAGCATGGCAAAAATTGGGTATGCTCAAACTGCTTAGAGGAAATAAAGAAGCAAACCATACGGCTTATAGAGGATTTCCTAATCTCTGATTTTGGCATACAAAAACATGATATATCTATAAATTTTAGCGGAAATCGTGGATATCATGTGCATGTAAAGGATAAGAGATTATTTGGCTTAAATGATGAAGCAAGAAAGCAAATTACCGACTATATAACTGGCACAGGAATAGATTTAAATGAGTTTTTTCCAAATCTTGGTATGCGCGGCGAGATTCTTCGCGGTCCTACGCCTTCAACCCCTGGCTGGGGTGGAAAACTTGCAAGAGGAGTCATATCTGCATTAAACGAAGGCGAAGAAAAGCTTGTGCGCCTTAATATTGATAAACCTATTGCAAGAAAACTTGCAAAAAACAAAAGCGATATAATATTTGGCATAACAACAGGCAACTGGGACAAGGTAAATATACCTAAAAAAGCAGACTTTTGGAGAAATGTGCTCTCTAGTATGACAATAGCGCAGACAAGCATAATAGATAAAAATGTTACTAACAGCATACATCATTTAATCAGAACTGCAAATACAATACATGGTGATACGGGTTTGCTTGCAAAAGAAGTTGGAGGTTTATCAGATTTGGAGCGCTTCGATCCAATGAAGGAATCAATAATATTTGATGAAGGTGAAATAAAAATACATGTCTTGTCTGCACCAGAATTCACTATTGGAGGCAGAAGTTATGGCCCATTTGTCAATCAGGATGTTGAATTGCCAACTTATGCTTCTTTATATTTGCTTCTCAAGCGTGTTGCTGTCCTTCCTCACTAGCTCTTTTTTCCATAAAATGCTGAGCGTATTCACATGCAGGCACTACAATCAGCTTGTTTTCGTTTGCATATTCTATAGCTTTTTGTGTCATTTGATAAGCTATACCTGCATGCCTTTCTTCTTCAGGGACAAATGTCTTGTAAATAATCATCTTATTTTCTTCTATCCGGTAAAGCAATTCTGCATCTCCATGCTCTGTTTCAACATAAAAACGATTTCCTATATGTTTGACTTCTACGTAGTTCATTTAATCACCTTGCAAACAGTCTATGCATAAGCATAGGTTATTGCAATTATAAATAAATGATATGAACGCTTGCCTTTGCATATGCCTGCAATGTTGAATGCCAGTATGCTGCATTATATAAATGCAAGCAAAAACCTTGCGTTTAAAAGCATTTTTGAGCAATGATTCCTATTTATCATACATCAGATTTGCACTGGCAACAGCAAACCATATCGTTATGCATTGAGATTGGCTTACCCAACTTCTGCTTCTTCTATCCTAACGGAAAGCCTCTTCTGCTAGAGGTAGTTTACTTTATCATGGAGGGCTTGCCAAATGCTCATAAATGCCTGAATATCCTATAAATAGCGCCACTAGGGTTATTAGTGCAAGTATGATAAACATAAAGAAATACGCTTTTCTATTCCTTCTTGCATCTAATATAGCTATAGGAGATATAAGTCCTGCAACTGCAGATAATACATATAACCCTAAAGCCCCAATCAAATTATTCCCGCTTTCTA
>JAVYWU010000013.1:3242-15957 GCA_038877355.1 Candidatus Micrarchaeaceae archaeon | reverse complement strand
GATTTCCAGCGCATCGGCATAAGCGCCACAATAAGCGACGAGGAAGGCATCGCCCGCTTTCTTTTTGGCCGCAGGCCTTATAAGCTGGCTAGCTCTAACTATGAAAAGGAAATAAGCTTCAACGTTGAGCTTCCGTCGTTTTCGCCGATAGATATTGGCGATGCAGCAAAAGCATTTGAGCTTGACGAAGCCTCTTCTGCAAGGCTAGGCAGAATAATAGAGCTTATAAAAAAATCCCAGTCAGTGCTCATATTTGCAAACACCCGCCAGATTGTCGAAGCATTGGGAAGCAGGCTTGTATATATAGACAAGGAGCTGCACTTTGGCGGCATAGGCATACACCATAGCTCTCTCAATGCAGCTGAAAGGATAGAGATAGAGGAAGGCTTTAGGAATGGGGCCATAAAAAGCGTAATAGCGACAAGCTCCTTGGAGCTAGGCATTGACATAGGAAGCATAGACCTGGTGATACAATACGGCTCTCCACGGCAGGCATCCCGCTTGGTCCAGAGGGTTGGCAGGTCAGGCCATTCGGCAGGCAGGGTATCAAAAGGCATTATAATAGCAAATTCCCCCCTTGACGAGATAGAAGCGAATGCAATATGCATGAATGCGCTTGAAGGCAAGCTTGAGAAAGTAAAGATGCATGAAAATGCGCTTGATGTGCTTATGCACCAGCTTTGCGGAATGCTAATTGAAAGGGGCAAATCTCCAATAGAAGAACTTTACAATGAAGTGATACAAAGCGGCGCCTATGCTTCAATGGCTATGCAACCCTTCAAGGAGGTGCTTGCATTTATGAGCGAAAGGAAGCTTGCAATTGTAGGGGATTATGCCGAGCCAACATCCAAAACCCGCTTTTTCTATTACGAGCATGTAAGCTTTATAGAGGATACAAAGAAGTTTGCAGTAAAGGATATGTATACCGGCAAGAGGGTTTCAACGCTAGATGAAAGGTTTGTTGAGGCGAGCATTGAAGAGGGCGTTACATTTATAACCAAAGGCGTGCCATGGAAGGTTGTAAGCATTGATGAAGACTGCATAACCGTTGAGCCGAGCGAAGATTTTGCAGCAGCCATACCGGAATGGGAAGGGGAGGATATGCCAGTATCATATGAAACCGCTTCAAAGGTGTTTGATATATTCAATGCAGGCCATGGCATGAGCAAGCAAGCCCAGGAGCTCATAAAAGCGCAAAATGCGCATTTTCCGCTCGGCAAGCTTAGCATAGCCATAGGCAAAGGCTACCAGGCGATATATGCCCCTTTTGGGACACTTGCAAGCGATGCCCTCGGCAGAATCATTTCAAGCAAGCTTGTTGGCATGCTCGGAAAGAGCATAGCAATGCGCATTTCTCCTTATATGGTATTCCTAGAGTTTGATGATGATATAGATATAAAGAAAATGCTTCTTTCTATAGACTGGGGCAAGATAGAGGATGAATTGGAGAATGCAATCTCAAAAAGCGATTTATTCATATACAAGTTTATTTCAATAGCCAAGTTCTTTGGAATAATAGATAAAAGCGCTACAATATCAAAGGCACTGGCAAGGAAAATTGCAAAGAGCATGGAAAGCACAATAGTATACAAAGAAACCATGCGTGAGCTTATGCACAACTACTTTGACATAGAATCCCTTAAAGCATATATGCAGGCACTGCCTGCAAATGAAATAAAGGAAATATACGAGAAGGATATGTGCCCATTGGGCAAAGCAGTGCTGAATTCGTTGTATTACACAAGGGAGCTTCTTGCGCCAGCCCTGCCGTCTTCCTTGGTAATAGAATCATTCATGAAATTCACCCTTGCAAAGAGGGCAGAGCTTCTTTGCACATATTGCGGCTTTACATTTTCAAGGAAGCTTGAAGAGATTGCAGAAAAAGACAAGATTACATGCCCTGTATGCGGCAGCACGATGATAGCAATGCGCCGGGAAGGATATGAGAAAATCGCAAAGAAGATAAAAAAAGGCAAGCTTTCAAGGCCTGAGCGCGCATTGGCAAATTCAATGATCCATGAAGCATCATTGATAAACTCCTATGGCGGCAAAGCGATTGTTGCGCTTTCGGTTTATGGCATTGGGGATTCAACCGCCGCAAGAATACTAAAAATGTTCAGGCATACAAGCAGGGAGTTCTTTATGGATTTGATTGACGCACAGAAGCAGTTTATACGCACAAAGAAATATTGGGCTGCATAATTAAGCTTATGCATTTTGCATGCTCTCTTCCAAAGTGCCTAAAGCCCTTGCATCAACAAGCCTGCTTCCCTGCTGGAGCTTCATAATCCTTACTCCGCTTGCAGCCCTGCCTGTTTTCCTTATCTCCATTGCAGGAAACTTTATAGACAAGCCTGTAGAGCTTACAAGAAGGATTGAATCGTTTGGCTTTGCGACTAGCGACTTTATTACCTGCCCTGTCTTTTCTTTTACCTTAAGGTTAAGCACGCCGCTTCCTCCTCTATGCTGCAATCTATACTTGCTTGCTTCTGTAAGCTTTCCAAAGCCTTTTTCAGTTATGGTAGCTATAAGCTCGTTGCCTTCTATTGCAAGGATATTTGCGGCATGTGCCTTCCTTATGCCACGCACACCCCTTGCCCCCCTTCCGCTCGGCCTTATGTCAGATTCATTGAACCTTATTGCTTTGCCTTCTTTTGTTGAGATAAATAGCTGCTTCCCATTAGATATGCAAGCATCTGCAATGCCATCTCCGCTTTCAAGCTTAATTGCTATTATCCCTGTTGACCTTACATTCTCAAATTTTGATGCAGCAGTTTTCTTTACCAATCCTTTTTCAGTCAAGAACACTATAAAAGAATCCTTTGCCTCTGACATGTTTATTATCTTTGCAATCTTCTCTCCCTCGCGCAAGCTTAGTATATTGACTGCTGCCTTTCCTTGTGAATACCTATCTCCAGCAGGTATTGCATAGGCTTTTATTTGGTGGGCCCTTCCTTGGTTGGTGAGCATCAAGAGCGTATCTTTTAATTTGCATGGTATTATTTGCATGATCATATCTCCTTCCTTAAGCTCCATTGCCTTTACCCCTTTGCCGCCTTTCCCCTGCTCTTTGAAGACTTCAGAAGGCATTCTCTTTATATAGCCATCCCTTGTCAATATAACCGTTGCATCGGAATTCTCTATAAGGTCTTCATCTATTATTTCCTCCAATTCCCCTTCTTCAATGGTTGTATAGCGATCCCTTGCATATTTATCGCTTATCTCTTTTGTTTCCTCCCTTATTATATCATATACTTTCTGCTTGTCTGAAAGTATGCTGTTAAGCTCTTCTATCTTTGCCTCAACGGCCTTTTCCTCAGCAATCAATGAAGAAATCTCCAATGCGGTAAGCCTGCTTAGCTTCATATCCAATATTGCATTTGCCTGCTTTTCCGACAATGCATATGTATTAATAAGCGCCTGCCTTGCTTCCTTGATGTCTGCGCTTTTTCTAAGCAAAGCAATCACATCATCTATATTGTTGACTGCTGTAATAAGGCCTTGGATTATGTGCTGCCTGTCTTTTGCAATGCTTAAGTCATACCTTGAAATATTTGTTATAACATCAAAGCGGTGGTCTACAAATACCTTTATAAATTGCTTTATGTTGAGAGTAAGAAGCGAGTTGTCCATTACTGCAATATTCATTACCGGCGTTGAAACTTGAAGCTGTGTGTGCTTGTATAATGCATTAAGCAGTGCATCCCCATTTGCGTCCTTTTTCAGCTCCACAACCAGCCTTATGCCCTCTTTGCTGCTTTCATCCCTTACATCCGCAATTCCCTGCAGGACTTTATCCCTTGCAAGCTGTGCAATGTCTTCGGCAAGCTGGGCTTTGTTGACATTGTAAGGAATCTCCTTGATGATTATGCTTTGCTTATCTTTGCTGTTTTCTATTTCTGCCTTTCCCCTTATTATGGCCCTGCCGCGCCCTTTTAGATATGAATCGCGCAGTTTGCTGTCATAGTATACTATGCCCCCTGTTGGAAAATCCGGCCCTTTTATATTTTTTGCAAGGTCTTCCACGCTTATTGCCATATTGTCAAGGTATGCAAGTATTGCATTGCACACTTCCCTTAGGTTATGGGGCAGTATATTTGTAGCCACCCCAACCGCAATGCCTGAGCTGCCGTTTACAAGCAGGTTTGGTATTTTAGCTGGAAGTACCTTCGGCTCATTTTCTGTATTGTCAAAGTTTGGGAGCATCTGCACAGCTTCTTTCTCTATGCCATCAAGAAGTTCCTCAGAGTATTTTGTCAATCTTACCTCTGTATATCTTGAAGCAGCGGGCGGATCTCCATCTATTGAGCCCATATTGCCTTGCCCTTCAACAAGCGTATGGTTCATTGTGAACGGCTGGGCCATCCTTACCAATGTATCGTATATTGCCATATCCCCATGCGGGTGGTATTTGCCCATTGTTTCTCCGACTACCCTTGCGCTTTTCTTTGTCGGCTGATTGTGCAAATTATTAAGTTTGTACATTGCATAGAGTATTCGCCTTTGCGCCGGCTTTAAGCCGTCCCTTGCGTCAGGCAAAGCCCTTCCAACAATTACGCTCATTGCATAATCTATATAGCTTGACTGCATTTCTTTTTCAATTGGCGTGTCTATTATTTCTTCCATTCAATTACCTTATACATCAAGGAAGTTGACTTCTTTTGCATGCTCTATTAGAAACTTTTTCCTTTCCTCAGTGTTCAAGCCCATGAGTATTGAAAATATGGAATCTGCAAGCTCTACATCTTTTATGTTTACTTTTTTCAATATCCTCCTTTGCGGGTCCATTGTTGTCTCCCAAAGCTGCGCGGGATTCATTTCCCCAAGCCCCTTGTACCTTTGTATGCTTGCATCATTTCCCATTATGCGCAGCTTTTCTGCAAGCTGCGCATCATTATATGCATATGCCACCTCTTTGCCTTTTGATATTCTGTAAAGCGGCGGCTGGGCTATATAAATCTTCCCGTGCTCTATTAAGGGGCGCAAATATCTATAGAAAAATGTAAGCAAAAGTGTGCTTATATGGCTGCCGTCTACATCCGCATCGGTTAGGAATATGATCTTATTGTATCTCAGCTTGTTTAAGTCAAAGGATTCAAGCATGCCCGTGCCAAACGCAGCCACCATTATATGGAACTCCTTGTTTGCAAATATCTTCTCCGATGTAGCTTTTTCAACGTTCAGCACCTTTCCCCTCAATGGCAAGATTGCTTGGTAAAACCTATCCCTCCCCTGCTTGCTTGAGCCTGCTGCGCTTTCCCCCTCTACTATAAATATCTCAGATTTTTCTGGATCATCTTCTGTGCAGTCTGCAAGCTTTCCCGACAATATAGGCCCGTCAAATACGCTCTTTTTCCTTGCAAGTTCCCTTGCCCTCTTTGCAGATTCCCTTGCGTTTGCCGCGTTTTTGACCTTTTCTATTATGCTGTTTATGTCTGCAGGGTTTTCTTCAAAATATGTAGAAAACGCCGAGTACAAGGCAGAGTCTACAATGCTTTTCACAGCAGAATTGCCCAATTTCTCTTTTGTTTGGCCTTCAAACTCGGGATCGCGCATCATTATGGAAAGTATGCCTATAAGCCCCTCTCTTGTGTCGTCCCCTACTATCTCTATTTTATCTTTTTTTAAATTTTTTTGCATATAGGAGGTAATTGCGCGCGTAAGTGCGGTGTGGAAGCCAACAACATGCACGCCCCCTTCGCTTGTTTTTATCTTGTTTACAAACGATATAAATTCTTCGCTGTAATCAGCAACATACTGCATTGCAAGTTCTATTTTTATTCCATCTACTTCTTTGTTTATGAATATGGGCTTTGATACCTTTTCCCTTCCCCTTCTTATGTACTCAAGGAAATCAGGCAGCCCTTTTTCAGAATAAAAACTCTTTCTTGCTTGCTCATCTCCCCTCTCATCTACAAGCTCTATCTTTAATCCCGGGCTTAAAAACGACAAATCCCTTATCCTTTCCTCTATTGCTGTGGTGTCAAACCTGCTTACTGAAAATATCTCTGCGTCAGGCTTAAATTTTATTGAAGTGCCGCGGTCCTCTGCATTTCCAATTATTTCAAGCTGTGAGATTGGCATGCCCCTGCTGAATTTCTGCCTATATATCTTGCCATCTCGCTTTATTGTTGCAATGAGGTATTCAGACAAAGAATTGACAACGGTAAGCCCAACTCCGTGCAGCCCTCCCGATACTTTGTAGGCCTTGTCGTTGAACTTTCCGCCTGTATGCAATGATGTCATTATTACTTCCAATGCAGGCTTATTGAATTTCGGCATTATATCTACTGGTATGCCCCTGCCATTGTCAACCACTTCTGCAACATCAACGTTTTCCTCTTCGCTTATATTTATGGTTATATGATTGCAATAACCTGCTGTAGCCTCATCTACTGCATTGTCAATTATTTCATAAAGGAGATGATTAAAGCCGCTGCTGCCTGTAGACCCTATATACATGGCAGGCCTCTTCCTTATGCCCTGCACGCCACTAAGCGCTATTATATCTTTTGCTGAATAATCATAGCCACTATCCACGTTTGCAGCATCATTAGCATTGTCCATCAAAGCACTCAAAAAATTTAACATATACTTTTAGATATTAATATTTATATACCTTAACTGAAGATATTTTCGACGTCAAAATAAGCTTATTTTTTATAAAAAATTATGCGCTTATGCCTTTTTTTGCAGAGATTTTATTGTTCCAGATGATTTTATTGTATAAAATGCAATCCTGCTTCCATTAATGTTCTTTATCATTGTAAGTGCGGCAACAACATCGTCAAAACTTTTTAAGCTGCATCTTATTATCAGATAATTGCCCTGCATGCTTATAATTTTCAACGCAGCAAGGTGGAAGCGCATTCCTAGCTTTTCAAACAATGCCTTCTTTATATCATAAGCATTTAATGCATCTATTCCAACGCTTGATCTGACAAGCAGGTACCTGTGCTTATTCTTCGTAAGTGCCACCTATATCCTTGTTCACCTCGCTTATTGAAAGGCGCGCCTCCATTTCTTCAATGCCTATAAGCTTTGCCATGGAAATAAGCTGTATAGGAGAGCAAGCATATTCCTTTGATTGGGCAAAGCTTGCAATTGAAAGCCTTACCCTGTTCTTGATGGCTTTGCTGGCCAGCACAGAGGCAGTATGAAGCAAATACTGCTGCTCTAAGCCGCTAGCCTCAAGCAATTTCGATATCGGCAGGCATATTGCAGTATTATGCTCCCTCAGCTTGGCAAGCAGGGCATTCCCAATTTCAAAATCTATGGGTACAACCGCCCTTGCGGTTTTTTCAAAATATCCAAGCGTATTGCCCTTGCCATATATTATGGAATATCTTTCTTTTGAAGAAGGCCCACAGCTTATATCTTTTCCCAATGCATATACATGCTCAAATCCAAGCCCTTCCACAATTCCTTCCTGAAACGAAAAATCATAATATTTCAAATATTACACCGTTGAGAATTCCTTTTCTATAGCTTCCTTTACCTTTTGCGCAGGATACATAAGCTTGATGAGCTTTGTGTGGCCTTTTATCCCTTTTCCAGATTCGAACGACAATATGAGCCCCTGCATTTCCAGTTCAGCAAGCGTTTTTCTATACCACCTCTCATATTTCGTATCCTTGTGCATGCTGTCGCTTAGTGATTTGTATCTGTTGTATACCTCCCCGCTGAATATATATACCTCATTGCCCTCAGTAAGCTTCTTGTACGTTCCGCCGCTGAGCGTAAGTATGGCAATCGCATAGAGAAGAAGCTTCTGGTGCTCAGGCAGTGAGGATATCAAATCATATACCACCTCGCTTTCAGCCATCTTCAGTGCCTTGTCAACTATAGAAACAGGTATAGAAGGCAATTCTGCCTCCTCTGTTAGCTCTCCGGCCTTTGAAAGTATTGCAAGGGCTATCCTGGCATCGCCGCCCTCTTTTGTTGCAGCTGCAGCTATAATCCTTAAAACCTCGTCGCTTGCCACCCCAGGCTTGAAGCCAACTTCCGCCCTTTTTTTCAATATCTCATATATTTCATTGGCATTGTATGCCGAGAACACTATTTCAGATTCGTATAAAGAGGATATGCTCCGCGGGTCAAGGCTCTCTTTGAAGGAAACGTTGTTTGCTATCCCTATCATGGTTACCCCGCCCGCCTTTACATCGCTGTTTATTCTAGTAAGTGTATACACCAATTCATCGAGGTCTTTGACCATGTCTATTTCATCAAGCGCCACTACAAGTATCTTGTTGTCCTCTTCTATCCAGCTTCTTATCTTTTCATACAAATCGGCAGAGCCATACCCTCTCTTAGCATATGTGGTTAGGTGTTCAGCAATTATCCTGCTTAAAACCCTATACCTAGAATTGTAGACTCTGCAGTTTATATAAGATATGACGCCTCTCGTGTTGGGAAGATTCTTTACCTCGTCTATGACATATTTAACGCATGACGTCTTGCCTACTCCTGTCTTGCCATAAATGAAAAGGTTTCTACCCCTTTCTCCTTTAAGTGCAGGGGCAACTGCATGCTCAATGCTGTTAATTTCACGCTCCCTGCCAATCAAATGGCTTGGGATATAATGGGGCGAAAGCACTTCTCTGTTTGCAAATATCTTTGATTCTGTTAAAAGGTCACTCAACTGCATTCAACCCCCTGTTATATTTTGGAAAACAAGTATAAAATCTTTGCGGAGCGCTATTTAAGGTATTTCATCATGCGCAGCTTGTTTGCCGCCATTATGCTATACCTCAATATTATATCGCCTTTTTCATCCCCTTGCACTACCCACGGCTCAACAAGCACAACATCATTTATTTTTATCCAAAACTTTCTTCTAAATCTTCCAGGTATGGTGCATAGCCTGTCCTTTCCATCGGAGCATGAAACCATAAATCTTCCGGCGCCCATAATCCTTGTTACCACTCCTACAACCTCTTTCCCTTTTGGATAGCGCACTTCTTCATCATTATCCTGCATTCAATACACTCAATAATTTTTTACAGTATATCTAGATCCACAAGCTTCGCACACAAGGTATAACGTGCCCCTTCCTCCACTTTCCAGATGCGTATCCGGCTTGTGGCATTCCCTGCACAGGACGTATTGCTCAAAGTATTTTGACACCTGCTTGTCAAGGTCTGCATTGGTAAATTTTCCATTTATAACAAGCCTTTGCTCTTCCACACTTACAGGGGTTGACAATTCTTTGCTTATATACCTAGCTATGTCTATGGGTTTTCTTCTTGCTTTGTCTGCAATTGCTGCTATGTTTTTTACTATTGTTTTTGAGCCTTGCGTTATGCTATCTACCTTAGGAATTACAAAATCCTCTTTTTCATTGCTCAAGTTTGGCAGGCTCCTAAATGCCCTGTCAAGCAAACGTTCATAATCATCATTTTCCATAAATATATATATAGTGCAAAACATATAATAATATGATACAAAATAATGCATGTAAACACGTGCAATCAATATATGTGTAAGCTATTAATAAAGTGAATTTATGGATTTAGGCGAAGGTTTAAGGCAGGCGCTGGCTAAGATAACCAGGGCAACAATCATAGATGCAAGCACTATCAGGGAGTTTAACAAAGAGCTCCAGAAGGCTTTGCTAAGCGCTGATGTAGACGTTGAGCTTGTATTCAATTTTACAAAGAGAATAGAAGAGGCAGCGCTAAAAAGCAAAATCCCAGAAGGAGTTGCTCCAACAGATTATATAACCAATCTTGTCTATGACGAGCTTGTCAAGCTTATGGGCGACGAATATAAGCCAGAGCTGAAGCCTAAAAAAATACTTCTTGCTGGGTTATATGGTTCTGGGAAAACAACCACTGCCGCAAAGCTTGCAAAATATTACCAGGACCGCGGCCTATCCGCTGTATTAATATGCACTGACACCACAAGGCCAGCAGCATATGAGCAACTTGAAACTTTGGCAAAGCAGGCAAATGTTTCTTTTTTTGGCATTAAAGGGGAAAAGAATGCTGCAAAAATAATTGAAGAAGGCATGAAGTTATACAAAAACAGGAAGGTTATAATATGCGATACCAGCGGAAGGAGTGCTTTGAATCAGGAGCTTGTTGAAGAACTTAAAAAAGTCAGCAGCGCCTTTAAGCCAGACGAAAAGATATTGGTGATAGGTGCAGATATAGGCCATATAGCAGGCGTGCAAGCAACAGAGTTTAACAACGCCATAGGCTTGTCTGGAGTAATAATAACAAGGATGGATGGAAGCGGAAAAGGCGGTGGCGCGCTTAGCGCAGCAAACGCATCAGGAATAAAGGCTATGTTTATAGGTACTGGAGAAAAAATAAGAGATTTGGAAATCTATAATCCTGCCAAATTTATTGGCAGGCTTTTGGGCATGCCTGACATAGCAGGATTAGCTGAAACCGTCAAGCAGGCAATCAAAGATGCAAACGTTGACATAACCGAAGAAGATGAAATGGAACTTACATTTGATACTTTCTATAAGCAGCTTAAGGTTATGGCTAATGCAGGGCCAATGCAAAATCTTATGAATATGATGGGTGCAGGAAGCATTCCAAAAGATTTGATAGAAGAAAGCGAAGGCAAGCTAAAGCGCTACAAAACAATAATCGACTCAATGACAAAGGAAGAAAGGAAAAACGAAAAGCTTCTTCATGACTCTTCAAGAATAAAGAGGATCGCAAAAGGCAGCGGCATGGATGAGAAGGATATAAGGCAAATGATAGGCGACTTTAATAAAATGAAGAGAGTTTTTAACATGCTCAAGAACGATAGGTCATTCATAAAAAAGTTTTCAAAACTCAAAAATTAGAAGGAAATAAAAAATAAAACATAAAAAGAAGCGGTAACAACCGTTTCATCCTGATATTATATTCACTTCTTTGACTTCTTTCCCTTTGCTGCCATTTTAGTCACTTAATTTTGAACATATATTGATATGAATATATTTAAACATATTTCAATTAATTGCTAAACTTACGTAAACATATATGTTGTAAAGTAAATATATTTACTTTGTTTTCACACTATTTGCATTTTGATTATATTTTCAATAGGCCATATGCAAGCTTCCCAACTCGTAAATTATTTTCTTATTGCCTTTGTTCTTTGCAGGGATGCATACGCAAAATGCCTATTTTTTGAAATAAAGAATCTAGACTCTGCCAATTTTTCAAACCTCTTGCTTGCCTATTTTGTTTATTCTTAAACAAAATTTTCTTCCTTCCATGTTTGGTTTGGATAGAAGGGCAATACCAGCCAAAGCGGCAAGCAGCAAAACATTATCGCATTTAATTTGCGTAAGAAAATTGTAGAACTAATTAGGCATAAAGGTATTGCATATATATGCCAACATTTTATTTTGCTTAAATAAGTAAATGAATGTATTTAAATATAATTTTACTTAATTAACAACAGTAAAGCTCATATTTTAAGTAAAATAATTATTTGATGAAGGGATAAGCTTTGGATAAAGAAGAGGAACTGATACAAAAGCTCGAAGCTTTGGAAAAAGAATATAGAGAGACTCCATATAACAAAACAACCGACAAATATCTAGGTATGCTTCGCAGAAAAATTTCGAGGACAAAACTTGCCATAAAAGAAGCAAGGAAAAGGAAGCACAGCGTAGGATTTATAGTAAAGCAGCATGGTGATGCAACAGTTGCTCTAGTTGGGCTTCCTAATGCAGGTAAATCCTCTCTGCTAAATAAAATAACAAGCGTCGGTTCAAAGGTCGGAAATTATTCATTTACAACTACAATCATAGTCGAAAGCATGCTCATATATAAAAATGCCCACATACAGCTTCTTGACCTTCCTGGCATTATAGAAGGCGCGCATATAGGTGCTGGGCTTGGCAAGAGAATTATTGCGGCAATAAAAACCTCAGATTTGCTTGTTTTTGTCATTGATGGGAGCAATAATCCTATGCAGCAGCTTGGCATTTTGATTAATGAACTAGAAGCATTAGGGCTTTATGTGCATGAAAAACCAGATATAAAATGGGTCAGCGCAAAAGTATTCCGCATAGACATCAACAAATCGCGCATAAGCAATGACGAAATTGAGAAAATATTCAGAAAATATGGCGCTTATCCATGTGAAGTCAAGATAAATGGGGATGTAAGCCAAGACGAACTTATGGCGATTGTTTCAGGCCGTGCAATATACCTAAAGGGGATTGTGGCGCTTAACAAAGTAGATGTAATGGATGAAATGCAAGTCAAGCAGGCAGAAGAATTGGCAAACGCATACAAACTTGATGTCATACCAATAAGCGCAATAACGGGTTTTGGCATCGAAGCGCTTATTTATAAAATTTATTCTTCTTTGCATCTTATAACTGTATATCTAAAGCCAAAAGATGAGAAAGACTTAAAGCCGATGGTAGGAAAGGAAGGAATAACTGTTGCTGACGTCGCAAGAAAAATACACAGCGAAATACTTGAGCAGATGAAATGCGCATATATAACAGGCCCAAGCGTAAAGTTCAAAAACCAAAGGGTTAGCGCAGACCATATTTTGAAGGATGGCGATATAGTTACGCTTGTCAAGTAAATCCTTATATTTTAAAATTTGTGCAAATAAATAAATTTTTTAGTAAGCAATTATATAGATTGCATGCCGATAAAATATTGGGAATTTGAGGACGCGCCAATGAGAGATAAGCTAAAAAACCCAAAAATAAGTGATATAGCGCGCATATTTTTTGATAATGAAA
>JAVYWU010000013.1:0-3232 GCA_038877355.1 Candidatus Micrarchaeaceae archaeon | reverse complement strand
GAAAATGAGGCTTATAGGTTTGCTCAGCTTTTGTATGAAATAAAAAAATCCGGCCAATTAAAATTAAAAAACGTTCCAAAAAACATACCTATGGCTACAGCAAAAAGGTATTTGGATTTTGCAGTCGATTTAGGCATGGTTAAGCATGAAGACAAATCATATATGCTTACAGACCGCTTTTCAAAGCCTCTAAAAAATATAGCTACCTATATAAAGGAATGGATGGATTCCAATGCAGAGGAAGACCTTTCAGTAGAGTTTGCTTCGGCGAATTTCGAAAAACAGCAGAAAAGGGGCGGCAGAAGCTATAGCGTAAGTGATTCTAATGGACAAGAGGAAAATCATACATAGCATAAGCAAGCATGTTATGGAAAAATATTTAGATGAGCCTACAGGCCATGATTGGTGGCACACTTATAGGGTATGGAAGCTTGCTGTGGAAATCGCTAAGAAAGAAAAGCAGGCAGATATGTTTGTAGTGCAATTGGCTGCATTGCTTCATGATATAGCAGATTGGAAATTTGCTGGCGGAGATATTCATGCTGGAAGCAGGGAGGCAAGGAGATTGCTTTCAGGCAAGGTTGATGATTCCATAATAAAGAAAGTTGAGTATATAATAGATAATGTTTCTTTCAAAGGAGCCGGCGAAAAGGAAAAAATGGCAAGCATAGAGGGAAAAATAGTGCAGGATGCAGATAGGCTTGATGCGATGGGCGCCATAGGCATTGCAAGGGTTTTTGCATATGGCGGAGCAACAGGAAGGGTTATACATGATCCAAGGATAAGCTACAAGGAAAATATGAAATTTGAAGATTATAAGGCCAATAAAGGCACTTCAATAAACCATTTCTATGAAAAACTCCTCCTGCTTAAAGGAAGAATGAATACAAAGGAAGGCAAGCGCATGGCAGCATCGCGCCATAAGATAATGAAAAATTTCCTTGATGAATTCTATAAAGAATGGGATGGAATCAAATAAAAAAATTTAGCTATGCATAGGAAAATCCCACGCCATTCATGAGTAAGCAGTTCATATCCAATACGAGTTAGCAAACGCCCAAATAAAATTTAGATGAATATATTTTATTACACGTAAGAATTTTAGCATTCTCCATATGCCAGTGCTTTTTACCATAATTTTTCTGCAAAAATTGCTTTCTATAAGCTGTGAAAGCATAGAAATATTAACGTACTATAAATTTTTGCAGGTTAGTTTTTTATCTCTTTGTTGATAAGAATATAATGATACCATGGAAAATAATGTTGAAAAGGCTTTGAATCCTGACGATGAAGAAATATTGAAGTTTATAGAGTCAGCAAAGCCTAAAATATATGTAATAGGTACAGGTGGGAGCGGAAGCAATACTATAAACCGCCTTGCATCTCTAAAGGTAGAAGGCGCTACTTTAATCGCAATGAATACTGACGCCCCGCACCTTGTTAGAATAAAATCAGACAGGAAGCTTTTGCTTGGCAAAAAGATTACAAAAGGCCTTGGTGCCGGAAGCGACATAAAAATAGGAGAGGAAGCCGCACAAGAAAGCAGAGAAGAAATAAGGCACATGATAAATGACGCACAGCTTGTGTTTGTAACTTGTGGGTTAGGGGGCGGCACAGGCACAGGATCCATATCAACAATAGTCCATGAAGCCAAAGAAAGCTCAGCATTGACAATTGCTGTTATTACATTGCCTTTTTCAAGCGAAGGCACAACAAGAATGAAAAATGCATTGACAGGCCTATCCAATTTGAGAAAGGTTGCAGATACCGTTATAATTATACATAACGACAAGCTCCTTTCAATAGTGCCTGACCTGCCGCTAAATATGGCCTTCAGGGTTTCAGATGAAGTGCTTGCCGGTGCAATCAAAGGAGTAATAGAAATGGTTACAAAGCCTGGCTTGGTGAACATAGATTTTGCAGATCTAAAGACCGTGCTTAAGGATTCCGGCTATGCAGTTATAGGCATTGGCGAAGGCACGA
Organism: Candidatus Micrarchaeaceae archaeon; assembly: GCA_038877355.1. Classification (GTDB taxonomy): domain Archaea; phylum Micrarchaeota; class Micrarchaeia; order Micrarchaeales; family Micrarchaeaceae; genus JAVYWU01. The sequence continues at coordinate 1,249 of JAVYWU010000013.1, read as the reverse complement.
ATGCAAGGGACGGCACAAGCAGAGCAAAAGTTGCGCTTGAAAATGCAATAAAAAGCCCCCTTCTAGATGTAGACCTATCAACTGCAAAAAAAGCCCTTATAAATATAATAGGCGGATCAAACCTAACGCTGAAAGAAGCAGAGGCAATATTTCATGAAGTTGCAGACAGAATAAGCCCCGATGCTTTAATAAAATGGGGAGCAAGGATAGACGATGAAATGCAGAAGGATTCAGTCAGGGTAATGCTTATAATCGGCGGGGTTAGCTTTCCCGAATATACAGAGAATGGCATAAAGAAAACCATAGAAGAGATTAAGAGCAATGGAGACATAGACAGCATTTTTGAAGAGTGAATTAGCATTTCTGGCTGCCGGCTAGGTAAACATCACCCGAAGGCATTTTCTCTTTGAAGATCTGCGTTTCAAACCTATATAGGTTTACATTCTGTTGCCTCCAATAACTTGAAGGTATGCCTGCCTTGTCACATACAGCTTCAAGAAACTCCTCTTTTGTAAAATGCTCCTCAGTCGCAACATTTGGGAGCAAGAGGCCGCTGTAGCTTCCGTATTGTATTATAAGGCCATCTCTTCCTATCTCCAATTCTTTTAGCCTTTCTTCTGCAGAGCTCGGCATTTTTTTAGGCTCTGAAAGTATGCTTACTTCAACTACTGTTTTATTAAGCTCATCAAGCGAAAGCTCTGGAAACCTCGGGTCTTCAAATGCTGCAGCAATCGCAGCTTCAATGATTAGGTGCTTCACCTCCTTTATTCCTTCTATATAGCCTACGCACCCTCTTAATGTGGAAGAGGGATAAGATTCCAATGTTACAAAGATGCCATGCCTATCATTGAAATTCTCCAATCTATTTTCTATAAGCTTTCTGTCAAATCTTGGATTTCTTATGTATAATTCTATTGCCACTCTAGCCGCTGATACAAGTTCTCTCCCTTGTTCTAAACTATAGAAGTGCATAATATCTATTGCTCGTATACTTCTTTATTTTTTGTGTATAAAATTGTAGATTGACTATGCATAGCGAATTTATGCTATTTATTAATGAGACGAGGGCAAGTACGGAAGTATTATAGACTTGTTGGCTCATATATATTTGGCTCATATATGAATGTATGGTAAAAATGCTAAGAGGATACAACTCATCAGGAACTTCAGCGCATTTATAGCTACATTTTGTATTGTGCTTAAAATACAGGCGAATATATTAGAAAACCAAGCTGCAAAAAGATTGAGG
>JAVYWU010000012.1:0-18168 GCA_038877355.1 Candidatus Micrarchaeaceae archaeon | reverse complement strand
GCTTTAAGTTAGTCGGAGCGTTAAAGATCCACTTCGTGAACTTGCACAGGCAATTGATAGAGATTGGAGATTCTAAAGATTAAAAGAATTGAGAATATGTGTAGATCCACATGATGATTAAAGAAGATAAGCCGAAATATGCGCTAAAGAAATCTCTTGCCTTCAGGCATGTGGACGAAAAAGCCCAACTTTATCGCAAATTGATAAGCAAATATTATACGGCCAATTTTTGCAAATTTGTTTTGAATAGCAGATAACAAAAGGGCAAAAAGGTTTTTTGAAAATTTAACAATTTTGATAACTCAAATGCTGGGATAAAGCAATTGAAAACAGTAATTTTATATCTAAGGGAAGGTATAATTATTATTTATATAAGAAGGTTTTGGGGTATGCGGAGGAAGCGAACCACTAAAGTTGTTAAGCCTGAAAATTCTGATTGGATAAGTTCCGTTAACAAAGTTTATGCCTGTTGCATTTTGCGGATATACTAAAGTAAAGCCGTTTAGATGGCCTAGTATAAAGCCGTTATAGAAATTTGAATAGTAGTATTCTGATGGTGCATTTGTTATTGTGCCATTCTTGTTGGGCAAGTATAAAACAAGATATTCAAGATATACTGTGCCGCTTATATTTACACTTCCAAGGGGCGACATAGTCATTGCAGGTATTACCATGTTTAACTCTGTGCCATTTGTACTGTATACATGCAATGCATTTTGATTCGAGCTTATATCTGTGCATACACTATAATTCATAAGCGTGTTATCATAATAAAGCAGCGTAGTTGCATAGATTTTAGATCCAGAAGATATGCTGCAATAATTGCTGAGTGTCGGCTTTATTAGATTTGGAGCCAATGCCGCAAGAGGTATAAAGGCATATTCAGGATCATGATTTATTTCACATTGTGAAGTACCTAAAACATATGGCTGCGGCGGATTGCTTAATGCACCTTGCTTTATTGCAAAAGTTCTGTTTGTCTGATTTATATTTACGCATGCAAGAAAATCAAGTGCACCCCACTTTTGTATTAAACCTTCATCAAAAAGCAAGTATTCTGTTTGATTGGTATTGAGCATATTATATAAATTCTTTGCAGTGTAGTTGTCTTTCGGGCCAAGCACATATGTAGCTGCTGTGGCAAAATCCTCTTTGGGCACCGCATTATCCCCTCGTATTACTGCAGGAGTTTGGCCAAACCAGTTTATCCAATCTCCATAATCCCACCATGAAGAAACGCGGGCACCATTCGGGCCTACATTCTGCTTTATCCATGCCAATGCACTGACCCAATAATTAGGCACTGTATTGCAAAATACATCTATGCCAATAAGGTTGCTGCTATTGCTTAATATAGAACATAAATTAGGATTTGATGAAATAGACAAGGCTCCAATGCCGTCGCTTATTGAACTGCTTTCACCAAATAAAGGCAGGTTCACCAAAAATATTGCTGCTATCCATATTATGAAAAGAATACTAAGTATTGCTGCAAGCTTTTTTGCAATATGCCTGTTCTTGTATATTAAATACGCAATAAAAGCAAATGAGAATGGAGGGCATAAAAAGAATAAAACGATTGAAAACACGGAATATGCGAATAACTTATTGTGCATATAGGCTTCATGCAGTTCTGCGCGAATATCAGAGATATCCTGCTTTGTTAGCTTAAAATTATTCTTTGCAAAAAGCTCAAGCTCCCCTATAACTATTCCTATAAGCAGTATGTATGCGACACCAAAATGTGGAAGATATTTGACTTCAAGGAAGCCTGCAGCCATTAAAGGCAGCACTATAAGCATATAAAACACAGCGCTGTCGCTTCTCCTTAATAGTATGCTTATTAGAAGCAGTATTACCCCAGCAAAAAGCATTAGCCATATCAATAATGGAAAACCAAATATGCTTGCTCCTATAAACCCAATTCCAGAAGCACCAAAGTTGTATGCTAAGCCTGTCGGCTCAAATTCTTGGACAGTCATAAAAAGTGGCGTAGAAGGCGTAGTGAATTTGGCGCTAAGGTTTGCATATTGCATTATTGGCCTACCTAAAGGAGTAAATACAACTGCTAATGCAAGTATTATTATAACTGCAAAAAGAAACCATAATCTTGACTCTAAAGATTCTTTTACATAGCCTTGCCTTTTAAATATATTGAATATTGCGCTTATCAAATAGACAAGCACCAATGCAGCTATGGGCCCGCTAATGGTTATTGGTATGCCAAGTATTTTTGGCAAGCTTGCACTGAGCGCAACTTCATATGAAAGCATAAAGGAAAAGAATACTGCAATTACTGCTATAACTATAGCATTCATCTTGTAAAAATCCTTGCTTATTTTTCCTCTTGCAAAACTTATCATCCCCTGTATCATTATATATAAGCTCAATATGCCCGCATCCACAGTATAATAATGCGCACCTAGAAAGGTTGAAGCAAATGCTATGCCTGCAAGTATGGCATACCTTTTTTCACGCATGTTTTTTACTGCAAGCATATATGACGCAAAAAAGAAAAATAGGCTTAATATACCCCAAGGTTCAAGAAGTTGCTCTCCTGAAACAAAAGTTGTAAACAATACAGGCATCGTTGCTACAAGCGAAGCGCCAATAAGCCCTATATATTCATCATATTCATGATAAAGAAGCATAAAAACTATAAAAACAAGAAACGCTGCAATTATTGGTGGAGTAACGCCAGCGGCATAGCTCATCAATGAGGTATTAAAGGTAGAATAATGCGTGAAGACATTTGCAATTGAATATAGATATGCATATAGGTAAATCATCATTGGCTCCACACGCATTACACTGCCATTGGCCAATACAGGCCATGCAGAATGCGAATATTGAGGTTGGAAGCCAAAAACAAGCAGCCTTTGTGCATTAAGCATATCAAAATACGGATCAAATTCAAAGAAATTGGGAGTAATGCCAAAGCTGAGCATGCGCGTAAGAAAGGTCATTACCATTATTGCAAAAAGCAGATACCAAACCCAATTTTTTGGCTTTGAAATTGCACCTTTTTCTCCAGAAAGCCTAGCATAAAGCCTTCTTTCTTCTTCTAAATAAGCATTAATGCGCATATTTAGCTTCTCTTCTTGAATTGCAATTAATTTAGCTTTTTCTTCTGGAAGGTTTTCAAGGGCTGCAAGCTCTTTTTCTTGTTCGCTTCTTAATGCTGCTTCTTCACGAACATGCATCTCAATAAGTTTGCGGACTTCAGCATTTTCGGCAAGCTGCTCCCTAGAAAGGGCAGCTGAATGCTTAGGTGATCCATTGCCAAACCAGTATTTTATTGTATAAATGATTCCGTCAAAAGCCTTTTCTTTATATCCTATGGCCAAAGCAACTATAGAAATGACTAACGCATTGATCTCAAAAAGGCTCAAAGAGAAACTGAAAAAAGGCGAATAAGGTATGAGGTATGATTCCATCCATGTCAAGGTTGCTGGCAGTATCATACCAAACAAGCCACCAAGCATAAATATTTCAAATGGATGAAGCTTTGTGCCTTTTAATAAAGCTAAAGCTACAAGTATACCTGGTATAAAAAGTGTTAAAAATGCAATTATAGCAACAAGAAGTATATCCATAGAATCAATTTATTAGCTTGCAGTTTGATTGGCTGTGGCTACTTTTTCTTCCAAGTTTTTATCTATGCTTCCTGCAGGCTTGCTTTCTTGCTTGCTCCCTGGAAACACTGCTCCAGGAGGCGCAATTCTTACCTTTACGCCTATTGCGCCATATTTTGGATATGCTGTTGCAACTCCAACTCTTATAATAGAAGTTGCTTCTCCAGAACGCGGTATATAACCTATGCTTTTTTTGACTTCTTTTGCTCTGGCGTTTTTGGCTTTCAGCTTGCCGCTCAGTATTATTTCTGTACCAACTGCACCATTATTCATTATGCTTTTTAACGTTGATTCCAGTATACGCCTGTAATTCATTGCCCGTTCAAGCTTTTGAGCTATATCTTTTGCAACTAATACGGGCTCAAGCATTCTGTTTTCAACTTCAACAACATTTATCTGTGGATTATCCATATGGAACCGTTGCTTTACTTCTTCTGTTAGGTCATTTATGCTCTTTCCGCCCCTGCCTATAATTCTACCAGGATTCATAGCATATATGGTAATTCTTGTAATTACTGGGGTCTTTTGTATTTCCACACGCGAGAAACCACCACGCGAAAGGCTTTTGCTAAGAAAACTTGAAATATTATATTTTATCTTAGCATCCTCTATGAACTTCCTTTCTATTGCCATTCATGCACCTTTTTTATTTGCTGAAGCCAAAGGCTTGCTTAAAGAAACCTTTTCCTCAACTTTATTATCACTCTCTTGCACTTGAGTTAACGCTCTATCCTTATTAGCTTCCTTTTCTTCAGGAGCCTTAAGTTCACTGTTGTCAAAAAGCCCTATTTCAACTTTTGCTAGTTCTAAGTCACTACTTCTTGACATAGAATAGCCTTCGCCGCCACTTCTGTGATAAAGTATTCCTTTTGGCGGAGATCTGCGCAGGATTTGCGTTTTGTTTGCACAAGCATGTATTACTATCATGTTTTCTGCATCGAGCCCCTTGTTTATAGCATTTGAATATGCATTTTGCAAAACCTTTAGAACCATATTTGCACATTTTTTGGGATTTCTTCCCTTCCTGCCGTGAAGTACATGGGAAGAGCCCATGCCTTTGTTATGCCTTCTATAATATATAGGCATTCCAGCTTTTATTGCTGAGAGGATCTCAAATGCATCGCCAACGCTTTTATATCTTATTGCATCGCATACTGCACCTAAATCTTTATAGCTTGCATTTAAATCAGCTGCCAATGCAACTGCAACTTTTGATTTATCAATATCCATATTAAAAGAATATTTAGCCATTACTTCACCGACAAGAATTTACTTCCTCTTGTTGCCTTTATGCCTGGAGCGGAATGCTGAACTTTCTTTGTGGTTGGCGCAAAATCCCCAAGCCTGAAACCCACCATTGCAGGAGTTATATTAACCGGCATAAATTCTTTGCCATTATGCACCATGAATTTCATGCCGATCCATTCAGGAAGTATTACAGCTTCCCTTACGTGCGTTTTTATAGGCTTTTTTGTTCCAATTTTTTTTGCCTTTTCACATAAGGCTTTATATTTATAGGAATTCCTTTTGATTGCTCGCCTGGCTCTTGAATCAATAAGCTTGATAAATGCTGTATGGTCAAGCTTTGAAACTTGTTCTCCAGTTAATCCCTTAAAAACAATTCTTTCAACCATTTAATCATCTTTTCTTTCTTCCGACCCTTCTTGCTGCTATATGCCCTACTTTCCTTCCTGGTGGGGCGTTTCTTGATGTCATTGAACTCTTACCTTTATGATGCTGCTTGCCTCCGAAAGGATGATCTACTGGGTTCATCTTAACTCCCCTGTTTTTAGGCCACATTTTATTGGTTGCATGTTTTATATAATAATTCTTCCCTGCTTTTACTAATGGCTGCGAAGTGAAGCCTCCGCCAGCGCATACACCTAATTGGGCTCTGCATGAATTACTTAAAGTAATAGTTGCCTTAGAAGGCAGTTGCACTATGCATGTATCTTTATTATGCATTGTTATAAATGCAGTGCTGCCTGCACTTCTAACAAGTTTGCCACCATCGCCGGGCTTCAATTCCAGATTATATATTGGCACACCTTCTTGTATATTCTTAAGTTCCATTACGCTACCTAAACTGTATTTATTATAGTATATCTTGTCACCAATTTTTATACCCTCAGGGGCAATTAGTGTGCCTTTTTTAAAATCTTCATATGTAATCTCCATTATTGGAGCTATTCTCCCTGTAGAATTGAACAAAGAGGTTACTTCGCCTTCGCTAAACGGCTTATTGCTATATCTAACATCAATATCAAATGCATGAGGAGGTTTTGAATAAGCGTTTGACCCTTTTCCTCTTCTTTGTTGCTTTAATTTCTTTCCCATTGCTACACCGTCATACAAGCTTTAACTTCGCAGCTATATCACTTGCCTTATAGTTAGGGGCAATTTTTATATAAGCTTTCTTTAAATTAGAAGGCATTTTTGCAATTCTAACTGAGCTTACCTTAACTGCAAAAGATTTTTCAAATTCTTCTTTGATATCTTTTTTTAGCGCCCGATTATCTACAACATAAACAATAATATTATTGTTTATAACGCTTAAAGCTTTTTCAGTTGCCAGCGGATATTTTAGTACTCCCATTTTAACCCTTACTCCAATTTTGAAATAGCATTACTTACATTGTTTACCGCAGATTCGCTCCATATAGCAATTCTGCTAGTTTGACCGCCAGGCGCAAGAAGCTTGACCTTTAGTTTTGCAAGGGTCACAGCATCTATACCCGGAAGATTTCTTGCTGCCTTAATAATGCCTTTGTCATTATTTACAATTATTATTGCACTACTTTTATATCTTGTCTTATTATGGCTTCTATTTAATATTTTCTTTTTTCCCTCTCTATAAGGTATATGAAATTGCTTAAGCAAAGTAGAAACGTCTTTTGCCCGCTTTAAATTTTCAATATTGTCATCTACTATTATTGGTGAAACAATATTCTTATTTGAAATTACAGTAGCTGCTATTGCGCTTTTAAGCGCATTTGCGTATTCTTTTTTGCTTATAATCTCAACTATTTTCTTTGTGATTTTATGAGGATGCGCACGCTTCCCTTTTACCGCAGAAGGTATTCTTTTGACTTTCCCTTGCCTTCCGCCGCCAAGTTTTTCCCGGGGCCTTATTGCTATCCCCATATGCCTCCCTGTTCTATAAGTTGACATTCTACCATAATAAGTTGCTGTTGTTTGCATTCCCGCAAGGATATAATGGCCTTGGGGCTGAAATTCAAAACTCTGCTCAGAAAGCACTGCCCTTTGTATCAGTTCTTTTTTTATTGGATAACTGAATATCTTTGGCAATTCTAATTCTTTCTCTTCTTTTCCATCCAATCCATAAACAGGAAACAATGCCATTTTTTCACCTTATTGAAATAACTTTAGGCTCTTTTATATTTACGTTACGTTTTGTTTGGCTCTCTCTGATTCTAACTAGCCTTTTTGCAGGACCTGGTACAGAACCTTCTAATACAATAAATTCGTTATGAACATTTCCATAATTTAATAAGCCTCCAGAAATATTTATAGATGCAGACTCATTTGAATCTCCTATCTTTATAACGCGCTTATTGCGCTCTGATCTGTAGTTGAATCCCATTTGGCCTGCCTGTGGTACTGTGAAAAGAACTTTTCCAGGAGTTGATGGACCTAATGTACCAACATGTCTTACTTTTTGTGTAGCTTTATGTGAAACTCTAGCTACCCCGTATCTCTTTATTACTCCCTGCCATCCTTTCCCTTTTGAAATAGAAGTAACATTTACATATTCGCCTTGCTTTATAATATCTTTAACAGAAACGGGCTTACCAAGCATACTTTCAAGAAATGAAAATTTTTCATTGATATCCTTACCACCGACGCCTACTTCAAATTTTTGAATATGATGCGTCCCTACAGGTAGGCCTTTTGGAAAAGATACTAGAAGCGCACGAATGTCAATGTATTTACTTAAATCTTTTTTTACGTCTTCAAGTTTTGCGGATTTTATAGTTTTTTTGCCCAACTTCTGCAAAGTGCTTGAATCGTATATATCTGCACAAGAAACCTTATAGTTGCTATATTTATCTCTTCCATACAGTCTTATTCCATATAATACTGTACGTGGGACTTCTAGAATGGTGCATGCCCTGCTTATTTCTTGCTGCTTTGATGGAGATTCTGAATCATCTATCATAATTGCAGTTGCCATTCCTGCTTTATAAGCTATTAAACCATTTAAGCCTAACGTTGTTTTCTGTGGATTGCTTCTAACTCTAGGTAGAAGCCTCCTTGCACGCTTATGTGGCCAATACTGTCGAGATCCTCTCATTTAAACACTTCAAATACTTTAAAACAGAATATTAAGCTGTATAGTTTTATTATCTAAATATTTATATAACTTATTAGTGAACTACCTTACTCTTACGGATGGACTCCTGTCATGTCAGTAACTTTAGAGCTTCTTGCTTTATCTTATTTACAGCTTCTACACTTCTATCAAATACTAAATGCCACGAATGATATGTTGCTATTCTATTTGGCAGGTTTAGATGCTGCACTATAATGCAATTCATGCATATGCCTCTTGTTCTTATAACTTTACTGCCCTCTAGAGGATACATACCTTTCTTCTTAGACACTTGCAGATTTTCCTATAGATGTTTGGTAGATTCTCCTTCCGTAAAACTTTGAACAACTGCATATGTAGGCATTTTGGCAAGCGACATATTTATAATTTGACGTTACATGATGCATGAGTTTGTTATTTATGCTTTTATTTTGATTGTTCTGATGCGAAAATCCCTGTTTATCTTCTGTATTATTTAATTCTTCTTCTGAACTGCTTCTTTATCTCTTTATTATATTCTGTTTTGAAAAGGCTTTGTAAAGCCTTTTTGTTCTACTGGCATTAGTACTGCATACTTTATTTTTATTCCAGGTGACGTGCCTCCCACCGCTGAAGTGTGTGTGGGCTTCCCCTCTTGCGAAGGTATGCTGCGCACGACCATCTCTTGTGAGATCTTTTAGCATGGCTTATTGCCAGCAGATGGCAAGCCATGGGAACTGCCTTTATGTGCACTCACAGCCAAAAGCCTTCTGTCACATCATATTGTAGGCGTAAAGGTATATATTTTTTCTTTCTGCGGTTCGCTCTCATCCATTGCAAAGCCAAGGGCTTCCGCTCGCTGGGTTAATATCATAAATTGGTAAAATTTGCATAAAAATCTATTAAAGTAATCTAAATTCCTTGCTTCAAAGAAAGTAATAAGAATTTTGAATTAAAAAGGTTGATGGATAAAATGCTAGTAGGTATCATAGGAGCACCGAATAAAGGTAAAAGCACTTTGTTTTCTGCATTGACGCAGATAAAAGTTCAGATTGCAGATTATCCTTTCACTACTATTGATCCAAATAAAGGTGTGGCATACGTTACTGTAACATGCGTTGAAAAAGAGCTTGGAGTGAAATGCAATGCAAGAAACTCACTTTGCAAAGAGGGAATACGCATGATTCCAGTAAATATAATGGATGTTGCAGGGCTAGTTGAAGGGGCGCACGAGGGAAAAGGAATGGGAAATCAATTTTTAAACAATCTTTCTACTGCAGATGCCTTTATGCTGGTTGTAGACGCAAGTGGAAGGACGGACAGTTCAGGCAACCCTTGCGATGGATGCAATCCTGAAGACGATATAGAGATGGTAGTCAAAGAGCTTGATGAATGGCTTGCAGGAATAGTAAAAAAGCATATGCCTTCTATATCTGGGAGCAAAAATGGCGTTGACGCGCTTCACGAAGTGCTTGCAGGTCTAAAAATAAGGAAAGAGGATATTGAAAAAGCAATAGATTCTTGCTATCTTTCTTCATCTAATATCAATTGGAGCGAAGAGGACATATTAGATTTTTCAAAAAAATTGCTTGAAATATCAAAACCAATAGAAATAATAGCGAATAAGGCAGATTCTAATGATGCAGAAAAAAACATCGAAAGACTAAAAAGCAAATATAAGAATGTATATGAATGCTCCGCAGCCATAGAGCTTGCATTGCAAAAAGCAGTAGAGCAGCATATTATAGATTACATTCCTGGAAATAGGACGTTTAATGTTTTAGGAAATGCAAATGAGGAACAGAAAAAAGCTCTTGAATATATGTTAGATTATATAAATAAAAAGGAATACGGTACCGGAACGCAGCATGCTTTAAATTCACTTGTTTTTGATGTATTAGAAAACATAGTTGTATATCCTGTAGAGGATGAAAATAAATACTCTGACCACATGGGCAATATTTTACCGGATGCACTGCTCATAAAAAAAGGCTTAACAGCCCTTGAAATGGCTGAAATGATACATACAGACATTGCAAAGCATATGCTTTATGCCATAGATGCAAAAAAGAAGATTAGAATAGGCAAAGATTATAAACTGAAGAACAATGACGTAATAAAGGTAGTTTCAACTGCATGAATATTAACTTTTCTTTCTTAACATTGCAAGAAGTGAAAAAGGAGGTGTAATTGCTGCTATTATTACGCTTGGAATGAGCAGGTCATAAATAAGAAAGCTTCTGTTTATGTTAGTCATACCGCTAATAATTGAATTGGATGCTATAGCATTTTCTGCTAGAGAAACGTTGGCATTTCCAATGCTGATATTTGCACTATCCAAAAGCACAAATATGATGAATATCACAACTGCGTATATTATGATTACATAAAGCATATTTATTATGGCGCTTTTTAGAGTTTGCCTAAAATTTTCGTTTGATCTCCCTATTCTTTCGCCTAACCATACAGATACAATAAGTGGAAAAACTATGCAGCCAGGAATGTAAAGTATGCTCCCTGCAATTAATCTAAGCTCTTTAATGTTATTACTGCCGAGTAAAGAAGGCAAAGAAATAATTTCTATAATAAGGGCTATAACAAGAAAAAATAACCATAATACAAGTGGCCCCATAATTGGGACACTTGAATCTTCAGCATGTAAAGTATAAGTATGGCTTTCTCCGCTGTCACTTTTAAGTTCCATTACAACATCTACCTTTTATATACAAAAATTAATACTACAAATATTTATAGCTTTTTAACAAATTATATATATGGCAACTTTGTATTCCCCACAATCGCAAGCTGGAGTAATGAGCTTTTATGATGCACCAACAAAAGGACCAAAGTTTAACCCTAAAATAGTGCTTATCGCAATTACAATTATAGCTATATTAATAATGCTACTTGACAAATTTGCTGCTATATAAAGAATGCAATAACAAAAAAATAACAAAAATAATCAATTATGTAATCAAAATATGTTATAACAAAAATCATGCAGATTTGAAAAGATCTTTTTTTATTTCTGTGGCGTCGCCGCTCTCTGCAAGTATATACAAAATAGATCGCACAGCATCCTCTTCCATATTAATGGCTTTGGCTATATCCTCAATCTTCATTGGCTTGTTATTGATAAGATTCAACACTTTTGAACTGTTTTCAATCATGAATTCCTTTAATACCACATAAAATTTTTTATTAAATGCCCTTGTACCTATAACGAGACCAGAGCGTATGCTTTCTTCCAGCATCGTAGAAAGCAAAGCAGCTTCGCTTTCAGTTTGAATTACTAAATATCCTTTACGCTCTAATGCTTCTGTATATTTATTAGTCTCTTTTAGCTTTACTTCTGTGAAAGTTGCCGGAACAGAATTCTCGCCTTTTGATGTTGCAATAGCAGGTTTTTCCCTTTTGCCAAAAAGAAATTGATTATATACGTCTGGTGGTATGCTATACCTGTAATCGCTACTTTCTGCTTTCGTAAAAAGTATTACAAGCCCTTTTTTTATAAGTTCTTGAAGAATAACATTATCTTCTTGGCTAAGTATTTTTTTAACATTGCTCTGTGTTCTTTCTTTATATCTAAGTGTATCAAGTTTTTTAAGCACAGACAATTCTTTTGCACTTATATTTATTTCTTTTTTTATTGCTTCGTTACTTGTGTTTTTTGGAAAGGTAGAAGCATTTTGAGTTGCTTTATTTTTTAGAAGTATATCTAATACATCACTTTTCTTAGCAAATATAAAATATTTATCAGAATATTTAAAAAAATCTACTTCTTCGCCCTCATTTAAGTTCAAAACTTTTATTACTTCATATGGCAAATTTACAGCAAGCTCATTGCCTTTTTTATATACTATTGAAATATAAACACCCTCACTCATTTTATATTTATGCGGAAAAACATAAAAATATACATGATTAAAGATAATAGATGGTATCAGAGAAAAGCAGCAATGATTCGATTAGTGTTATCGAAGCTTATGCCACGATGTTAAATGCGAAAGCGTTAGGCATTAAAAGAAGTTGCATTGAAGAATCTGCTGCTGCCCAAATAGCAACAAAAATAAATTTTAAAAATATTGTAGTGGCATGTGGCACGGGAGGCAAAGGTAGGATAGGCTATGCGGTTGCAAGAAATCTTTTAGGATCAAATCACACATGCAAAGTATATATTGCAGCATTTATGACAAAAAGAGTAAAAGCGATCGAAAAACCCAAATGGATAGATAGTGCACAATTTATAGATACAGAAAGAGATTTTGAAAAATTTGTTGAAGTTATAAAAAATGCAGATTGTGCTGTAGATGCGCTTATAGGAATAGGATTGAAATGGGAGCCAAATGGCATCTTAGGAAAGGGAATTGATGAAATAAACAAATGCAAAAATGTTATATCAATAGACATACCTGCAGGCATATATGCAGATACAGGAAAGATGTGCAAAAAGCATATAAATGCAACAAGAGTGTTTGCTATTTATAAAAAGAAAAAAGCAATGGTTTACAATAAATTCCCTTATGCAGAAATAATCAATGCAGGCATACCGAAATCTGCAGAATTGTATACAGGGCCAGGAGATTTGCTCCTTGCTGGCAAAGCATTATCAAAAGATGCTAATAAATATAGCCACGGATGCGTACTTGTTATTGGAGGAAGTGAAACATATCACGGTGCACCTATAGCTGCTGCTAATGCATCAAATGCACTTTTGGCTTCGCTTAGAACCGGGGCAGGGTATGCAAGCATGCTGTTACCAAGAGAATTAGGTAGTATAGCAAAAAAATTGTCCACAAACAGTATAGTATATACATTTGACAATTACACGGATTTGCTTGAAAAAATAAAAAATATAAAGCACAATAGCGTTATAATAGGAATGGGCATGCAAAATATCAGCGAGAAAATTTTAAATGAAATAATAGAAAAAGAGGTAAAATTGAAAAATGCTGTTATTGTTGATGGTGGAGCAATAGACGCAGCAAAAAAGATTTTTAATTTAAATGGCAGCATCATAACTCCGCACGATGGAGAATTCTATAGACTTACAGGCAGAAAGCCAAGCGAAGATATAGAAAAAAGAGTAAGAGATGCAATAGATTTTTCAAAAAGGCATAAAGGAATTCTTGTATTAAAAGGTCATCAAACAATAATAGCAGGAAATGGCAAAGTAAAAATAAGCAATCCTAGCAGTTCTGCGCTTGCAACAATGGGAACAGGAGATGTATTGGCAGGCATTATTGGGGCGTATTCTGCTATATGCAAAGATGGATTTAAAAGCGCTGTTGCAGGAGTGTATACGCATGCATCAATTGGAGATATTCTTTATAAGCAAAAAGGTAATCATATATTAGCAAGCGATATTATAAATGAAATACCGAATTTCTTGAAGAAGTTTGATAATTTATATATAAACTTTCAATAAAAACTTTCCCAATATATCAAAGGCATAATTGAATCATGTGAATTGTATGATATCAGAAAAGAACGATATATGGATAAATTTGATTTATGAAATAAGAAAGAAAATAAAGGAAGAAGCAAGCAAAGCAGGAATTGATGAAAAAGAAATAGAAAATGATGTGTTCGAAGGAGATGCAGGAGACATTTGTTCTACTCTTGCCTTCAAAGTGGCAAAAAAACTTAAAAAAAATCCAATGGAAATTGCAATCGAATTAGCTAAAAACATTGGTGAAATACATTATATAAAGGAAATAAAAGCTGAAAAGGGTTTTATAAATTTTTATATAGATAGGAAAAAATTTGCCGCTGCAGTTTTTAAAGAATATACAAAGGAATGCGAAGGCTTAGATATCGGCAAAAACAAAAAAGTTATAATAGAATTTCCCAGCGTTAATCCAAACAAGCCATGGCACATAGGCCATTTAAGAAATGCACTTATAGGCGATTTTATCTCAAATGTATATGCTTACTGCGGATATGATGTTGAGCGGGAAGACTATATTGATGATATGGGTTTGCAAATAGTAGAAACAGTATGGGGATATAAAAAATTGGGCGCAGAGGATAAAAAAGTGGATAAGAAATATGATTATTGGCTTGGAGAGATTTACGTAAAAGCAAATGAACTTTTCAAAAATTATGATGCAAAAGATGAACTTACGGCATTGCTAAAAAATATGGAAGAAAAAGGAGAAGATGCGAAACTTGCAAGAAGCATATGCGAAAAATGTGTTGAAGCGCAATATGAAACGGCATTTTCATATGGCATATATCACAATGTACAAATATGGGAAAGCGACATTATAGCTGCAAAAATATTTGAAAAATCTATGCACATATTAGAAGAAAAAGGAATAGCAAAAAAAATTTATACTGGAAAATATGCAGGGTGTACTATAATAGATTTTAATTCTATCAAGAATCTTCCAAAAGAATTTCGTGGATTAAAGGAACAAAGCAAGGTGCTTATAAGAAGCAATGGTACTGCAACATATGCTGCAAAAGATATTGCTTTTCACATGTGGAAATTTGGGTTAATAGATGATCCTTTCTTATATAAAATGGCATATCAACCAAATAATATGCCTATCTATATAAGTTCTCAGAATGGAAGTAGGCAGGGATTCGGAGGCGCTAAAGAAGCAATAAATGTAATCGATATAGAACAGCATTATGAACAAAGTATTGTTAAGCTTGTATTAAATCTCCTACATAGCGATGCGGTGCTAGAGCACCTTGCATATAATATAGTAGAACTAAAAGAGGCACAACTTTCAGGCAGAAAAGGCACATGGTTTGGATACACTGCTGACGAATTTTTAGAAGAAGCAAAGAAAAAGGCATTTGCATTGATAACAGACAGGTTTAAAATAGATGATGAGACAAAGCAAAAAATAGCTGAAAGCGTAGCTAAAGCTGCAATTAAATTCGAATTCTTGCATATGTCTCCAGAACGCAAGATCGTGTTTGTATGGAATCGCGCACTGACTTTTGAAGGTATATCTGGACCATATTGTCAATATATGCATGCAAGAGCTTCAAAAATTTTAGAAGGCAGAGAATTGCCTAAATTTAATGATGAGGTTGAAGTATATAGTGATAATGAATTTAAGCTTGTTAAATATATATCAAAATTGAATTATATAATTGAGAAGACGTGCGTTGAAAAAAGGCCGAGTATTCTTGTGGATTATGCTGGTAATCTAGCGGCATTGTTTGGCAGTTTTTATGAAAGTTCGCCTGTATTAAAAGCAGAAAACAAAGAAAAAATGGATGCGAGATTGCTATTAGTACTTGCATTCAAAAATGTAATCGGAAAAGCATTAGAGCTTTCAGGTATAGATGCATTAACAAAAATGTAAAAGTTGTTTTTATTTTGGTAAGATTTGAATGCTTTATAAGTCTCTTTACGTTATTTTGCTTATAGATTTTTGCAAAAAATTATAAATGTGCATTGCTAAATATAATCTATGGGCTCGTAGCTCAGCTTGGATAGAGCGGTACCCTCCTAAGGTAAAGGTCGCGGGTTCAAAATCCATGAATGAAAATCCCGCCGAGCCCGTGCGTGATTAAATGGATGCAAGAAACAAAAAGGTAAGTAAAAATAAGAAGCCTGAACCGGTTTTTATAGTAAAAGCGGCAACAAAACATGGAGGATTAGATTATTTGCATATTTCACTTATTATACTAGTAATCATATTGATTGCTTTAACTTTTGCACTTTCTTTCTTTAAAGCTCCAGTAATTTTGCCTTCGACAAATTCTAGCAATGCTTCTACCTTTACAAATGCATCAATTAACAATGCAACAGTAATTTCTAAGGCCGAAACCATACTTGCAGGATATTCTTTGGTAAATACTTCACTTTCGTTGCTACCTTATTATATAATTACAAACAGTATCAGTGCCATACCTTTAGTTAATGGTGATTGGCTGGTTACGGCAAAATTTGTAAGCCCTTTAGCTAACAACAGTGTATTTAACATTTCATTAATTTTATACAAAAATTTATCATTGAAAAATAGCTTTATGGAAACAATAAAACCCAAAATACAAAGCAACACAAAAGTAAGTGCATATGGCACAATACAAATAAACGGTAGATACAATTGCAACTATACTTTGCCTATATCTGTATATTTAATAACAGACCCTTATGCTCCATTGGCATTGAATTCTATATTAAATGCAATAAATCTTTCAAGCAATGAAGCAAATAAAATTTCTGTTTCATATTATTTTGTTTTTGCAAAATATTCTATGGCACTTTATAACAAATATGGCGTATATACGACTCAACTTTTGGGAGATTATCTGGCTTGCACATCTAAGCAGAGCAATTTCAAAGCTTTCGTAGAAAACTTAAGCAAAATTTTTACAGGAGTCCCGGTATCACAATCAATGCTCAATCAATTGGCAATTGGGTCGAACATAGATATGCCGGAATTGTCCAGTTGCATCAGTAATGCTTCATCGCTACTCAATAATCAGGCAATTCTTGCATCTTTTTATAATGTAACATCAACTCCAATATTTATAGTAAATTGCCATTATATATCATTGCCACAAACAGTTGCTTCTGCAATAAATTACTCAATTAATCAGATAAATAAATGAATTATATGCAACACATTATAGTTGGGTTAGATCCAGGAAAGACAACAGCAATTGTTTGTTTAAATTTAGAAGGCAATATTGTATATAAGGTAAGCAAAAAATTTGCGGGATTTAAATGGATTGTAAATGAAATAAGCAAAGTAGGCATTCCATCGATAATTGCAACAGATAAAAAAAATCCGAATGAAACGATTAAAAAAGTGAATGCAACATTCAATGCAAAACTATTTATTCCTCAAGAGGATATGAAAGAGAAAAGAAAAAACCTGCTTGCCAGCGATAAGCAGTTGGAGGATCAGCATGAAAAAGATGCATATGCAGCAGCGTATAAAGCATACGCAAGTTATATAAATAAATTAAATCAAGCAAAAAGAAAAGCCTATGAAGTTAATAATATAAAAAACTTTGATGAAATTTGTGCTAAGGTAATACAAAAGAATTCAATAAAAGAAGCATTGCTTGGAAAGGTCTCTAATAGGAAGTGAGAAGATGCAAAAATCAAAGATTGAGTTAAAGAATATAAAAATTAACAAAGCATTCAAACTTAAACATTTAATAAATGTATTGCCTTTAAAAACACTTTCTTATTCTCTTTTTTATGTGATGGCTTTTGCAAAAAATAATAATAAATTAAAAAACGAAACTGTAGCGGCAAAAGAGGCCATGATGAATATTTCAGAAATGATAAATGGCAAAAAAGGGCTTATAAGTGGAGTGGAGCTTCAAAAAAGACTGCATGAAGGGGTTGAGTCATATTTAAATTTATATTATAAGTTGGATGGCGAATTTAAGAACATTGCAATATCTTTGCCGCACAATAACATAATTGCAATACCTGCAATACTTAAACAAAAAGGCAAATCTAAAGAAGAAGTATCAAAGAGGCTTGAATTCGGTTTATATATGAAACCTTTTGAATTCATAAATTCTGAAATAGAAAAACTTAAAAGAATAGAGTATTTGCAGGATTTATTTATGCTTTCGGCAGATACAAAAAGAATAGATATTGAAAAAATATCTAAGATAATTCATTCAGTAAATGCAGTAACCATAAATCCAGAAAAGGATGACACGATTAAGGATAGCATAATTAATGAAATTGCATCAAACGATTACGTATTTGAATATGTTTATTCGAAACTTGAAGAGCGAACGTTCAATATTGAAAATGCAAAAAGAATAATTAGAACTTAGGTTCTGGTCGTTAGGCTCTGATCGTCTAGTCCGGTCAAGGACGCAAGGCTCTCAACCTTGAAACTCGGGTTCGAATCCCGACCAGAGCATTTACAGAATGCGTCGACAAGCGCGGGTTCGAATAGAGAAGAATCTGCAAAGCTTCCAAGCTTCAAACAAGCAAAAAAGGGGTTCGATTTCAGCTCCTTCCTGAACCTCGTAGAAGTTCAGAGCAGGAGTTTAAACTTCCATGAGCTAAAGGCGCTAAAGAGTGCAGTCAACGCGGTTTTCGTGAAGAAATACCGAGGCAGCGGCGCGCCGAAGTACGGCTCCATAAACAAAGGTTTTATCGAACTTGAGTTGCAGCGCTTCCTCAGAAGCGTAAAGAATGAGAAGTTCGGCCTTCTTTTCAAGTATCAGGCATACCTTGGCTTGCGCATAGGCGAAGTCTGCAAGTTGCACTTG